>NZ_FUKI01000156.1 GCF_900163755.1 Crenothrix polyspora | reverse complement strand
AATAGTTACAGCGTAACCGTTCGCACTGAGCTTGTCGAAGTGTGCCGTTCATGCTTCGACAAGCTCAGCACAAACGGTGGCTGTAACTGTCCTAAGGAACGTGCATGAAATAACTTGAACAACTTAAACGCCACCACCGTTCGTGCTGAGCCTGTCGAAGCATGAACTTGCTCAAGTTATTTCGTGCGCGTTCCTAAGTTGAAAACGCTGTAGCATGTGTCGTTATCACCACGAACGGCTGTTACGCCCTCGGATATACGCTGAAATTGCTCCGTGTTAGTCGCCAAATTCCTCACACGACTTACTAACGCGCAGCACGCAACAAAAACCAATCCTCTGTTTTGAGCTTATCGACTTTCAGTATAATTTGTCGATTGTCACACTTTTGCAATACTAAAACTTATATAATTAATCATGATTGTAAATTATTTCACCGGCAGTTACACTGTTGAGGACGTGCGGTTTTTGCTAAAGCCAATGGCAATGCAAAACACCCCTGTACACTTAAAAGAAGCGCTGATACAGTCGGGGCAAAAACACTATTCCGAGTTACTGACGCATGAAGCATTGCCATCGGTTGCCTATGTAAAATTATTTCATCAAGCACTGGCATTAAATCAACAGCGCATGGCACACGACTTACTGCGTTTAGCGCAGCAAATTGTGGCAACACGAACACAAGGCGTTACGTTAGTGTCGTTAGCGCGAGCTGGAACGCCAATAGGGGTGTTACTCAAACACATCCTAAAACGCTATTACAAAATGGACGTGCCGCATTATTCCGTTTCCATCGTAAGAGATATAGGTTTAGATACCAATGCGTTGCACTACATAACAAACAAACATCACCCTGATACACTGGTGTTTGTCGATGGCTGGACTGGAAAAGGCGTAATTGCCCGGCAATTAGCGGAAAGTTTACGCATTTTTACACAAGACACGGGTATTTTTGTAGCTGCTGAATTGTATGTGTTAACTGATTTATCAGGTAGCGCAACAATAGCCGCTAGCGCGGACGATTATTTGATACCATCGTGCATTTTAAATGCAACAGTATCGGGTTTGGTTAGCCGCACGGTACTTGATAAAAACGCCGCCGCCACCGATTTTCACGGTTGTGTGTATTACCAAAATTACCAAGCGCAGGATTTATCGCAATACTTTATCAATAGCCTACTAGAGGCTGTCGATAAGTTATCGAATGTGGCAATTATGCCCAGTGATAATCCGATGGATCGCCCTGCACTGCAAGCTGTATCTCGGCAGTTTTTACAAGACATAACCGAGCGCTATGGTGTACGCCATCATAATTATATTAAGCCTGGCATTGGCGAAGCAACCCGGGTTTTATTACGCCGCAAAGCCAGACTATTGCTATTGCGTGAAAGCCATAATACCGCAACCCAGCATTTACGCTGGCTTGCACAAACCAAATCTATTCCCGTTGACGTGCGCAGCGATTTGCCCTATCAAGCCGCTGCTTTAATCCAAGAGGTTTAATCATGACTGCTTTCGCCAAATCTTTTTCGCCGTGGTCTTTAGGTGCGCCGTTATATATGCCAGCGCACCGACGTGATTTAATGGATTGTGCGAATGGCGAAAAATTACCCATGTTGCGATCAATGATTTTTTGCACCGAAGATGCGGTGGCAGACAGTGATGTTGACAGCAGCTTGCGCCATCTGGGCTTATGCTTGCAAGGCTTTAAAGATTTGCCACAGCGTTACCGATTTATTCGGGTCAGAAATCCAGAAGTGCTAGCACGATTACTGGCACTACCCGATATTGAGCGCATTGATGGCTTTGTACTACCCAAATTTAATGCCCATATATTGCCTGCGTATTTTGATCAGTTGCAAGGCACTGCGTTTAAAATTATGCCAACATTGGAAACCAAAGAGGTATTTGATGTTAATGCGATGACTGAATTACGCCAAGCGCTATTGGCGCATTCTTTGTTACCGCAGGTTTTAATGTTACGCATTGGCGGTAATGATTTAATGAGCTTGTTGGGTATTCGTAGACCTCGGTATTTAACCCTGTATGACACGCCTATCGGTCAAGTTATTGCCCAATTAGTCACTCTTTTTAAACCCTATGGCTTTGCGCTGTCATCGCCGGTATTTGAATATTTAGAGGATCATGCGACGCTAAAAAAAGAGCTTGCACTGGATTTAGCACACGGTTTAATCGGCAAAACGGCAATACATCCAACACAAATAGCGGCGATTGAATCGGTGTATCAGGTTGAACAAGACGATTATGACATGGCGATAAGTTTGCTCGATGAGCATGCACCGGCGGTATTTAAAATGCACAATGCCATGTGCGAAGTGGCCACTCACTTGCATTGGGCGCGGGATATTATTACCCGTCAACAGCACTATGGCCTGCAAGAATCGTTGCCATTAAATGACTATGCGGAACTGTCTTACATGTAAGTCGTCTTTGGTTCATCAGTAACGAAACCTTGCACACTCTGGTCACACAAGGGCATAATCGTTTAAGATTAAGCAAAATCTTAACCCCCAATCCCCATTAGGAGTAAATACATGAGTTTTGAAAGTTTTCTGAGCCAATTAAAAACCAAAGCCAGCGAGTTAAAAACCGAAGCGTTAAAGTTTAAAAACAAAGATTTTTTAAATGCTGCAATGGCAGGTTCTGCGTTGATTGCTATGGCCGATGGCAGCATCAGCTCAGAAGAAAAGCAAAAAATGATCAAGTTTATAGAGAGCAATGACACGCTGTCTATTTTTACCACCAGCGATGTTATCAAGGCATTTCAGGATTTTGTCAATAAACTTGAATTTGACAAAGATATTGGTGAAGCCAGTGCTTACCAAGCGTTAGGCAAAATGAAATCTAATGCACAAGCGGCGCGTTTATTGGTACGCATGATTATTGCCATTGCATCATCAGATGGCAATTTTGATGATATGGAAAAGAAAGTGGCGGTAAAAATCGCCAAGGAATTGGCAATTGACCCCGCTGAGTTTGAGTTATAAGCGCTAGCGATTTTAAGGTGGACATTCAGGCAAGCCTTGAATGTCTTTGTTACCGATTAAACAATACACTTTGATATGCCTTCTTTCGATATTATTTCTGAACTTGATCAGCACGAAGTTAAAAACGCCATCGACCAGGTGGTAAAAGAAATTACGACCCGTTTTGATTTTAAAGGCACCGAGTCATCGGTCGAATTAACCGATGAAAAAGTTATTATGACCTCCGAATCTACTTTTCAGTTACAACAAATATTCAGCGTGGTGTGTGCAAAATTAAGCCGGCGCGGTATTGATATTGCCTGTATGGAAGTGGGTGATGCAAAAGGCAGTGGCAAATTAATGCACCAGGAAATTACTCTGAAACAGGGGATAGAATCGGTATTGGCTAAAAAAATCGTCAAGCTGATTAAAGATAAAAAACTTAAGGTGCAAGCCGCTATTAATGGCGACAAGATTCGGGTGACGGGTAAAAATCGTGATGACTTGCAAGATGTTATTCAAATGCTGAGAAATGAAAAACTGGAACAGCCGTTGCAGTTTGATAATTTTAGAGACTAACTGTTATTTTTAATGGCTATCCATAAAAAACAATACCACGGTGTTTTTGCAGAACACTACGGGCATACAGAAACATGGGATACGCGTGTTATCCCTGGTATGTTGAGATCGCTGCCTGCTATTTCTGGTAACAGCGCTCTGCTTGACCTTGGCTGCGGGGCGGGACATTTTTTACCCTACGCCAGACAAAAAGGCTATCAACATTATGTCGGTATAGATTTAAGCAGCGATATGGTTAAGCGAGCGAGCCAATGCCACCCAACAGGGGAGTTTTTAGTCGCTTCGGCAGCGCAATTCTCCCACCTACTTTCTGATCAACAAATGCGTTTCGATGCTGTCGTGTCCATCATGATGCTATCGACTATTCCAAGCAAGCACGATGTACTGTCCGTGTTCAAGCAAAGCTACGCCGTTCTTAAACACGGTGGTGTTCTGGTGCTATGCACTCCCCATCCCGCCTTCAATTCTTACATGCAACATAATAATGACACGCAGGTAAATACCGAATTTGAAGGCTATTATGCCCAAGGTCGTCGCTACGATGTAACCCGAACTATTGGCGACACCAAGCTTACCTTTACCGATTATCACTGGCCTTTAACAACCCTGATCGACTGCATTGTGACAGCGGGTTTTAAGCTTACCGGGATCGACGAATGTCAATCAACCAACGATAAGCAAGCTAATCCGAGCCACATTATTTTTATCGCGACTAAGTGACGACATAAAATTAAAATATCAATTTTAATCGCTTTCCAGTTGCATTATTGTATATTTCCATTAATGCTTTACCGTTTTTATCAACACCCACCACAGAGATTGTTGTAGCGGAAACACTAATAGAACGGGGTTTATAGCCGCTACTTAAAAAAGGTATTTTGCCGATAGCTGTATTGTGAATATCTTTAAGCTGTACGACTGTATTTTTCCCATCGTAAATAATTACACCAAAGCCAAGTGTACTTTTCTGTGCTCCAGCCTTTTCTAGTACGATCATACCCACTGAAGGTTCGCTACCGGCAGGAAAGGTCAGTGCAGATAATTTATTATGGGTGCTTGAGTCTTTGATTACAATAACATGCTTAGTGTTAATATCACGATATAACACAGCATATTCTAACGCTCCGTTATTATTAATATCCGGCACAATCGCATTGCCTAGATAATTATTATTACTCCACTCACAAATGTAGCCATCAATGTATTTTGTTATATCTTTATCCAGCCAATACCCAGGATTATAAATACTTAGATGCGTTCCAATATCATAAGGATGCTCTTTGTACCAGTTCGAATAAGCCCACGATTCATTATTTAACCATTTCCATTTGCCAGATTCTTTAAATCCACCAATATGATAGCCTCTAGGCGGTATGTCCATGCTTTGCGTCAAAAATCGGGTATCAATAAATTTTTGTTCTTCTCTACCAGTAATCGTAGCTAAATAACCGCCTTTCTCAGCACAAGCCTGATCAGCGACAGACCATTTAACGGCAATAACGTCAACACGCTGATAAGAATGACCATTTATATCCCACCTTATTTTGGCAGAATCCGCCCAACTGAAATTTGTTAATAGCAAACCCGCCAATACTGAACTGATAGATACCAAAATTTTTACTGAGTGACTGTGTAATTTTTGCATTTTTAACCTATTGATCTGTGGTATACCATTCTTTTTTCTTTTTAGGAGCTAAAGGATCTTCATACATACCCGTTAATTTACGTCTAAATTCATCGGTAACAACACGGGTGTCTTGCAAAGTTCTCACCACGCGTGGCGTAATTAATACAACTAACTCGGTTCTTTTCTTTGCCACACCTGTATTACCAAATAACGGCCCTATCAACGGTAATTCATGCAAAAATGGAATCCCTGCTTTATTATTTGAATTAGTTTCCCTAATTAACCCACCCAAAACTAACGTTTCACCACTTTGCACGGCTACCGAACTGTTAATTTCTCTGGTTAAAATAGTCGGATTACCACCACCCGTTACTTTTTTAGGATCAACATCCTCAACACTTTGTTCAATGTCTAAAATGACCATACCACTGGCATTAACGCGAGGCTTAACTTTTAATTTAACACCGGTTTTTCGTTGCTGATTTTGAGTGTTACTGAAACCATTGGTATTCGTATTGCCTCCTCCTGTAACACCAGAAAGCGAGCCGGTTGTTAAAGAGATTTCATCACCCACACCTATGGAAGCTTCTTGATTATTTAATACCATTAATGAAGGAGAAGAAATAACCTTAACATTACCTTTATCTGCTTCAGCGGCTAATACCATCTTAATATCACCGGAGTTACTTAAAAAAGTATAACCCATCCCTCCTGTAGCTGCATTAATAGCAGCACCTGCTACAAGATCCATTAAATGAGAGCTTCCCGTTCCACCTGTAGCAACTGACCTACCGCTGATAGGATCTTCCGATATCGTGCCGCCAGGCCCTGCCGTTTTATTATTTAAAAACCACTGAATCCCATATGATAAATTATTTGTTAACGTCACATCCGCAATGGTCGCATCAATTAACACCTGTAATGGCATAATATCCATCTGCTTAATAATCGGCAACATAACCGCGTATTCTCGCGGCGTAGACACCACCACGACAGAGTTATTGGCTTCATCAGCAATAATCTTAACATTATCCACATTGGCTACTTTAACATCACCACTCGAACCCGACGACGAACCACTGCGTTTAGAACTTTTTTTCGATATTGAAGACGATGAAGATAATGAACTTGAAGATGACGTATCCGAAGAAGAGTCCGAGCTAGAGCTGTCTTTATTGGTCATTTCACCGGAAGATTGCCCTGGTGCAGTTTTTCCGGCTTTCTCTTTTTTAGACGAACCGCCGCCATTGCCAAAAATACTGTTTAACTGATCGGCTAATTCAACAGCATCCACATGCTGTACTTTATAAACATTAACCCCACCCCCACTGGCGGTATTCGCCTTATCTAAGCGAAACACCCAATTTTCTATGTCTTTTAAATAACTCGCTTGATGGGTAATAGCCAACACCGCATTCATCCGCTCAATAGGAATAAAACGGAAAAACTCGTTATCTTCGCCTTTGCCACCTTTTTTACCAAAAATAGCATTCAACTCTTCTATCACCTTTTCTGGATCAACATGCGCCAAAGAAAACACCGCAAAAGACCGGCCACGTAACACATCGGTATCAAACGTACTGACCATATCCATTACCCGCTCCATCTCATCTGGCGTACCAGACAACACCATGCTGTTACGGGTAACATCTACGTTTAAAATGGTTTTATCACGTACCAACGGCTTAATAATATCGGCCACGTTTTGCACACCGACATTTTTAATGCTGATAACACGGGTTTGATAACCGCCGCGCGTGCCGCCGCCCGCCGACACATCGGAGGTGTACAACGCTTCGGTACTGGGCTCTATATGAAAAATCTTGCCGTCTTTAACCAACGCTGCGTTATTCATCCGCAACACCATTTCCAGCGTGGGCAACAACTCCTCTTTGGATAAGGCTTGCGTGGTCTGTAAGGTGACTTTACCGGCAACCTTAGGACTGAGCACATAATTTTGCCCCAGAATATCACCTAAAATAACCTTAGCCACCTCACCCAAATCCGCTTCGTCAAAATTAAGACTGTAAGTACCTACCCCATTAGTCATGGTACGGCTGTGCTTGGCCACTGGCGGCGCTTCTGAAAATTGTGTACGCGCAGGGTATAGTTCTATTTTAGTACGCAAATTATCCGCAGTCAGCGGCTTATTTTCCAGCTCCTGATAATTAACCGGTTGCTTATATTGCTCTTTAGCCAAGGCTGGCAACGGTAATTTATGCGCGGGCTTAGGCCCTAACAGCTCACACCCTGACAGGGCTAACGCAGCGACAACAAGATAAGATGCCGACGTTGATTTTTTAAAAATTCTGTTCATTGTTTCCATTGTCGAATGTGCTCGTATCTTCTTGGGGAATTTCATCAATTGGGTCTTGCATAGGCTCTTCAGAACCTGGCAACGGTTCACCTTCCGGTACGCTATCATCAGGCGCCACGCCCTCTGCTGCCGCAGCCTCTTCAGCTGCCGCCGCTTCAGCGGCTGCCTCAGGTGTTATGGGTGGTTCGCCACTGGGCAGCGGCTGTTCCATACCGGGCTGATTGGGTGGTTGCGCTTGCATTTGTTGCTGTTGCAACTGCTGTTGTTGTAACAATTCCTGCTGTGCCAGTTCTGCTGCTGTCTTAGGATTATTAGGATCCATAACAACATTGTTTTTTGGTATTTTAGGCTTGGGCTTGCGTAATAATAATTCTTTTATCAACCCACCTTGATTAAGGGTAACTTTATCTTTTTGCACCGATTTTAATGTCCAGCCATCAATATCTGCGCCCTTGGTTAGTTTTTTAAAATTACCTTTAGCCGTGCGTACCGAGCGGCTTAGCAAAGCATAAAACGCCTTATCTTGACCCGTATAAATACCATTAAGTTGCCAGTTAAACGGCCCAGTAGGTTTGGCAACCGCCAATTTTATATCTTCAGGCGATTCTGGTACAGGTCTTCGGCCTTTAATAAATAACGGCTTATCAACCATATCCGCAAAGGCCTGCTCTGGTTTTTTAGTTAATGCAATGCTGGGCATTTCGGCCATTTTAGGTGGCTTTTTATCAACCACTTTCAGCTCTGCCAAGGTCTTTTTTTGCAATTGTTTTGCGTAAAACCATTCTCCCGCAATACCTGCCAATAGCAAAGCGCACAATACCGATAACAATCTAATTAACTTGATATTCATGTAGGCTGCTTTCTCATAAAGCTTACCGCTTGAAAATTGACATTTAAATCATTACTTGGCTCAAGCTTGCGGGTTAGCCTGTTGCGTTTACCCCGCATCGGCCTAAGATCCATCTGATCAATAACAATCAGCGGTGTTGCTGTTTCCAGCTTATAAAGTACCGAGCGCAAGGTTTCCATTGTTCCCGTCATGCGTACACTGACAGTTATTAAGGTAAATTTGTCTTTTTCAGTTTCCGGTAAGGCTTGGGTGCTACTTAACTGCCCACCGCTGTCCACAACGGCTTTTTTAACCAGTTCCTGTAAGCCAGCCGAAGCCAGCGAGGGTGTTTTTTCTTTATTAAAATAATCTTGCTCAAGGTGTTGCGCCCTGATTTTAGCCATGCTTTTTAGCACAGTGTCTTTTTTGGCTAAAATACGTTCGTATTTTTGCAGCTTAAAAACCAGCGATTCTTTTGTTTCGCGTAATGCCAAACCTTTGGAGACAATAGGGGTAATAATTAAAGCCGCTAACAAAAAAATGACGACAACCAGTAAACCTAACGCTAATACGCGTTGAGCTTGATTATTTTTTACCACTGCCATCAATGCCTCCTGCTTTCGTTGCATCAACGGTAATCTGAAAGCGCTCTAATTTACTGACACTGTCTTGCGTTACAGGGGAGACAAAGCGTGCATTAGTGAATATTTCAGAGGCTTCCAGTACAGAAATTAATGTTGACGCATTGGGCGATTCGCCTTGCATTTGTAATTGTTTATCGGAATATTGTGCATAAGCCAGCCACGTATTATCCTTAATTAACGTGCTTAAGGTATCTAAAATTACTACCAATGCTGGGGTGGTGGTTTTTTCGGTTAATAACTGCCGTGTTTCATTCAGCATGGCATCCATGTCCGCCTCCAGCAAATTAACTTTTTTAGCTTCTTTTTCAATGGTATCCACCCGTGCTTGCAAGGCATTCACTTCCCGATACTCAAACCAAACCGGCATTATCATCGCGGTTGCCAATAACACTAAAAACAAACCGATTAAAGCGCCATGCACAACGCGTGGCAGATTGGCAGTTTTAGGACGTAATTTTTCGGGTAGCAAGTTGTAATGCGCACGCCGTACCGGAAGATCATTGGCCATTTCTTCAAAATCAATAAACAACGGCAACATGCCCATTGCTTTGCTATCCTCATAAAGACTGTCTACGGTTTCTTTTAATACGATTATTAAGATAACCCTCAGTTGACCGGGTTCATTTTCTACATCCAGCGGTTTGACAGCAAAGTAGATTTGTTCCGCTTTAAACGGCGTGTAGCGATCCAGCTCGTAGGCCACCACTTGCTGTAGATTTTCTTTGGCGGCACTGGGTAACGACAACTCTTTTTGTATGGCATCGCGGCTTGATAAGCGAATGATTAACGGGCTTTTAACCAAACGCTCGTCATTACTCAATAATTCTTTATACTGCGCTATGCCCGTTTCGTTGCGCTCCAGCTGGGCTATCGGCTCGCTGTGCTGGCCATCCATAAAGCTTAATATAAATTGATTGCCTTGTGGGCGCACAATCAGCGTACCGCGTTTATCACTGACCAGTTGTTTGATCTTATCGGGTACTAAAAAGCTAAGTTCACCCGTCCACCAGTGCCAAAATTTTTTAACATCCAGATCAATGGTTGAATTGAGGTTCAACATGTTATATCCCTTGGGCTTGCTATGCACTGTGCCACTAATAACTCATTCATTGTTGTTGAAAATAAAGAAACTTCATTGGCATAATTATGTTGCCAGCGCACTATTTGAAACGGCGTAACAGGATCCAGCTCCGATTTTATCACCACCGCACTTAGCATTGCGCTACTGCCATCTTCTAAATGCGCTTCTGCAATAATATTAACCGCGCTGCTTTGGCTGGCATCAGGCTCCGCCACGTTAATATATTTTGATGCCATTGGCACTGTTATTGGTTTACCAGAACGTGCGCTGGCCAGCCTAGCTTCTAAAAATTGTGTGAGTACATCAGGGGGTAAATCAGGTAACAGCTTCAATACATCCCCAGAGGCGGTTTTATCAACTTGAGGTACTGTTGAATACACGGTAATTAATGGCACTAGCCAGGTAAAAGTGGCAGCATCCATACCCGACACCCGCTGTAACTCTTCAATAGTTCTAAAACTGTTATTACGTGGTTTATATTTTAAACCTGCCAAATACTCATGCTCTTCTGCACCGTTAGGTCTGACATTTGCATTGGTATCGCGCCAATCCAAAATAGCGTCTACCAGTTTTGTAACGCGCTGCGGATCTTTGCCGGCATTAGCAGGTACGGGCGCACGCTGTAACAAAGCACGCAATAAACCTTGCTCAGCCAAATTAATATTTATCTTACCTGTTTCCGATAGCAATCGAACCCTCACCCGCGCATTACCCGCTATTATTTGATAGACACTGCCATCGGTGCGCCAGTTTCTGTCTTGCTGCGCGTTAGCGTTATTTTGTCCTGCCGACATCATCATGTACTCAGCAACAGCAATACCCGATTCGGCCAGTGCGGTTGCCTGCGCGGTATTTTTAAGATAAGCCGTCGCTGACACCTCACGGCGCATACTCAGTGCAAAACTACCGGCCATTAACGTCAATAAACTCAGCACCCATAATACTAGCACTAACGCAAAACCTTTAGGCTTTTGGCCGACATTACACATTGCATTTATCCGCTATAAGGGATGATGTTAATGCACGCACAGCAAGACCTAAGTCGTGCGGCTGATCTATACTTTTATTGTTGCAAATAATGGGCGGCCTCATTCTGTGTTATCGAAATTAAAACCCAGATTTACCGCTGTTTGAGTGGCTTTTAAATCAATAATTATATCCGGCCAAAAAATCCCCTCTTTATTTTTGTTGTCTTTATCTGCCAACGCGATGCTAATTTTAACCAAACGCGGATGAAATTCTCTAAGCGACCACTCTGGATACCAGTCGGGAGTGCCGGTTTGATCAGGATCTCCAAAATAACGTAATTCAAAACGTTTAACACGCTTTAATATGTCAACTTCGGTAGCTTTTTTTTCATCGTTCCAATTTGCACCTGCCGCCGCCGGATAAAAAGGCGTTAAGCTAACGGTTATTTTTTCCCCCTTATCGCCGTCTTGTTCTGCTTGCAGAGTGATTAATTGCAGACCGGTTTGCCCAGCACTGGCCGGAAAGCTGGATAAAAATTGCAACTTGTGCGCTTCTCCCTGAAAAGCAAAGCTTTCGCCAAAATTAACATCAGATGTCAGACTGTCCGACAGTGGTACTACCGTCGTTAAATGCCGCTGAAAAAAATTATAAACGGCTGCCACTTCGGAAACATCAGCCACTTTGCTTTCGCCTTTTTCCCAACTGTCGGCACAAATTTTCATTGCACCAAACAACAACGCCATCATGACGCTTAACAAGGTCATGGCAATCAACACTTCAATTAAGGTAAAACCCTGTATTAAGCGTATAGGGATAATATTAGCGGCTAAACACCGACGGTTGGGCTGGGTAATGTTATTCATTGTGCGGGTGTGCCCAGCAGTTTGATGGCTGTCAAATTGACCTGTCTGTCATTATCACCGGCATCCCAACTGACAGTTACCTCTACATTGAACAATTGCGCGGCTATGGGTTCTGCTTTAAAACCGCGTAAGCCACTGCGAAAGTTAATTGGGGTGATAGCCAGTTCGCAGCGGTATTTATCATAATCCTGTTTGTCTTTATCCCACTTCTTGCAATCCCCGCCATCTCTTTGCAATTTTATTTCCGTGCCCACTCTGGCCAACATGGATTCAGCTATTTGCACAGCGGCCGTGTATTCTTCAGATACACCCGCTGAACTCACGCCGGTAGAAAATATTTTCAGTAAAATAGTTAACGAGAAAGCCAAAATGGTAAAGGCAATCAAAATTTCCAATAACGAAAATCCGTGCTGCTTATTCGACGGCATCTTGTAGTTCAATGTGTCCGGTGAGCCAGTTAACATTAATACGCCACGCCAGTTTGCCGCGCTCTAATTTAATCCAGCCACCCGAAGAAGACCCGTCTGGAAAAAATCGGATACTGCCTTGACCATTCGCCTCGGCTAATTCTTTTTGGCCGGTACGCATGGTAGTATCAATATCTTGTGGGATTTCATAGATTTTATCGTGTCCGCTGACTACGTAGCTGTTTTCAGCAAAATCAATAGTCAAGGTGGTTTCTTTATGCGACACAGTGGCTAAGCCCTTAGCACCACGCAAAGCAGACGCTATGTCTCTTGCCGTTGCTTTAAGCTCAGTACTGTCATTACCCGACGATAAATTCATACTGATCGCCGAAAAACCCAACACCATAATCACCAGAACAACAATCAGCTCAAGCAAGGTAAAGCCCTGGTTACGTTGCAACGTACCTGAGCTTAAATACCTTTGCCTTTGGATTGGCGGGGACTGTTGCGACTTTAAAGTAAGCATTATTCCCAGTTATTTAAATCCTTGTCTTCGCCTTCACCACCTTCTTTAGAATCAGCGCCCAAAGAGAGTAAATCAAACTTACCGTGCTCACCGGGTGATACATAATGATATTCTTGTTGCCAAGGGTCCAAGGGGATTTTACTTTTCTTCAAATACGGGCCATTCCAACGTCCGGCACCTTCAGGGGATTCTACTAAAGCCACCAAGCCCTGTTCGGTAGTCGGGTAGCTGCCCACGTCTAATTTATACATATCCAGCGTGGCGGCCAAATCTTCTATCTGCACTTTTGCTGCCTTCACTTTGGATTCACCCATGTGTTTCATCACCTGGGGGCCAACAATACCGGCCAGCATGGCAATAATACCCAATACCACCAATAATTCGAGCAGGGTAAAGCCTGTTTGTCTGCGATTGTTCATGTGTTTCATTCTGTATTCCTAAGAAGCTAAATCATTAACGCCTAAGATTGCTGAGAAAATAGCGACCATAATCCCCGCAATCATCAGCCCCATTGTAATTATCAACGCTGGCTCAAGCAACGCCAGCATACGAGTTATTGAGGTTCGTAATTGTTTGTCGTAAATATTTGCCACCCGTAGCAACATCTCTTCCAAACGTCCGGTTTCTTCGCCCATTTTAATCATTTGCATGGCCATTTTGGGGAAAATCCCTTTGTCTTGCAAGGCATCAGACATATGCTTGCCTTGCTTGAGCTGCTCTCCGGTATCATGGATTGCCTCAGCCAATACCAAATTATCGACTGTTTCTCGCACAATCACCAGTGCAGACATAATTGAAACCCCATTACCCAATAACGTACCCAAAGTACGACTGATATTAGCGACCTCCTTGTTTAAAATAATATTACCAGCCAACGGTAACTTTAAAAACCGGCCATCCCAGGCTTTTTTACTGATCGGGTTAGCCAATTGCACCCGCATAGTGGCATATATTGCAAAAACAATAATAAATAACACCCACCACCAGCTTTGCAACCAATCAGACATGGCAACGACAATTTGTGTAGACACGGGTAATTCTTTGCCGGAGTTTTCAAACATTTCGGTAAATTGCGGCACTACAAAAGTCAGCATACCAAATAAAGATGCCAACGAAGCCACCAACAAAGTAATTGGGTAAATTAACGCGGTACTCACGGTATCTTTAAGCTCTTTAGAGCGCTCCAAGTATTCAGCCAGACGCATTAATACATCACCTAAACTGCCGCCTGCTTCACCGGCTCTGACCATATTTAAATAAAATTTACTGAACACACCAGTTTGTTTTTCTAAGGCATCTGCCAGTGATGCGCCGCCTTTTACTTTCTCCAGTACTCTGCCAATTAATTTACTTAAGTGCTCGTTATCATCGGTTAAATCAATTAATACCGACAACGATTTATCCAGAGGCAACCCAGAATCCAGCAACACGGCCAACTCGCCGGTCAGCAAGCCGATTTCTTTAGCGTTTAATTTGTGTTGTTTTACACCACCAAACAAAAAAGCACGAGCACTGACGGGCGTAACGCGAATAGGAATATAGCCATCGGCTTGTAAGGCGATAATAACAGCCTGCTCATCAGGAGCATCTTTTACGCCATCTTCGGTTTCACCCAGATTATTAATGGCTTTATAGTTAAACAACGGCATATTAAGCTTCCGAGGTCACGCGCAATACTTCTTCTAGGGTGGTAATGCCTTGTATGACTTTTTGCAGTCCGTTTTCATACATGGTGGTCATGCCTTCGGCAATTGCCAGTCGCTGAATCGCGCCAGCTTCTTCATGCGCCATAATAAGCTTACGCAAGGGATCGCTCATTTGTAAAAATTCAATAATAGCCAGACGGCCACGGTAGCCTAAGCCACCACAAGCTGCGCAACCTACAGGCTTATACAACACAATATCACCTTCTGGTAGGTACCGCCGTAACTTCATATCACTGATTAATTCGGGTGGAGCAAGGAAAGCGTCTTTGCATTGCGTACACAGTTTTCTAACCAGACGCTGCGCTAATATACCATTAACCGTTGATGTCAGCAGATACTCTTCTAAGCCCATATCCAACAAACGCGTCACCCCGCCAGCGGCATCGTTGGTATGTAAAGTAGATAACACCAAATGGCCTGTGAGCGCTGATTGCACCGCAATTCTAGCGGTTTCTAAATCACGCATTTCACCAATCATAATAACATCTGGATCTTGTCTGACGATAGAGCGCAGCGCCATCGCAAATGTTAAGCCAATTTGTGGCTTAGCCTGAATTTGGTTAACCCCTTCCATTTGGTATTCAACCGGATCTTCAACAGTAATAATTTTACGCTCTGAGGTATTCAGTTGTTTAAGCGCGGCATACATACTGGTAGATTTACCGCTACCGGTAGGCCCTGTAATAAGAATAATACCGTGCGGCATAGACAGCACTTCGACAAATTGTTCCAACTGTCTCCCGCCAAAACCCAGTGCATTAAAGTCCAGCACGGTATTTTCTTTATCTAACAAACGAATAACCACACTTTCCCCGTACATGGTAGGAATAGTGGAAACCCGCAAATCCAGCTCTTTACCCAGCATTTGCACTTTAATACGGCCATCTTGCGGTAACCTGCGTTCGGCGATATTCAGCTTGGCCATAATTTTAATACGTGAAATTACCGCTGCGGTAGACTTAACCGACGGCGCATCAATTTCCTTGAGTACACCATCAACCCGAAGCCGCACTTTAAGCGATTGCTCAAATGGTTCGATATGAATATCAGAAGCTTTGGTTTCAATGGCGCGTTGCATAATAAGATTCACCATTTTAATTACCGGCGCTTCGCTGGCTAAATCTTTTAAATGCTCCAAATCTTCTTCATCAATATCATCGATCATTAAATCATCGATGGCTTTATCCATTTTTGAACGCCCTTCACCGTACTGCACCTCTAATGCCGCATCAATCTCCGACAACAAGCCTACTTTAGCAATAATACGCTTACCGGTGGCCAGCGTTAAGGCATCCATAACAAATTGATCTTCCGGATCCATCATCGTTACAGTAATGCTATCCTCATTACTGGCTAAGCCAATAACATGGTATTGCCTTAAAAAGCGCAGTGATATGTTTTCAGGCAACGGGGTTTCTAAGGGATATTGGCTAGGTACGATTTTTTCAAACTGTCCTGATTCAACAAAAGCATCGGCGACATCCAACTCAGAACACAACCCCAGCTTAACCAATAATTGCGGCAAGCTTTCTGACACCGCTGTTTTTTTAACACGCTCTACTTTTTTTAACTCCGAAGCCGATAGCTTGTCTTTTTTTTGTAAAGTAGTTAACAATAAATCATAAGCCATGACGATTCCGCTGTAAAAATAATCTTTGCATAAAGTGTACAAGAACACGCCACAAACAACGACATTTCTAGTGTAGAAAACCGTTAAAAGGCGCTAATTTTTATAAAATTCTTTTCGAGGAAAATGCAGAATTGTACGCTATACAAAGCGCTAATGAACGCTTAAAGATGCTAAAATCATACAGTCAATCGACACTAAAATAAGACGGGTCACAAAGATGAGACATCCACTGACCTTTAACTTGTCGAAGGGCTGATGGTTTATGATTCGACACGCTCACCAGGAACGGCTTTTGAAAATGTCCCACCTTACCAGACTAAGCTTTAATGAGCTAGCGACTAAAGTGGGACAAAACACAATAATACTCAATTAAGCCAAGCTGCCTGCTGTTTGGCAACCCAACATTTACAATACTTTGAAAATGTTGGGTTGAGAAAAGCATTCAACCCAACCTACATTTTGTGCCTTATTAAGCTGGTAGCCTAATTATTGCAGCAAAATATCGGCTTTGTTCTTTTCAACTGTTTTAGGACCAATACCTGCAACATTAGTTAAATCTTCCGCGACTTTAAAAGGGCCTTTTTCCGTACGGTATTTAACAATAGCTTCTGCTTTTTTCTGGCCTATACCCGTTAATGCGTCAGACATTGTTTTTGCATCAGCAGCATTAATATTAACGGGAGTCGCCACCGCATAACCGGTAAATAAAAATAACAAAACAAGTAATTTTTTCATCGCGCATTTCCTTCATAAGTTAAGTGTATTATGAATACTTCACGTTGGCCAGCCCTTACCCACTGAGGTTTTCAAAAAAAGTGTAGTATTTGATAGCCAAAATACAAACTTAACCATAAAAAAAACGATAAACTTTAGCCGTTAGCTAAAAAACCAGCAGTACTACCTACAGCGTTTTCACAGTTCAATAGTTACAGCGTAACCGTTCGCACTGAGCTTGTCGAAGTGTGCCGCTCATGCTTCGACAAGCTCAGCACGAACGGTGGCTGTAATTATCCTAAGGAACGTGCATGAAATAACTTGAACGCCACCACCGTTCGTGCTGAGCCTGTCGAAGCATGAACTTGCTCAAGTTATTTCGTGCGCGTTCCTAAGTTGAAAACGCTGTATTTCAATATCAGTTGATATCCAGCATTTAAAAATAAGCCTACTTCACTGACACGTCTTTTTGATTTAAAATAATATTGTGTAAAAACTCCGCCACCAGCGCCGCAAAAACACCAGCAAGGCCTGCTAACACAACGGTAATCAGCAAAATCATTTTTTTACTGATACCCACGGGATCAGACGACCTCATTACCGGCACAATAGCCTTGGTATTACTCATATTCGCTAATTCATTTTTAAACTGATCTATATTATTTTGCAAATCACGTTGATCGCGCAAATTGTCTGACGCGCTTTTTTCAAGCTCATTGCGCTGCTGATTTAAATCAATCAATAAATTTCTTTCTAGGGTATCAATCAATTGCTGGTAACGCTGAATTTCACTGTCAATCAACAATACACTCATAGCACCTGTCGCACTATTGCTATTAACATGATCCCTGTTTTTAACAGCATCTGCCAAAATGCGTTTTTTTTCTGCTATTTGACTGCGTAACAATTCTGCTGTTTTTTCTAAACGCGCTATATTGGCCGCAATTAACGTGGCATTATCTTTGCTACTGGCAAATACATTCTCTGCATGAGCAATAGTAACCTGAAAATTTTTAATTTTTAAATTAATAATACGAGAATGATCCGAGATTAATTTTTTTACAACATTATCAATTAGCTCTTTATATATTTTTTCTTGATCTATCGAGCCGTTGGCATCCACAATAAGAATATCACTTTTTTTAGGCACTGATACATTCAATTTATAACGCCCACCATCCTCTGGTTGCTTTTCATAAAAATGTGCTAAAACAAAAGGTATATACGCGGATAAAATTTTATTCAGCGCGGTATCGGTAGATTCAATCAGCTCATTTTTACCACCACTAGACACAGTACCAATTTGTACCGTGGTGGAAAATGAATACGTTGCTGAGCGGGTTAATGCAAACAGAAAACCTACCATTGCAACTATCAGCGCCGTTATAAAAATTATTTTTTTACGCGCCCATAAAATACGTACAACATCATCAAAGTTTACCGTTTTTTGTTGCGCTCTGGAGGGGTAAATATAGTGTAACGAGGCATTGGGATTAGCCTCCTGTTTATTATCGTTATTCATTATTATTTAATTTATTTGCCATGGCTATGAAAAGGGAGCTACGAAAAAGCCCTCTTTTCTTATGTTATTGTAAGACTAGACTATCATGATTATTCTATCTTTTCGAATCATTCACACACTTGTTTAATGAAAAAAAGCCTAGCCCCAAAAACCGTACTTACCAGTCAATTCTCTACGGCTGATGCACAAATCATAGATCAAGCTGTAAAAATTATCGATTTAATTCCCGAAGATTTACACTATGATCGGCCACAAAGTATACAAGTTGCGCTTTTTTTACTGGATTTCAAAGTCGATTTAACCACGATACTGGCTACACTATTAAGCGATCCTCGTATTGTCAATATGAATCCGCCCATTAATATTGCCAAACACTTTGGTAATAAAGTAGCAACACTGGTTGAAAATGTACACTCACTTAATCGGTCGACTATTTATTCTACCGATATGGCCGAACAACCGAATCAAACGGAAATTCTAAGGCGAATGCTGTTGTCAATGACTCAGGATATTCGGGCGGTGCTTATTAAGTTGGCGTACCGAACGCTACGGTTGCGTAATTTATCGAAAGAGCCTACCGAAACTCAACTGTTTATCGCCCAGGAAACCCTGGATATTTACGCACCAATTACCAATCGTCTTGGTATACATCAGCTTAAATGGGAGCTGGAAGATTTAGCGTTTCGGTATTTAAATCCTCAAAGTTATCGCAGTATCGCTAAATCACTGGCCAATAACCGTGTACACCGTGAATTGTGTATTAATCACTTTATTGATCTATTGCACAGCACATTAGCACTAGAATCCATTCCGTGTCACATCAGTGGCCGCCCCAAACATATTTACAGTATCTGGCGAAAAATGCAGCTTAAAAAGCTGTCCATTGATGAGCTATTCGACTTATTGGCGGTACGCATTATTGTCAGTAATCTAACCGAGTGCTATACAGTATTGGGCGTTGTTCACAGCCTGTGGCAGTACATCCCTAAAGAATTTGACGACTATATTGCCAATCCCAAAAACAACGGTTATCAATCGCTGCATACCGTGATTTTAGATATGGAAGGTAATCGCATCGAAGTACAAATACGCACCCAGGCTATGCACGACTTTGCCGAATTAGGTGTAGCCGCGCATTGGTCGTATAAAGAAGGTGGCAAGCAAAATCCTGCGCTGGACAAAAATATTACCCAGTTACGTAAATTGTTGGAAGAAAATAATAACGAAACTTTAGCCGATAGTTTTAACAACGAGTTATTTAATGACCGTGTCTATGTTCTGTCGCCCAAAGGCAAATTGGTGGATTTGGTAAAAGGCGCAACACCCTTAGATTTTGCCTACGCCATCCACAGCGATATTGGTCATCGCTGCCGTGGTGCTAAAGTTAACGGGCGTATCGTGCCGCTTACCTATAAATTAAAATCAGGTGAGCGTGTTGAGGTGCTGACCGCTAAAAGTGGCGAGCCAAATCATAACTGGATCGATCCGCATCTGGGTTACTTAAAGTCGTCACGCGCTATTAGCAAGGTAAAAAGCTGGTTTAAAAATCAGCAGCAAAGCGATAATATGGCTACCGGCAAAAGCATTTTAGATAAAGAACTGCAACGTTTAGGATTAAAATCGGCCAATCTAAACGAGCTGGCGAAACATTTTCATCAACCCGACACGGATAAACTATTAGAAGCCATTGGCCGCAGTGACATCAATCATCGTCAACTGGCTGCTTTTTTTAAAATCCCTGAGCTGCAAGCCGCGCCACTGTCTTTAACAAAAAATAAGGCTGCCAGCACCTCCGCAAAGTCGCTGGTTGCTGTTGATGGTATCGACAATGTATTAAGTTCTTTTGCACTGTGCTGCAAGCCTGTACAGGGCAATGCCATCATTGGTTATATCTCGCATCACAAAGGCATTACCATACACCGGCAAGACTGTGACAATATTGTGCATCTTGCGCCAGAAAAGCAAGCGCAACTGATTCGAGTTGATTGGACGCTGCAAAAATCTAATTTTACCGTGCCTATTAGCATCAATGCGTTTAATGGCCAAAACCTGTTAAACCATGTTACACAGGTTTTATCACACGCTAAAATCCATATCGGTAGTGCTACGCTCAATACCCATGCCGATTTTTCCGCTACCTTGGAACTGACTATACAAGTGGGAAATATTAATCAATTAAGCCAAGTGTTGAGTAAAATAGCGCAGCTACCTCATATTATTGATGTAAAACGTAAAATATAGCGTGGCATCTTAAATCGCTGTCATTACGGCTAGACACAAATCTGACGTGCAACAAAGCGCATCGCTCGCTCTCAACTTGCAGTTCATGCTTCGACAGGCACAGCACGAACGGGAGTAAAATTTAAGTTGTTCAACTTATTTCATGCACGCGCCTAAGCGGTCGTTTGTTTGGCGGGTGTTGTTAATTACCACAGGTTAGTCACATACAGCGTTTTCAACTTAGGACAGTTACAGCCACCGTTCGTGCTGAGCTTGTCGAAGCACGAACGGCACACTTCGACAAGCTCAGTGCGAACGGTTACGCTGTAACTATTGAACTGTGAAAACGCTGTATTGGATTACAAAAAGCAGCAGCCCAACCGCGTCGATATAACCCAGTGATGCTTGTCATGCTATTATTTACAAAATCCACGTTACAGGTAGACCACTATGCGCCCCTCTTTAGCCTTGCAAATCCACCGCGATGCCATCCGTGCAATCGCCCTGAGCCATCGCGTCAACAACGTGCGGGTGTTCGGTTCTGTGTTACACGGCAATGACACCGATGACAGCGATCTGGATTTGCTGGTTGATCCCACGCCGGAAACCACGTTGATGGATATTGCCAAAATTCAGGTTAAGGTGGCACTCTTGCTCAATGTGACGGTGGATGTGTTGACCCCTAGAGCTTTACCCGAAAAATTTCGTAACCAAGTGCTAGAAGAAGCCCAGTCAATATGAGTAAAAAAGACCTTTTACGAATCCCCAATTATCTCGAACACATCGTTGAAGCTATTGAGCGAATTTATCATTACCTTGAAGATAGCTTGGAAATTGATTTTCTTGATGATAAAAGACTCAAGATGCAGTTGTCAGAAACTTCGAAGTCATCGGTGAAGCAGCGCATAATATAGAAACTTTTCACTCAATATTTGCGGAAACTAACGCCGAAGTGCCTTGGGAGTTCATGTATGCCATGCGTAATCGTATTGCACATGGCTATTTTAAAGTGGATTTTGAACTGGTTTGGAAAACTATCCATGAAGACTTACCTGAGCTGCATCAGCTAATCAGTCAGCTGCTAACGCAATATAAAGCATGATTCGTGAGCTTTACGCTAGTACTCAGTCAATTTTACTTTGTCGAGTACTATAAAATACTCCGTTCGTCCTGAGCTTGTCGAAGGACTTGTGGTTCATGGTTCGACAAGCTCACCACGAACGGTTTTTTAAAATTCACACTCGCCAAAATAAAATTGACTGATTACTAGCCCCACTTAGCGAAGGTATTGGTGTTAGGAAAATACATTAAACGGGAAGAGAGGCAAGAATTGCCTCTCTAAAAACGAAGCGTTACAACACAAACCCTACTGGTTTTGTGTCATGGTAATAGTCGTCTCAGTATGAGCGCCGCCCTTATCTTGGCAGTGCATTTCGGCAACATAGTTTTCTGAAAATCCCCAAGTGGCTGATGCCGGTCTGCTCACTGACACCGAATAAGAACCTTCACCGTTAGCAAAATTAATGGCTGGGCTGAACTTAGCATCGGTATTAACAGGGTCTGTACTTAATGTACTCGCACCGCCCTTAAAGCCTTGAATACTGATTTTTGATGCTACGGCTACTGCGCTTGTCTTAACGCGATAATACAGCTTAGTAGTACCAGCACCACAATCAACCTGATAAATATCTACAGCCGGTGCGGCAACAAAAACCTTCTTTGAACCTTTTTTTAGTTGTTTTGCTACTAACCCGCCCGACATACTGTGTGCCGAAGCCAAGCCTGTTACCGCCATTAAAGACACCGCCAACAACAGTTTAAATTTATTTTTCATTATTTTATCCTTCCGCCGTTAGTCATAACGGACACTATGTAACAATACGGGGATATTATTCCCCAGCCCATTTACGCTAGTTATTACGTCGTAAATCCATTCTTCAGTGTGTGTTAAAAAAAATCCAGAAAGCCTACTCACAGACTTTCTGGAATAGCAGTTACACCCAAAGTCTATCGCGTTAAAAAGACCTCCTTGTCTATATCACTGTCCTAATCTTTACAATTTAAAGCTTAAAAATTTGATTTACCCAATGGGAATGGTTTGCCATTGTCGACTGTCATGCTTGAAGACGGGCCAGGCATATTGGCGGCGGTTAAATAGGTGTCAAAATCTACGCCGAGCGGCTCAACAATCATATCAACCTGAACACCACCCGGGCAGGCCTTAATTTGCTCTGGTGTTACCCCTACGTTATTAACCACCATAGCGGGCCAAGAAGACTGTAGGTCTGTATCAGAAAAATTAGCACTACCGCCTTCAATATCTTTAAACCACGCATCATAACGGTTATTGTCGCCATTACCTTTTGGCATTGTGGTGTAATATTTACCGGGAGTTACATTAGTTTGTATACCATTATTAACACCAATCTGAATAACCTTGGGCACCAAACGATTGTATGCATCTCTGGGTGCCAGATAAGGACCTTTTATATCATTAACGGCATTTTTTTGCACATCACACCAATTAAGCGCCGCCATACGAATGGACAGCTTTCTAACGCAGTTATCGGTAATCATAGGTGCGGTAACTTTAAAAGTAGTTAAGGCATTTGATTTAGGGTTCATAGCACCTTGATACCAATGCAACGCATGAACGTTACCTAACGCATCGACAATTTCGTGCATTTTGCTATACGGTGACGTAAACCCGTCATAACCTGCCACACCTAAACTCAAAAAACCAGACCCTGGGCCGCCGGTGGCGGTATCGGGCAAAATACCGCCATTACCACCAATTGTTTTTGATAACTCAACGCCGGCAAGTGACAGCCTGCGCCAGACAACATTCTGACCGAACGGGAATAATCCGGTTTGCCCAATTACGGGGTATGTGTCAGTACCGGCATCGCCACCACAGCCGTGGCCAATATTAAACGCGTTATAGCTGGGTTTGCCTTCATCAACTTGGTCTCTAATAGAAGTATGTGCGTAAGCTTGGCTTGCAAACAAACCGACCAATGAACAAAGGGCTAATTTTTTTACTGTGTGCTTCATGTGTCCTCCTGAGGACGTTTTTATTTAAGGTTTTTTTAACGAACTTCATTTAAGCGCAGCCTCACTTACCAGTATTCTACAAAGCACAAACCATGCCACAAAAATACGCGTCTCTTAGCGTAAAAAAATACACGCTAAAATCACAACACATTGAATTTAAAATAAAAAAATACAAGCCCTGTGTAAATGTTTTTTCAGGTATCTTAGAAAACAGGCAAAAATTTTTGCACGTATTTTAAAAATAGGTCATATGCCGTATTTTTTTATATTTTAAAAAATAGAAATGACTACAAATCATTGCATTATAAAAATAAGGTTAAATGCCTTATTTTTAATGCGTTAAATAACATAGTTTAATTAATTTTACAGACGTACTAGTAAGATCAAAAAAAGAGTTTGATAGTGATGAGATTAACGGTATCAAGATCCGCTATCTTGAATATTTTTAGTTAGATCACATCCCGATTAAAGCTTTTTCTTTAAAAAAGGCTGTGCATTTGCGTTGATGGTTATGCCGTTAAATAGCAGTAAGCACTCACCTCCCCCTTTGAAAAAGGGGGAGAGCAAAGCGAGGGGTGAAGGGGGATTTATTTAAAAATCTTCCCTAACCCCTCCTTTTCAAAGAGAGGAACTGAATAATGACAAATAGCAAGCCAATTACGACAACTTGTTGATAAAAATCAACACATGAAAAACTATGATAATTGTAAGCAATCACTCATAAAAACCACTAAAATTTTGTAATTTTTCTTGACACTGCAATATTACTTAAGGGATACTTCAGAAATTACTTGAATAAACAGCATATTAGTCTATGGACGCAGAACCTATACGTTGTAGTTAAACGTATTGACGCTGAACGCTAATTTTTATGGAATCTATTATGTATAACTTACTAGACCACTGAACCAACGCGCAGGAAAGGTGTGCTAGTTCAGATTGACACGAATTATTAAGTACAACGAGATGAAACACGACAAGGACGTTCCAGCATTGAATTTTGTAAGTGGTTTTCCACAATCAGTGGCTGTAACGGGGCAGCGCCGGTCGGCTGCATGTAATAATTTTTTCAGAATGTTTTATAAAAACAACAATTCCGGAAATATTCTTTACTGATTTTACCAAACGGGGAATAACAATGAATGAAACAATGTTATCAAATATAGCAGGGGGCTTACCCAAGGGGGTAAGCGAATTACTACCTTCGATTTTATTGTCTATTGGCATATTTATTATTGGCTGGATTATTGCCTGTATAGCAAGCTCTTTGGCGCGTAAAGCACTGGGGGCTTTAAATAAGGGCACTAACCCAACCGGTGATTCATCGTCGGGGCTTGAAAACATTATCGCTAAAGGGGTTTTTTGGATTATTCTGTTTTTTACCGTCATCATTGCTCTTAACAACCTCAACACAGGACAATCCTCGGGCCCACTGAATGCCATACTGACACAAACAGGCAACTATTTGCCGAAATTGATTTCGGCGGGCGTTTTAGCCTTGGTTGCTTGGCTGATTGCAACAATTACCCGTGTTGTAGTAACCAAAGCGTTGTCTTCAACATCGTTGGATTCAAAATTTTTTGATGCCTCTACTACCAAGCCAAGCTTGGGAAAGACAGTTGCCAACTCATCACCTTTAAGCAAAAGTATTGGTAATTTATTGTTCTCGTTTGTGTTATTGCTTTTTATTCCAGGTATCTTGGGTGCATTGCAAATGGATGGTCTGCTGTTGCCTATCCAGGATATGGTGCAAAAAATGCTCAGCGCATTGCCCAATATTTTTGGCGCAGGCATTATCGGTGCTGTGGGTTGGTTTATTGCTAAAATCTTGCGTAATATTTCCACAACCCTGCTTGAAACAGCGGGCGCTAATAAATGGGGTACACGATTAGGTCTTCAATCAGGTACTTCGCTGTCTGCTATGGGCGGATTAGTTGTGTTTTTAATGGTTTTTATCCCTGCTTTGATTGCCGCTTTAAATACCTTAGGTATTGACGCTATTTCGCGGCCTGCAACAGAAATGTTACAAAAAATCCTCACAATTATCCCTAATTTATTCGCCGCTGCGGCTTTGCTAGGCATTACTTATTATGTGGGTAAATTTGCCGCCACCAGTGTCAGTTTATTGCTTAAAGGCATGGGTTTTGATGGTTTGCCTGCCAAATTAGGTTTTACATTTGCCAATCAAGCCACACCGCCATCAAGCTTGGTTTCTAAAGGCATTTTATTCTTCATGATGCTGTTTGCAACGGTTGAAGCAGCCAATATGCTGGGCTTTCACCAAATTAGTGATGTTGTAACCTTGTTTATACAATTTGGCGGGCAAGTATTACTGGGCGCGGTTATTTTTGCGGTAGGCTTCTGGATAGCGAATTTGGCAAAAAAAGCCATGTTAGCAGGTGGCTCAGACAATGCGGGCGCGGCTAGCTTAGTACGCTTCACCATTATCGGTTTGGTTACCGCAATGGGTCTGCGTGCAATGGGGCTTGCTGATGACATTGTCAATCTGGCATTTGGCTTAACACTGGGCGCTGTCGCCGTTGCCTTTGCTTTATCATTTGGCTTAGGTGGCCGCGAAGCAGCGGGTAAACAGATGGAGTATTGGTTGAGCAATCTGCGTAAGTAATTACGCCGCGCGTTCAATACAACAACTGGGCGCTAAAGCGCTCAGTTGTTTACATCCTTCACCTGTTTCAAGGAGAGCTATTATGCTGCCCCAAGATCAACCTGTCTTACTGCAAAAAAAATCCGATGACGACTGTTACGATACCCTAATAGGTATTCTACTGTCTTTTGCCATGCTAGCCGGTGTTTGGCATTACGCCGTTAAACCTAAGCCTACGCAACCTATTGCAAAATCACTGCATTTAAATACAGCCGCAGTAACCACACCACAAGCCTATGCCACAACAGCTACGGTAAAAACGCCGGCAGTAGTAATTAATAAACCGGTGATAGCCGCAATAGAAGCCCCAGCACCCGTGGTTTTAACTACTTTGCCTCAAACAGTACCGGCTATTAAAGCCACGCATGTTGTTTTGCAAACACCCACACCGGTAATTAAACCGGTTAAGCCCAAACCGGTTATTATAAATCCACCACCGATTGCAATACCCAAAGCGGTTGTGGTTAAACCAATAGCCCCAATAGCTCCGCCACCGCCTGTCATAGCGGCCAAACGAGCCGTGGTTGAACCGGTAGCCCCAACTCCTGCGCCACCGGTAATTGAACCCGTGGATACTAAAATTATCGTGCGCGAATCTATTGAGTTTGGCAATGGCAGCGCACGCTTACCGCCTGCATCTGCGCCACGCTTATTAGAAATTGTTGAGCTACTGAAGAATGATACCCGTCATTTAAAAATTGTCGGCCATACTGATAATATCGGTTATCCAAAGGACAATCACATCCTGTCTCTTAAACGCGCTAAAGCCGTGATGCGCTTTTTGGTCAATTCGGGTGTGCCTGCCGAGCATTTGACAGTAGAAGGTGCGGGGGCAGATACGCCCCTAGATGACAACGCTACCGAAGAGGGTCGTAAGCGTAATCGTCGTATTGAAATCAGCGAATAATAGAAAATAGAGCTAGCACTTAAGGTGGGACAGTTTCAGGTTAGGCTGTTCGTGGTGAGCTTGTCGAACCATGATCGGTTTAACCACCCACCCTTCGACAAGCTCAAAGCGAACGGTTAATCCTTGTACTGTGTCCCGTCTTATGTGGGTAGCGCTGAAAAGACGCAGGTAATTAATGCTGCCCCCAATCCACCCAGCCCATGTGCGCTGACACCAACACCAAAATACCAAACACAATCCGGTACCAGGCAAACACGGTAAAATCATGCTTGCTGATAAAATGGATTAAACCACGCACGGCAAAAAATGCACTGATAAAAGACACAATGCCGCCTACTGCAAACAAACCGATATCGTCAACACTGAACAAGTCGCGGTTTTTGTAGACATCGTAAAATGTGGCGGCAAACATAGTAGGAATAGCGAGGAAAAATGAGAACTCCGCTGCCGTTTTACGCGACAAACCAAAAAACAACCCACCAATAATAGTTGCTCCAGAGCGAGACGTGCCGGGAATCATGGCTAACGCCTGTGCAAAGCCGACTTTTAACGCATCCTTCCAGGTCATTTCATCCACTGTTTCCGCATGAAGTGTATGCTGGCGACGCTCCGCCCACAAAATAATCACCCCGCCAATAATTAACGCAGACGCGACCACGGTCGGATTAAACAAATAAAATTTAATTTGCTTTAAAAACAAAAAACCTAAAATTGCAGACGGTAAAAACGCAATAATCAAATTAAACGCTAATCGCTGTGATGTCGCTTCGGATTTTAAGCCCAGTACCGTATGCCATAAGCGCACACGATACTCCCACACCACAGCTAAAATCGCCGCAAACTGAATAGCAATTTCAAATATCTTACCTTTATCATCATTAAAACCCAGCAGTTGCCCTGCTAAGATGAGATGTCCGGTGGAAGATACGGGGAGAAATTCGGTTAAGCCTTCGACAACGCCCAGAATAAGGCCATGTAACAGCAGGGTAAAATCGGTCATGATTTGTGTTAGTCCCTTTAACAAAAAAGAAAAGCAGGGGGAAGGCTTGCTACGCACATCTGCGGTAACCTTCCCTAAAATTGATGTGTTTTTTAAAAATCAGCTTTAACGGGGCAAACTACCAGCTGGGGATCACCTACTTTTGTTTCTGCCGCTGCTGTCGCTTTAACCACATACGCAGTAACGGTATATGTTTTTCCACACGTTACCGGAATAGAATTTGCTAAAGAAAACACTGAAAAGGTATTACCTTGAGCTAACGGTGTTTTGTCGTTGTACCCTATGTGTACAGGTTTGCCATTTATTTTAAAAACCACCTTTTTAAGTGATGTTTTGCTGAGATAATCTTCACTAAGATGCATCGACAGGCCGCATTTACCTTGCACGGTATAATGCGATACTGAGCATTCCGCCATCACATCGTAAGTATCCGCAGCGGACGCTGTACCTGCAAAAGCAAACACTGCAACAAAAGCAGAGACAGTAAGGCTTGAGTTTAATAAACGATTCATGAGCTAACTCCAAAATTTCGATGAAAAAATCATCACACCAATCAGTGACGACTTTCTCAGAGTTTAACAAAAATTTTACGAATAAATACGAGCAGATTACAGAGCTTTATTAATAGAAGGGCATGCGATCACTTGTTTATTAAACACTTCCGGTGTAGCACTTCCGGTTATGTGAGCTTTTATATTGTAAGATTTACCACACGAAACAGCGATATTGTTGGCAGTAGAAAACGCGGCAAAAGAAGTCACATTATTTACTGTGTCATTATAGGCATTGTAAACAGGATACCATTTAGAATTAGGCACAAATTTACCATTTTTGTCCGTCACTTGAACAGAAAACACCACTTGCTTTATTGTTTTTACAGTCGTGGCAATATCATTCAGTCGAATAGTTAAACCGCATTTATTAGGAACATAATTGGGTAATGCACAATTCGCCGTTAAACCAAATGGATCTGCTAACGCAGTGCCTACCCCGGCAAAAGATAAAACAAAAACAGCGCTGGTGATAAATGAAGGTAACAAACGATTCATAAGCGAAATCTCCATGATGATTAAATGACAGTTACAATCAACCGCTTTAATAACGGTTGATCAGCAGTGTAAACCATCAGTTGCGTCTACGGTGTAGAGTTTAACAACTGATGCGGCCATCGTAAATCTAACGCTTCATAGAATCAAAAAATTCCGCGTTGGTTTTAAAATCTTTCAGTTTGCCCAGCAAAAATTCAGAAGCGGCGGTTTCGTCCATAGGTTGTAGAATTTTACGTAAAATCCAGGTTTTTTGCAGCGTGTCAGGATCAACCAGATATTCTTCGCGCCGTGTACCAGAACGATTAATGTTAATAGCAGGGTAAATGCGTTTTTCGGCAATCTTACGATCCAGGTGTAATTCCATATTGCCAGTGCCTTTAAATTCTTCGTAGATGACTTCGTCCATTCTGGAACCAGTATCCACCAAGGCCGTTGCAATAATGGTTAAGCTGCCACCTTCTTCAATATTACGGGCGGCACCAAAAAAGCGCTTGGGTTTTTCTAAGGCATTGGCATCGACACCACCGGTCAATATCTTGCCAGAAGACGGTACGACCGTGTTATAGGCTCTGGCCAATCGCGTGATCGAGTCTAACAAGATAACTACATCGTGTTTGTGTTCTACCAAACGACGGGCTTTTTCGATCACCATTTCTGCCACTTGCACATGGCGGGTGGCGGGCTCATCAAAGGTACTGGAAATTACCTCGCCGCGTACACAGCGTTCCATTTCGGTCACTTCTTCAGGACGCTCGTCGATTAATAACACAATCAGATAACATTCAGGATTTTGTTCAGCAATGGCTTGCGCCAAACTTTGCAAAATCATGGTTTTACCGGCTTTGGGCGGGGAGACTATCAAACCACGCTGGCCTTTGCCAATCGGGGCAATTAAGTCAATAATACGACCGGTTAAATCTTCTGTGGTGCCGTTGCCTTGTTCAAGCACAAAGCGTTCTTTGGCAAACAGCGGCGTTAAGTTGGAGAAAATGATTTTGTTCTTGGTGTTTTCGGGGGGTTCAAAATTGATCTGATCAACTTTGAGCATGGCAAAATAGCGCTCGTTGTCTTTGGGCGGTCTTATTTTTCCGGTGATGGTATCGCCGGTTTTTAAAGAAAAGCGCCTGATTTGACTGGGAGAAACATAGATGTCATCGGGGCCTGCGAGATAAGAGCAGCCTGGCGTTCGCAAAAATCCAAACCCATCTTGTAATATTTCCAGAACGCCGTCGCCGGAAATGTCATCACCCGCTTTAGCTTGTTTTTTGAGAATAGCGAAAATTAAATCTTGCTTGCGAGCGCGGGCTACGTTTTCCAGCCCTAAAGATTCGGCTATATCAATAACTTCACTTATTTGTTTTAGTTTTAATTCGGTAAGGTTCATATAAAAGGATAACTCGAAGAATAGCGCTACTGTGAATAACCAGCAGTAACGACCAGGACAGGATTGACAATATTGGGATGTGGTTTTTGTCGGACGATATACTAAGTGTGTTAGATTAACACACAGACTAAGTATAGCTTAAGGTCTCAAACTCGTCCAACCATTTGTAACGAGTTTGAGCGAGGATATAAATTTACATATTGCTATCAATAAAACTGCTCAGTGCAGATTCTGCCAATGCCCCTACTTTAGTACCTTCTACTTCGCCATCTTTGAATATCATTAAGGTTGGAATACCACGCACACCGTAATGTTGTGGCGTGGCAGAATTTTCATCAATATTGATTTTAACAACAGTCAATTTACCCGCATATTTAATCGCCATTTTATCGAGCAGCGGCGCTATTTGCTTACAAGGACCACACCATTCCGCCCAATAATCGACCAAAACTGGCTGATTTTTACTGGCTAAAATTACTTTTTCGTTAAATTCACTGTCTGTTACATGAAGAACGGCATCGCTCACGGTTTGTCTCCCAAAAACTTAGACTATAGGAGGGATCACTTAATGAGTCAATGAATTTTAAACCAATGCATTTTTACGTTATGCTATAGCACATGAACGATAAACATTTAACACACACCCGCTTCAGTAATCTCGAATTATCTGATCCCATCCTCCGCAGTCTTAATGAGGCCCATTTTAATCACTGCACGCCCATACAAGACAAAGCGTTGCCATTACTGCTGCGCGGCAAAGATATTGCCGGACAAGCGCAAACCGGTACCGGTAAAACCGCAACCTTTTTACTGGCCACGTTTCAGCATCTCATTAATGAAATTGAGTATGAGGAAGACGATCATCTTCATTACGATGATGACGATGACGACCTTGCAGAAAAATCTGTTGCCGCCACCAGATTACCCCAAACTAATCCTGTTAAATACCCTAGAGCCATTATTCTTGCGCCAACACGCGAGCTAGCCATACAAATCCACAAAGATGCACTGTTGCTCAGCAAACACCTTGATTTAAAATTTGCCCTGATTTACGGTGGCACTGATTACCAAAAACAATTAGATGCCGTCAAAGCCAATGTGGATATTATTATTGGCACACCGGGGCGTATTATTGATTTTTACAAGCAAAATGCTTTCACGCTCAATAATGTACAAGTGACGGTATTGGATGAAGCGGATCGCATGTTCGATTTAGGTTTTATTAAAGATATCCGCTTTTTGCTACGCCGCATGCCTGCGCCAGATCAACGTTTAAACATGCTGTTCTCCGCCACCCTGTCTTACAAAGTGACGGAATTGGCTTATGAGCACATGAACAATCCGGTGCTGGTACGCATTGAAAGCGAAGATGTGACCTCTAAAGCCATTGAGCAAAGCGCGTTTTGCCCGTCTAATCAGCAAAAACTACCGTTATTGGTCGGTATATTGCGGCAGTATCAACCGCTACGCAGTATTATTTTTGTCAATACTAAGCGCTGTGCCGAACAGTTGGATGATTATTTAAACGCCAACGGCTATAAAACAGCCGCACTGAGTGGCGATGTGCCGCAAGATAAACGTCAGCGGCTACTGACTGATTTTCAGGATAATAAAATTACCTTATTAATTGCAACCGATGTGGCGGCACGAGGCTTACACATTGCCGATGTTTCGCATGTGTTTAACTACGATTTGCCACAAGATGTTGAAGACTACGTGCATAGAATTGGCAGAACCGCACGCTTTGGTGCCAGCGGCGAGGCAATCAGTTTTATCTGTGAAGAATATGCCTACTCCATGCCCGATATTGAAGACTATATTGGCCAAAAAATTCCCGTTAAGCCAATTACTGCTGACCTGTTAGCAGAACTCATTATTCCTGAAAAAAGACCTGCCAAGCCCAGACCACAAAAACCGCGCCCAAGCTCAGCTTCTAGCACATCACGAGCGCCTAAAGCCCGACCATCAACGCCCTAAAATCTTCAATGGCGGGATAATCGGTAATCTGTCGATTAGGTAACTGGCTGTCCGGCTTGCTAATAGACACCAGGTGCGCAATACCAAATTGTCTGGCTGAATGTAACACAGCCAGACTATCATCAATTAACACCGTATTGTGATTTTCAAACACCTGCGTGTTTTGCAGGCTCTGCCAAAAGCCTTGATGCTCTTTAGGCAATCCCACATCGTGCGAGCTGATAATGTCATCAAAATAAGACTGTAAGGCAGTTTTGTGCATTTTAAGTGACAAGCTATCACGGTGTGCATTGGTGACTAATATCACTTTGCGCGGGCTATGTTGCAACTTCTCTAAAAATTCAAGCACATGCGGCAACACCGCAATCAACTCGGAAATTTCGGCTTTTAAGCCAGCAATATCTAACTGTAAAGCGTTACTCCAGTAATCCAGACAATACCACTCCAGTTGCCCTTCTTTACTTTTAAAGCGCGGCTCTAACTGTTGTTTGGCTATTTCAACCGATAAGCCGTGCTGCGCGGCAAACTTAAGCGGCACAAATTCTTTCCAGAAATAATTATCAAAATTTAAATCCAGTAATGTGCCGTCCATATCCAACAACACGGTATCAATTTGCTTCCAATCTATCATCAGAGTACGTTATATTTAACAAAATTCACCGTATAAAATACCACAATGGCTGAAAAACCGACCATTCTCACTAAAACCACCGTCTCAAAAAGTCGCTTATTTCGCATTGAAGCACTGGAAATTGAATTCAGTAATGGCGAACGGCGCAATTACGAACGTCTGGCACGCAGCAATAGCGACACCAGCGCCGTACTCATTGTACCCATGCTAGATGCAGAAACAGTATTACTGATCAGGGAATATTCAGCCGGCGTACACCGCTATGAATTAGGCTTGCCCAAAGGCAAAACCGATTGCGGTGAATCTTTTTTAGAAGCAGCCAATCGTGAGCTCAAAGAAGAAGTCGGTTATGGCGCAAGAAGTCTGCACCATTTGAGTTCATTTTCGATTGCGCCATCCTATCTTGAACACATGACCGAAATTGTTATCGCCCAGGATTTGTACGAAGAACGACTGATCGGCGATGAACCCGAAGAACTGGAAGTTATCCCCTGGAAACTCAACCAAATTAACGCCTTATTGGCGACCGGCGAGTGTACTGAAGCAAGATCAATCGCCGCCTTGTTTATGACACTGGAGTACTTCAAAAATCGGGGGTGAACCCGCCGATATTGTCCACAGAAAACACAAAAATCATGGATGGGTGTTTGTCTGTTTTAAGGCATAAGTATCTACACAACTTTTCCTGCATCATCCCAGAATTCAGGAAAAACTGTGTAGATACTTATATTTATGACGGGGTATCTGGTCGTCCTGGGTTCCCCTGAGTTTGTCGAAGAACGTGTGGTTCATGGCTCAACAAGCTCGCCACGAACGGTTTTATTGCTGTCCCGTTTTAAGTTGCTGGCCAGTTTTTAGGCTATCCACTTAAGACGGGACAATAAACTACAACTACCGTTCGGCCTGAGCTTGTCGAAGGCTGTTATTCATGGTTCGACAAGCTCACCACGAACGGCTTAACCTAAAACTGTCCCGCCTTAAGTGAGTAGCCAGTTTTTAGTCAGTAAAACCCGTAGCCTTAGTGCCAATTTTTTGTATAATCAAATGCCTTGTCCTTTAATTTGTATTGCATGATGCACACTACTTTTAAAACCGTAGGTATTATTGGCAGACTCAAAGATCCGAGTATCACCACCACATTAACCACTTTATGTGATTTTCTTAAACAGCGCGATTATGCCGTGGTCATCGCCAAAGATAATGCCCGCTATGTCGATAATTTGTCGGTAGAAACCTGTGCCATCAGCGACATAGGTAAACGTTGTGACTTAATGATTGCGGTTGGCGGTGACGGTACGTTTCTTTCGGCAGCACGCGCTATTGTGGATTATAACATCCCGCTTATCGGCATTAATCTTGGGCGTTTGGGATTTTTGGTGGATATATCTCCAAATGATTTAACCGAGAAATTACAAGCCATCTTAAATGGTCATTACACCGAAGAACACCGCTATTTACTGCGTACTAAAATTATCCGTGATGCGCGTGTTATCCACGAGGAAACCGCCGTTAATGAAGTGGTGGTGCATCGTTGGGTAACGCCGAGCATGATTGAAATTACCACCAAAATTGACGGGGTATTTTTAAACTCGCAACGTTCTGATGGCTTGATCGTGTCAACACCGACCGGATCCACTGCGTATTCGCTGTCGGCGGGTGGGCCGATTTTATACCCGTCTTTAAACGCCTTGGTATTAGTGCCGCTGAATCCGCACACCTTATCCAATCGTCCGATAGTCGTCCATGATTCAGCAGAAATTGAGATCAGTTTTTGCCAAACTAAGCAGATCAACGCGCAGGTCACTTGTGATCATATTGAAATACCGGACGTGCTGATCAGTGATAAAATTTGTATTAAAAAAGACCCTAAGCCGATACGGATATTACACCCCGAAGGCCATGATTTTTTTCAGATACTTCGCACTAAACTCAACTGGAGCAGCGGCTACCACAGCTGAATCTATGCTATTAAATCTCAGCATTACTGATCTTGCCGTCGTCAAAGGCTTAAACCTTGATTTGCACACCGGCATGTCGGTGTTAACTGGCGAAACCGGCGCGGGTAAATCTATTTTATTGACTGCTTTGGGTTTAGCCTTGGGCGATCGTGCGGATTCCGGCTACATACGCCCTGAGTGCAAACGCGCCGAAATTAATCTGGAATTTGATTTAAGCGATGCGCCGCACGCCCAGCAATGGCTGCAAGCTAACGATCTGGATGATGAACAACAGTGTTTGATACGGCGCGTTATTAACGAGGATGGCCGCTCCAAAGCCTATATCAACAATCGTTCGGTCACCTTGCAATCCTTGCAAGAACTCAGTGAACAGCTGGTGGAAATTCATGGTCAGCACGCGCATTTAACCCTGTTGCACAGCGATGAACAGCGGCGTTTACTGGATGTATTCGCCAAAAATCAGGCGCTTGTCGATTCGCTCAATAGCTGTTATCGGCAATGGCATACCGCGCACCAGGAATTGCACGCCTTACTAAAAGCCAGTACCGATCAGACTGAACGTGAGCAATTACTACGCTACCAAATTAATGAACTGCAACAATTGGATCTGGCTAATTTTAACTACGCCGCTTTGCTGGAAGAGCATACTAAGCTGGCCAATCTGGAACAGATTTTGACCATTGGTCAGGCGCAGGTTGAGTGTTTGTATGAAAACGATCAGCACTCAGTTAACCAGATGCTACAGCACAGTATTAATAGCCTGACCCAGCTTTGCCGTTATGCACCAGAATTACAAGAACTGTGCAGCATGTTAACCGAAGCCCAGATTCAAACCGAAGAGGCCGCCTTGCAATTGCGCCGGTTTTTAAAAGTGCAAGACACTGATCCACAACGCATGGCGATGCTGGAAGGCCAAATGGAGATGATCCAAAAACTGAGCCGTAAACACCGTGTATCACCCGACGCATTGCCGACCACGGTGACACATATTGCTCTGGAACTGCATGGCATTACCCACAGCGGCGAACGCATCGCAGAATTAACCACGCACACCGAGCAATTGCACCTGCACTATGCCGAATTGGCCAAGACCTTATCAGAGAGTCGCCAGCACAGTGCTAAAAAATTACAGCAGCAAATCTCTGACATTATTAAAGAACTGGGTATGGCGCAAGGTGAGTTTTTGATTGATATTGCCGCGCAAGCTGTCAATACACCTAAATTGAATGGATTGGATACGGTAACGTTTCTGGTCAGTGCCAATCCGGGATTACCGCCAAAATCGCTAGCAAAAGTGGCATCAGGGGGCGAATTGTCGCGTATCAGTCTAGCGATTCAAGTCAGCACCGCCCATGATAAATCTACGCCTACCATGATTTTCGACGAGGTGGATGCGGGCATTGGTGGCGGTATCGCCGAAATTGTAGGCCAGAAGTTACGGCGTTTAAGTCACAATCGACAAGTGTTGTGCGTAACGCATTTACCACAAGTGGCCGCACAAGCACATCAGCATTTATATGTATCCAAAAGCCATAGCACAGATGTTACGGCATCCACTGTGCGCTTACTTGAAGAATCGGAACGCATTGAAGAAATCGCCCGTATGCTGGGCGGTGTTAAACTAACGGCTAATACTTTGGCACATGCCAAAGAAATGTTGCACTCGGTAGCTACTTAGGAACGTGCATGAAATAACTTGAACAACTTAAACGCCACCACCGTTCGTGCTGAGCCTGTCGAAGCATGAACTTGCTCAAGTTATTTCGTGCGCGTTCCTTAAGGTCTGTGTTGTATCGGTTTTTACGCTTGAAATTTTTGGGTGCCTTGTGTTTTCTGTCGCCAAACTGTTTTAATTTTTATTTTTAGAGGGATTAACATGATTCGCTTTCCAGCCGAATGGGAGCCACAAGCTGCTGTACTTATCGCGTGGCCACATGAAACCGGCGATTTTCAAAACCGCCTAGCCGCTGTTGAAGACAGTTATCGGTTTATTGCTGACACTATTAGCCGGTTTCAACGGTTGATTATTGTCTGCCGTGATGATAGCCATCAGCAGTACATTAGCGAACAATTGGCCAGCATTGAAAACATCAATTTCATTCAGGCCAGAGTGAATGACATCTGGGTGCGTGATACCGTATTTCTCACTGTGGAAAGCGACGGTGAGCCGCTATTGCTGAATTTTCGTTTTAATGGCTGGGGTAATAAATACCCGCATCAATACGATAATGCCCTGAATCAGCGCTTGTTAGCTGCGCCGCTATTTGAGCACACCAAGCACAGAATGATTGATTTTATTCTTGAAGGCGGCAGTGTGGAAAGCGATGGTATCGATACCATTTTAACGACTCGCCAATGCCTGCTAAACCCTAACCGCAATACCTGGTCTAAACAAGAAGATATTGAACGTCAACTGGAAAGACATTTCGGCACTACGCGTGTGTTATGGCTGGATCAGGAAAATTTATCCGGTGATGATACCGATGCCCATATCGACACTTTGGCACGATTTTGCACAGAAGATACTATTGCTTACACCAGTTGCATTAATCCCAATGACCCGCATTTTGATAGCCTAAGAAATATGGCGGCACAATTGCAAGCGCTGCGTACGCAAAGTGATAAACAGTATCAGTTGATTCCCTTGCCGATGCCCGCACCTATTTACAATGAAGAAGGCCAACGCTTACCGGCCAATTATGCCAACTTCTTGGTTATTAATGGTGCGGTGTTAGTGCCCGCTTATGATGATCCAATGGATGCTATTATTCAACAGCGTTTAGCGGGCGTATTTCCTGATCGGGAGATTATTGCGACACCGTGCAAACCTTTGGTACATCAATATGGTAGCTTGCATTGTATGACCATGCAGTTTCCGGCGGGATCTTTACGTGTTATCTGATGAGTGTTAAATCAACATACAGCGTTTTCAACTTAGAACAGTTACAGCCACCGTTCGTGCTGAGCTTGTCGAAGCATGAACGGCACACTTCGACAAGCTCAGTGCGAACGGTTACGCTGTAACTATTCAACTGTGAAAACGCTGTAAAATACTGTTGAATTTAGCTATTCTTTAGGAGTCATCTATGGCATTTATGTTAATGGAGCCCACTAATCAAACTTTCCAAGAGTTGCTTAGTAATGGTGTTAAATATCAAGTGCCCAGATTTCAACGAGATTACGCGTGGGATAAAGAGCAATGGGAAGACTTGTGGTCTGATATTGAGACGATCAACAACGAACAATACCATTACATGGGCTATATCGTCTTACAACGCAAGAGCCAGCATGATTTTGAAGTTATCGATGGCCAACAACGCTTAATCACGCTGTCTTTAATGGTCTTAGCGGCCATGAAAAATATTCAGTTGCTTATCCATAAAAATGCAGAGGCCGCTGAAAATACCGAACGCTTGCGAGTATTGACCGAGCGCTATGTAGGTTCTAAAAATGCTATTTCGCTAAAAGTGGATAGCAAACTGTCATTAAACAGAAATAATGGCGCTAATTTTAAAACTATTTGCTCCACACTAGTACACCAAATTGGAAGTCAACAGGATTTTAATTTAGCTTTATGCTGTACACAATCAGCATTTCATTCATGATTTGAAGATTTTTATTATCCTGTTTTTATACGATTTGATGTACTAGATACGCCCAATAGAAGAGGCCAAACAAAAACCAATAAACAATTAAATGAATGTTTTAAGTTTTTTGTCAGCAAAAGACTCGGTAATACAGGGCAACAAATAGCCGAATTCATTGAGCGTATTACCTCAGGGATGATTTTTACCAAGATCGTCGTGCAAGATGATTTAAACGCTTACAAAGTGTTCGAAACCTTAAATGCACGCGGCGTTCAGTTATCAACCCCAGATTTATTAAAAAACTATATCTTTTCTGTGGTAACAAAAAACAATGATGTGTCGGATCACGAATTAAATGAGCTGGATGAAAGTTGGTCTGAAATTGTTTCTCAACTGGGCGAAAGTAACTTTACCGATTTTATTCGTTACCACCATAATTTCCAGGCCACCTTAGTCACCAAAAAAGATTTATTTGCCTCAGTACGCAAGATAGTCAATACACCCGAAAAAGCTTACGACTATCTTCATTCTTTGAGTCAGTATGCGCCTGTTTATGCGTCTTTATTAAATCCTTACGATGATTGGTGGGGTAATCAAGACGTTGTTTATCGTGGCGCTAAAAAGTACTTGGAAGGATTTGAGTTGTTTAATATAAAACAACCTTTTACTGTTTTAATGGTTGCGTTTCATCAGTTTTCACCTGAGGAGTTTGTCAGTCTTGCCAGGTATATTTATATTCTGGCGATTAGATACAACGTTATTTGCCATCTTTCCCCTAACGAGCAAGACTCTGCTTATAACCAACTTGCCATCAAAATTAACGCAACTGAATTTCAACGTGCCAGCCATGTAAAAAACAGTGAGTTGTTTAGAAAGCTATACCCTGGCGACGATGTGTTTTTTAATGCCTTTGAATTTCATAAAATGCCCAGCAGGCGCTCAGCCAAAAAAATAAGATTTCTATTGGCTGAAATAGAGACGTATTTAGGGCATGAAACAGACTATACCAAAACGACCTTAGAGCATGTGTGCCCTTATAATCCTGATGAGGAATGGGATAGTTATTTTGGGGAAGGTGTGAATGATATCCAGGATCGCTTAGGGAATGTGGTGTTGCTTGAGAAAGATGGTCTAAAAAGATCAAATTTTGTAAATAAAAAGCGAGCTTATTTAACAGCACATTATCCATTAGCGCGGCAGGTTGCTACTTATGAACAATGGAATTTACAAAACCTTAACTTGTATCAAGCCTGGTTAGCTAAACAGGCGGTAGAAACCTGGAAGGTTACGTATGATTAAAACGGCATATAAACCCCAGCAACCCGCATTTCCTGAAAGGACTACTGCCACACAACAGACTAAACTTTTCTAAGTAAATAATCTAAACAGCCAGCGGGTAAAATGCGTTTTAAAAACGCAAATAAATAAGTAGGGAAGGTGACGTAATAGCGTATTTTGGGGCGATTGTTTTCTAATGCGTGTATAACTTTATCGACAACAGCTGTGGCCGGCAAGGTAAAAGGCGCTGCGGTACCTTCGGTTTGTAAGCGTGTTGCCATTGCGTTATAGCTGTGCTGATGGGCACTGCTGCTAGGGTCAATATTTTTTTGGTACAGATAAAATGCGTTTTTTCTAAAATCGCTTAATATCGGCCCAGGCTCTATAAGAGACAGCTGTATGTTAGTGCCGTGTAGCTCAAGGCGCAAGGTATCCACCAAGCCCTCTAAAGCATATTTGCTGGCATTGTAAGCCCCACGGTACGGCATAGCCACCAGACCTAACACCGAGCTGTTATAAATAATGCGTCCCTGACCTTGTTGGCGCATGAGTGGAATAATAAGATTGGTTAATTCATGTGTGCCAAACAGGTTGGTTTCAAACTGATGGCGTAGCACGGCACGCGTTAAATCTTCAACCGCGCCTGGTTGGCCAAAAGCGCCGTTATTAAATAACGCATCAATCTTGCCACCTGTAAATTCAATCATCGCTAAAACAGCTTGCTGAATACTGTTACTGTCCGCCAAATCCAGTTGCAGCGCAAAAAATCCAGCGTGCTTTAAACGTGCAACATCTTCAGGGTTTCTAGCACTTGCAATTACCTGATGGCCACGGGCTTTTAGCGTTACCGCCGTTTGGTAGCCTATGCCACTGGAGCAGCCAGTAATCAGTATTATTTTAGGGATAATCATAATATTACTGCGTTAGTTGTTGTTCTGTCATATAAAAACGTTTGGCAGTGCTGCAATCCACCAGAAAAACCAAGGCATCTTTAGTGCTTTTAATATTTAATTCAGCGGCTTCAACGCGCACGCATTCGTTAGAAGCCAGTGCTTTTTCGGCGGCTAGTCGTCTCATACGTTCAATATCGGGTAATCTGTCTTGGTACGGCTTAATCAGAGCCGGTAGTTGTTCATATTTATAGGGCGGTATGGCAAAAGCAGAGTATTTTTGTGGATTACTTTTAATGAGAAACTGATTTTTTGCGCTTTCATCAATAGCTTCTTGCTTGAGCTTTTCCTTTTTTTGCGTAAGCTGTTGTTGCGCTAGTTTTTGTTGATCAATAACCGCTTGTTGCTGTTGTTCTTGGTTGTTCTGTTGGTGTTTGAGTGTATCTAAGTCAACCGCACTGCCGGTTTTTACATTAAGCTGAATGTTGCTATTTCCTGCGGCACAGGGAGTTTCTCGGTAGGCGGTTTTTCCGTTCGCATCAGTACATTTGTAAACACCTGCGCAAGCGTATGAAGATAAAAAGCTTCCCAAGAGGAGCAATGCAAATTTCATTTCTTTCCTTTTGCTAATTAAAAAATAAAATCACGTCAAAAAAGAGGCTACCCACTTAAGGCGGGGCAGTTTCAGGTTAAGCCGTTCGTGGTGAGCTTGTCGAATCATGATCGACTTAACCGCCCAGCCTTCGACACGCTCAGGGCGAACGGTTAAGCCTTACACGTTGTCCCGCCTTAAATGGGTAGCCCAAAAAAGATAAGTTGCTGTTCTGTGTTTAAGCAACAGCGATGAGATTATTTAACACACCCTCGTGTTAAATAACAGCGCTATCTTTCAGTAGTATTTTAGCTGATTAGTAAATAAACGGATTTTAATTTTTATGTGTAGATTGGGTACAGGTGTACTATATTTTTTGTTGTAGCCAATGACAGTACTCCGTAAAAATAACCTAAGTGTCAAGATATCCGCGAGTTGACGGACTAAAACGTTAAGTTTAAATCATGGTCTATTAACACAAAACTTGTGAAAATAGATAGATAAACAATGCTAATATAATGAGAAAAAATTAAGTTTATTGTTATCATAAACTCAAAAAAAATCTGTTGATGAGCTACTCTTTACAGATAAATTGAATATTTGATGTGCTGTGTTAAGAATATTTGTTTTGATGTGACTATAACGCATTAAATATTTTTTATCAGGCGCGAATATGTCATCAAAATACACTAATTAGCTTTTTTGTCACGGTAAGTGGTGCTGAGTCTTGGTACTGTTTGTGATTGTGGCGTGACACACAAGCAAATAAAAACCACTTAAATTTATCGGCTGCCAACTAAGGCGAAACACTCAACAAGGCTTGGTTTTTACTTGTTTCAGCTTAGTTGCTAGTCAACTTATCAAACCTTAATGGTTTCAATAACGAATAATCTGGGTTATGTCAGAAAAAAACAGTTATCAAAATACGATACAAACTTCTTTAATACGCTTAAAAAACTATATTAACGAAGAAATTATAGGGCAAGACGTTTTGGTTGAGAGAATGTTGATTGGCTTACTGGCCGATGGGCATATTCTGGTAGAAGGTGCGCCAGGCCTTGCTAAAACCAGAGCCATTAACGTCTTAAGTAAAGGTATTCAAGGTGATTTTCATCGCGTGCAGTTTACCCCTGATTTATTGCCTGCTGATTTAACCGGTACCGAAATTTATCGACCCCAGCAAGGCACATTCGAGTTTCAAAAAGGCCCATTATTTCATAATTTAATTTTGGCGGATGAAATTAACCGTTCACCTGCCAAAGTCCAGTCAGCACTGCTGGAAGCTATGGCTGAGCGGCAAATTACTGTGGGTAAGGCGACGTATATCTTGCCAAAATTGTTCATGGTTATGGCCACGCAAAATCCCATTGAGCAAGAAGGTACGTATCCGTTACCCGAAGCGCAATTGGATCGTTTTCTATTGCATATTAAAGTAGATTACCCCAAGCCTGAGCATGAAAAAAGTATTTTGCATTTGGCCAGAACAGAAGCACGATATGAAACGTCTAAAAAAGACAATCAATTTGAGCCACTCAGCCAAGAAACTTTGTTTGAGGCACGCAAAGAAGTCTTAGATATTTACCTCTCCGATAATTTGGAAGACTATTTATTACAAATTATCTTAGCAACACGAAATCCAGGTGCGTATGGTGCCGATTTAGCACGCTGGTTACAGTATGGGGCTAGCCCCAGAGCCAGTATTGCCTTAGATCGCTGTGCTAGGGCTAAGGCTTGGTTAGGGCAGTGGGAATTTGTCGGCCCTGAAGATATTCAGGAGATGGCTTACGATGTGCTGCGGCATCGCTTGATTTTATCGTATGAAGCCGAAGCCGAAGGTATCACCACCGACCATGTTATTAAAGAGCTAATCTCCAGAATTGCTGTACCTTAATGTTATTTAGTAAGCAAGTTGCACCCACGCAAAGCCTTGATGCCAGTGAGCTGATTTCAGTATCACTAAAAACACTGATTGATTTGGCACGGCCAGCAGCAGGGTTAAAACAGCATTACAAAGGTATTCGTGCCCAGCAAGCCGGTGGTTATGTGTCGCACTTTAAAGGTCGAGGCATGGAGTTTGACGAAGTGCGTCCGTACCAACCAGGCGATGATATTCGACGCATTGATTGGCGGGTAACCGCGCGAATGGATCAAACCTACACCAAGATTTTTCGTGAGGAACGGGAGCGCCCAGTGTTTATTTCTGTTGATAACCGACCGACCATGCATTTTGCCACCCGTGGTGTGTTTAAATCGGTATTGGCTGCTAAACTGGCGGCATTATTGGCATGGACAGCAGAGCATCACGGTGATCGTATCGGTGGGCAGATATTTTCTTTGGATGTGTGCCAAGAGTTAAAGCCGCATAATGGCAAGCATGCGGTATTGCGATTTTTGAATACGCTGGTGACCAAACCGGAAATGCAACAACAGCAACGGTCAAAAACTCCAAAAGTCTCCGAAAAGCCCCAGATCGCAGCGGATTTAGTGATGACACTTGAACAGGTTTTGGCGCGCTTAACACAGCATGTTAGACCGGGCAGCTTGGTGTATATTATCAGTGATTTTAGAGGCGTAGATGATAAAGCCGAAGCGCATCTTGCTAAATTGCGTCGTCATTGTGACGTGGTGTTGATTTTTGTTTACGACCCACTGGAAAGTACTTTGCCGACCAAAGGCCGCTATCGATTTACTGACGATAAACGTGACGTAGTGATTGATACCAGTGACTCTCAGCGCTTAACGCAATATCAACAGAATTTTGTACAACGTTTACAACGACTTGAAGTTTTGGCAAAAAAAATGGGGCTGGTATTAATTCAATGCAGTACCGTGCAAAATCCAATACAACAATTAAGATAACCGAATTTAACCGGTTACATACTCAGCACTCACTCAATGTCAACGACGCCATTACCTCTAAGAGACATACATTTGCCGGAAGCAATAAGTTGGTGGCCACTTGCGCTTGGCTGGTGGTTGCTCGCGCTATTGATACCGGTGTTACTGGTATTCGCCTACCGTGCTTTTAAACGCGTTACACGTAAAAACGCGGTTAAAAAAGCTTTAAAAATTGCTAGAAAGCATTTAGACAGTATTGAAAAAGATGCCGATATGGGCAGTATGCAAAAATTGTGTGAATTGTCGGTGTTAATTCGACGCGTTGCCATTAGCGTTGCGCCGCGTGCTGAAGTGGCTGGCTTAACAGGCCGTGCCTGGTTAGAGTTTTTAGATAATGGCTTAAAAGACGCGCCTTTTAGTATCGGTGTTGGGCGTTTGCTGGTGGATGCGCCGTATCGCAAGACACCGCCTACCGATCCTGAAATTACACAATTACTCGATGTATGTCGTAATTGGCTTAAAACTTGTGCAAGACAAAAAAGATGATTCATTTTGAATGGCCTTGGTTATTAGCGACTTTACCGTTACCTTTGATTATCCGCTGGATAATGCCCGCTATAGTGCCCATGGAAAGTGCTGCGCTAAAAGTGCCTTTCTTAGATGATTTTTCTGCCGATGATGCACGCACGGTTGTGCCCAGTAAAAAATGGCCGCTTGTTGTTATTATGGTGGCCTGGTGTTTGTTGGTACTGGCTTGTACGCGGCCGCAATGGTTAGGTGAGCCAGTAGAACAGGCGATAAGTGGCCGTGATCTGATGCTGGCGGTGGATTTATCGCCGAGTATGGAGATGGAAGACTTTATGCTCAACAAAAAATTTGTTGATCGTCTCACCGCCATTAAAGCAGTTGCCCGTGAATTTATTAACCGGCGTGTCGGGGACAGATTAGGTTTGATTTTGTTTGGCTCGCAGCCGTATTTGCAAGTCCCACTAACCTTTGACCGAAAAACCGTCGTTACCTTGCTTAACGAATCTGCGTTAGGTCTTGCTGGCGATAAAACGGCTATTGGGGATGCGATTGGTTTGGCGGTTAAGCGTCTAAAAAATCAACCTGCCGACAGCCGTGTATTATTGCTGCTAACCGATGGCGCTAATACCGCTGGCGAAGTGTCACCTATTAAAGCGGCTGAATTGGCCGCGCAGAATCATTTAAAAATTTATACCATCGGTGTCGGGGCAGACGAGCTGGTGGTACGGAGTTTTTTTGGCTCGCGTAAAATTAACCCTTCGGTTGATCTGGATGAAAAGACTTTGGTAAAAATTGCTGAAAGCACAGGCGGTCAGTATTTTCGTGCCAGAAATACCGACGAATTAAACAATATCTATATGCTACTGGATAAGTTGGAGCCAGTTGAAAAAGACAAGCAGTATTTTAGGCCACGCAGTGAGCTGTATTTTTGGCCGCTGTCTGTGGCGCTGGTATTGGCGGCCTGTGTGTGTTTAACGCGAGTGAGATTATGATATTGGCGGAATTTCATTTTTTAAGGCCTTATTGTTTGCTGATATTAATTCCTTATGCGCTGGTGGCGGTGTTAATGATCCGTAATAAGCTCAATCAAGGCAATTGGTCTTCGGTATGCGATGCAGCGTTGTTGCCGTATTTGTTGCAAAAAGAAGCCATTCATCAAAGTCGCTGGCCATTACTGGCAGGTATCGTTGCCGCCTTTTTAGTGATTTTGGCATTGGCAGGCCCTACCTGGGATCGCTTACCCTCGCCCGCTTTTAGAAATGATGCGGCACTGATTATTGTATTGGATTTATCGCGATCTATGGATGCAGGTGATGTCAAGCCCAGCCGTTTGACGATGGCACGGTTTAAAATTGCTGATATTTTAAAGCAACGTAAAGATGGCCAGACGGCTTTGTTGGTTTACGCAGGCGATGCCTTTACCGTAACGCCGCTAACCAACGATACTGAAACCATAATAAGCCAGTTATCGGCGTTAAATACTGAGATTATGCCCAGTGAAGGCAGCAATACCAGTGCTGCACTGGAAAAAGCCACCGAACTTTTCAAGCAATCAGGCTTGCAAAAAGGTCATATATTACTAGTAACTGACGGCGTTGAGGTGGATAACAGCCTAGCGGCGGTTAATGCTTTGGATAATTATAAATTATCCGTGTTAGGCGTTGGTACGGCAGAGGGTGCGCCTATCGCGTTGGCAGGCGGTGGCTTTTTAAAAGATCGGCAAGGCGCTATTATCGTGCCTAAACTAGACCAATCTGCCTTAGAAAAACTGGCCAGTACAGGGCATGGTAACTATCAAACGTTAAGTGCTAGCGATGAGGATATTCAAAGCTTATTATCAGCGATGGAAGCATCTAAACAACAAGCCGGTAATGCCAGTAATCAGGCGATTGATATTTGGCATGACCGAGGCCCGTGGTTGTTATTGTTGGTTTTACCGCTGGCCGCATTGAGTTTTAGAAAAGGGGTGTTGTGTTTTGCGCTTTTACTGATACTGCCTTTCCCTAAAACCAGTTATGCGTTGGCATGGCAGGATTTATGGCAAACTAAAGATCAGCAAGGTGCAAAAGCATATCAGTCTGGAGACTTTGCTAAGGCTGCCAATAGTTTTGAAAATAAGAATTGGAAAGTGGCGGCGCAGTATAAAGCAGGACAGTATGATAAAGCCTTGGCGATACTGAAAGGCAGCAAAAGTGCTGATGATTTTTATAATAAAGGCAATGTACTCGCCCAAGACGGTAAGTTAGAGGATGCGCTAAAAGCGTACCAAAAAGCGCTTAAGCTTGATCCAAATAACGCTGATGCCAAATACAATAAAGAATTGGTCGCCAAGGAACTGGAAAAACAAAAACAGCAAAAACAAGAGCAACAAAAACAGCAAGATCAACAACAGCAAGATCAACAAAAAAGTAAGCCGCAAGATCAGCAGTCCGGCGATCAGGGCGACCAGAGTCAGCAAGCGCCGAGTAAGCCCGAAGAAAACACCGAGAGCGGAAAAGATCCTAATAAGCCTGGCGAATCCAAAGAATCGGAACAAAAGCCAGAACAAAAACCGGAGCAAACGCAAGAACAGGCACAAAAAAATGCGGCTGATCAGCAAAAAGCTCAATCATCGGCTGGCGATGATAAAGCCAAAGCGCAAGAGCAGGAGCAAGCCGCTAAAATGGAAGCGATGCGTCTAAAAGAGCAGCAAAAAGCCGATGCTGAAAAATCGCCAGATGATAAAAAAATGCAGGTGCCTGCGGAGGAAAAACCTTATGATGAAAAACAGCAAGCTAACGAGCAGTGGTTAAAGCGTATTCCTGACGACCCTGCTGGTTTGTTAAAACGTAAATTTAAGTACCAATACGGTCAGCGTGAACACCCCGCTAATGACGGTGCTTATGCGTGGTAGATTTTGATGTACTCAGTCTAGATAGTTTTTAAGAATAATATCACCTTAAAGCCAAGGTAGACCTACGAAATTTTTAAAACTTCGTAGGTCACGCACTGGACAAAAATGTACTCGACACGTAAAGAGTGACTAAGTGTCAATGACGTGATTAACCTAGCTTGAAAAAATCTCAATCCACCTTACATTTGGTTTTAACAGTTTTTTTTAACGGGTAGACTCAACTAGAATAAGCAACATAATGAATAAGCGCGTTAGAGTATTTGGTGAAGTGCTGTTTGATCAATTCCCTGATGGCTTAAGGCTATTAGGTGGTGCGCCGTTTAATGTGGCTTGGCATTTACAGGCGTTTGGTCAGAGCCCTGACTTTATCAGTCGCATTGGTAACGATGTTGAAGGACGAGATATACAACAGGCCATGCAGCACTGGGGCATGAGCATTGAGAATCTGCAAGTCGATTCCCGTCATCCAACGGGAAGTGTACAAATTACTGTCGTTGACAATGAGCCACAGTACAATATTTTAGCCAATCAAGCGTATGATTTTATTAACATAGACCAACTTAATACACAACTGTGTCCGAATGATGTGTTTTATCATGGTTCGTTAGCGCTGCGACAACCGGTATCAGCGGCCGCACTGAATAAATTATTGAGACAACATACAGGTAAAATATTTGTTGATGTTAATTTGAGATCACCCTGGTGGCAAGCGGAGTTGCTTGCGACATTACTTAACCGAGCGGATTGGGCTAAACTTAACGAACAGGAGTTAATGCAATTACAATCTGTTCAGCTGCCGTTAAAACAGGCTATGCGACACTTCCGGCGTAAATATAACGTGGCTATTTTGATAGTAACCCGTGGTGCGCAGGGCGCTGTTGCAATTAATCAAGACGATGAATTTTTTGAAATTACACCGCCTGAACAAGTGGCTGTTGTTGATACGGTTGGCGCAGGCGATGCTTTTTCTGCGGTTGCGTTATTGGGTATGCAGCATAATTGGTCGCTGCCGGTTATTTTGCACCGCGCACAGGCGTTTGCTTCGGCAATTGTAGGAATACGTGGCGCAACTGCTCGAAATTTAAGTTTCTATCAGGCATACACGTATGCCTGGCAACATGCACATATGGTTGAAGATTGAAAATAAACACTATGAACGCTATAAAATTAATAAAATCGATGCGATTTGCCGTTGTGTTATTAATACTGACTACACCGCAGTGGGCTATGGCTGTGCCAATTGATGTCTCAGTTGATCACACGCCTGTTAATCTTGGTGAGTCTTTTCAAATTGTTTTTACCGCCACAGAATCACCCGATGGAGCACCGGATTTTAGCGTGTTAGACCAAGACTTTAGCGTACTCAATCAAAGCCAAAGCAGCAACACAGTATTCTCTAATGGCAATTTAAGCAAAACCGTGCAATGGACACTGAATGTGATGGCCAAGCGAGCCGGTAGTTTGATTATTCCGGCTATAAAATTTGGTGATGACACTAGTCAAGCTATATCGGTATTGGTTGGTAAGGCCGCAGGTAAAAAAGACATCAGCAGCGACAGTGAATTGTTTTTAGATGTTAAAGCAACTCCCGAAAGCAGCTATGTGCAATCGCAGATTATTTATACCTTGCGGTTATACAGAAATGTTGAAATGGCGCAGGCTAAATTAACTGAGCCGGAATTAAGCGATGCGGTGATTGAAAAACTCGGTGAAGATACGGATTATAACGCGTTGCACAACGGTATTAATTATCGTGTTACTGAGCGTAAATACGCTATCTTCCCGCAAAAAAGTGGCCAATTGACCATTAATCCTTTAGAACTAACGGCTGATGTGATCAGTAACAATACGCCGAGCATCAACGATTTTTTTAACCCACAGGCTACTAAAACCAAGCGTATTGTCTCGAAAAAAATTGTTTTAAATATTGCCCCTGCGCCCAGTAGCTTCCCTGGCACGCATTGGGTTTCTGCCGAACAAATGGAACTAAAGCAAGAATGGTCTGGTGATACACAGCAAGCCAAAGTTGGTGAGCCATTAACTAGAACACTGACTTTGCAGGCCAAAAGCGCCACGGTCGGCCAATTACCTGAATTAAATACCGCCAAGAGCAATGAGCAATTTAAAGTTTATCCTGACCAGCCGGTATTGCAAGAGCAAAAAAAATCAGACGGTTTACTGGCATTAAGACAAGAAAAAATAGCTTTTATTCCGTCACAAGCCGGTAACTATACCTTGCCTGCTATAGAAATACCGTGGTTTAACACGCAAAGCCAAAAAGTAGAAATTGCTAAGCTGCCAGAAGTTGCATTAACCGCGTTTGGTGCAGCGGCAACAGTAGCACCGATTGCCGCGCCTTCGGCAGCCACGCCAAAACCCAGTAATGTGGCTGCAAAACCTGAAATAACCTCGGTAGTAAATCCCATAGCCGTTAAGAATTCTTTTAATTGGTTATGGGCTGCCTGTGTGTTTTTTGCAGCGGGCTGGTTGATTACCGTCATTTATTTTTTCGCTAAGCGCTCTGCGAAAAAGAAGGCGGTGGTGGTGATTGATACTGAAGCGGATATTACTATTAAGGAGGTTATTAAGCGTTTGAAAAAATCTTGTGCGAATAATGATGTTGAAAAAACTAAAGCAGTGTTAATGGATTGGGGTAATAAGCAATTTGGTGTCACCAGTTTGGGTGCTGTGGCCACATTTTGTGAAGCACGCTTGCGCGACGAAATATTGCATTTAAATCAGATTATTTACGGTAAGGATGCGGAACAATGGGATGGTAAAAAACTGTTTCAATACTTTATTGAAAACAAGGCCAGAACAGCCATCACCAATAAAGATAGTAGTCTGGAGCCCTTGTACCGCTTATAACTGACGATTGATTGCACAGGTCACGGCAAGCACGCAAGGCAAAAAAATTTAGTAAATTACTGTTATTTGATTTTAAAACCGTCCGCTCCCAAATTGTAAGTAAAGTAGAAGCAGATTTGCAGAAGATAAAAACAATGCATTGCCAAAGCTATATACTCCCTCTCCTGCTGAAAAGGGCTGGGGTTAGGAGAATAAAATCAACACGTTTATTTCCCCCTCATTCCAGCCTTCTCCTTGTCCAGAGCTTGTCGAGGAATGGACACGGTGTGCCGCTCATGGTTCAACAGGTTCACTACGAACGATACACCTCCTTTATCCTGACTAGTGGCTAACTAATCTTATGAGGAAGCTAATCCCGCAATATTATAACCGCAGTCAACATAAGTAATTTCGCCAGTAATACCCGACGCTAAATCAGAACACATAAACGCCGCGGCATTGCCAACCTCTTCGATGGTTATGTTTCTTTTTAACGGTGAGGTATCGGCGGCTTTGTTGAGCATGGCTTTAAAATCATTAATGCCGGAAGCGGCCAGCGTTCTGATCGGCCCTGCGGAGATGGCATTAACACGCGTACCTTCAGCACCTAATGCGACAGCCATATAGCGCACGTTGGCTTCCAAGCTGGCTTTGGCAACGCCCATAACATTGTAATTAGGAATCGCCCGTTCTGCGCCTAAATAAGTTAAAGTCAATAGCGAACCGTTGCGGCCTTGCATCATGGCGCGGCCAGCTTTAGCTAATGCGGTAAAGCTGTACGAGCTGACATCGTGAGCGATGTTAAAGTTTTCGCGGGTGGTGACATCAACATAATCACCATTGAGCGCATCACGCGGGGCAAATGCCACCGAATGCACGATACAATCCAAGCCATCCCAATGTTCGCCAAGTTTGGCAAAGACGTTGTCGATATGCACATCAATGCTGACATCGCATTCCAGAGTAATATTAGAATTGCATTGCTCGGCCATATCGACCACACGACTTTGCAGCTTTTCATTTTGGAAGGTAAATGCCAATTCAGCACCTTCGCGGTGCATGGCTTGCGCGATTCCCCAGGCAATGGAACGGTTACTGGCCAAACCGACAATTAACACTTTTTTGCCTTGCATAAAACCCATTAATATCTCCTAGTGATTGTTTTAGTTGTTGTTTTAATTTGTAGTGGACACGAGGTGTATCGTGTTCGCAAGTATCTACGACGTGCTGAGTGATGTCCAGTATTTTGTGGCTTTTTATACCGCGCTTGGTTACTGCTAACTGTCCACGAAAGCCACAAAAAATACAAAAAGAGTTTTATATTTTTGTGCCTTTTGTGGATTAAGCTTTATTCTACGGAAAATATCAAAAACACGCTTTCATCGCTAACCCAATCTCGGTGGGCGAGTTAACCACTTCAATCCCCGCCGCTTTTAACGCCGCCATTTTGGATTTGGCCGTACCTTTGCCGCCACTGACAATAGCGCCCGCATGACCCATACGCTTACCTGGCGGCGCAGTTTGTCCGGCAATATACGCCACCACCGGCTTGGTAACATGGGCATTGATATAGTCAGCGGCTTCCTCTTCCTCACAGCCGCCGATTTCGCCCACCATAACGATGCCACGGGTTTGTTCATCCTCCTGAAAACGACGCAGCACATCCACAAAATTCATGCCGTGCAGCGGATCACCGCCGATACCGACACAAGTGCTTTGGCCGAGGTTTTGCTGTGTAGTTTGGTGTACTGCTTCATAAGTCAACGTACCAGATCGAGACACAATACCTATCGAGCCAGGTAAATGAATATTGGCCGGCATAATGCCGATTTTACATTCACCTGGGGTAATAATACCAGGGCAGTTGGGGCCGATTAAGATTGCATCAGTCTCTTGCAGCGCGGCTTTTACTTTCAACATGTGTAATATGGGGATGCCTTCGGTAATGCAAACAATGAGTTTAATGCCCGCATCCATCGCTTCCAAAATGGCATCGGCGGCATAAAACGGCGGTACATAAATAACGCTGGCAGTCGCCTGAGTAATGTTGACAGCGTCTTGTACGGTGTTAAATACCGGTAGACCCAAATGTGTACTGCCGCCGCGTTCAGGGGTAATACCGCCGACCAATTGCGTGCCGTAATCCAGGGCTTGTTGCGAATGGAACGTGCCTTGTTTGCCAGTAAAGCCCTGGCAAAGTACTTTGGTGTCCTTGTTGATTAAAATACTCATTGCGCCCCCGCCAGCATGACGATTTGTTCGGCAGCATGATCAAGATCATTGGCTGCGGTTAAGTTAAGTCCTGAGTTGTTTAACAAATCACGGCCCAATTGTGCGTTAGTACCTTCCAACCTGACCACAATGGGCAGATTAATGGCAGTTTCTTTAACAGCCGCCAAAATGCCTTCGGCGATCGTGTCGCACTTAACGATACCGCCAAAAATATTGATCAATATGGCTTTAACATGGCTGTCAGATAAAATCAGTTTAAAAGCTTTGGCGACTTTTTCGGGGTCGGTGCCACCACCCACATCCAGAAAGTTGGCCGGTTGGCCGCCTTTTAATTTAATAATATCCATAGTCGCCATCGCCAAACCCGCACCGTTAACCATGCAGCCAATATTACCTTCCAGCGTGATGTACACCGAGCCAAATTGCTGTGCCTGATTTTCTCGGTCATCTTCTTGTGTAGGATCTTTCAGCGCTGCAATATCCGGATGGGCACTGAGCGCATTGTCATCAAAATTGATCTTGGCATCCAGTGCTAAGAGCTCACCGCTGCCTGTCACTATCAACGGATTGATTTCAATTTGGCTAGCATCTTTATCTAAAAATAACCGCACCATGCCGCGCATAATATTAGCCAGGGTTTTAATTTGGCCACCGCTTAAGGCCAGTGCGTAAGCCAGCTTTCGGCATTGATAATCTTGCAGGCCCGCTGCCGGATGAAGTGACACAGAGATAATTTTTTCAGGTGAGTGTTCCGCTACCGCTTCAATGTCCATGCCGCCGGTTGCCGAAGCGATAAAGCTCATGCGCTGGGTGCTGCGGTCAATCAATAAGCTTAAATACAGCTCACGCTCAATAGGATAAGTTTGCTCTATCAACACTGAATTGACCGGTAAACCAGCGGCATCGGTTTGATGAGTGGCCAGCGTAATCCCCAGCATATCGTTAGTAACGCTTACGACTTCAGCCAGGGTTTTAGCCAATTTTACCCCGCCTGCTTTGCCACGCCCACCGGCATGAATCTGCGCCTTTACCACCCAACTGTCGCCGCCAAGCGCTTGCGCTATGTGCGTGACGTTTTCAGCGTTAACAGCCAGTTTGCCATCAGGAATCGGTATCCCATAATTTAAAAACAGCTGTTTAGCCTGGTATTCATGAATATTCATTGACACTCCTGATAGGTCGTTAAAAATCGGCGGGTTTTTGTATCGCTGCTATGCTTAACAGCAGGGTTCTGACTATTCTAACCAAGTCGCCGAAAAACGCTATCTTAAAAAATCATGCATCATAATAACACCGACATTATTTTCCCTTGCCCCTTCTCTACGGGTTACGGCATTCCTGCGGATCAAGCATGGACATTGTTGAAGGTTTATTCAGGCTATCGCCTCATGCTGGCGGCGGCACTGATTGCCTTGTTTTATACGCATTCAGGGCCTTCTTTTCTAGGATCTTATGATGCAAACGTGTATGCCTACAGTATGCACAGCTATTTTGCCGTTAGTGTTTTATCGATTATTTTTATTTTCTGGCGACCTATAGGCTATAGCGCACAAGCGCAATGGGTTATTTTTAGTGACATTGGTATTTTAACCTTAGTCATGCACGCGTGCGGTGGTCTTAGTAGTGGTGTAGGCATTTTATTAGCCGTATCAATTGCTGCCGGTGGCTTACTGGTGGGCGGCCGCTGTGCTTTAGTGTTTGCCTCTATGGCTAGCCTTGCGGTTTTGGCTGAACAAGTTTACGCGTCTGTCACACACAGTTTTTTTAATACGGCTTATACCAGCGCAGGTATGTTGGGGGCATCTTTTTTTGCGATTGCCTTATTATCGTTTGTGTTGGCCAATCGCAGCGAGCATATGCTAAAAATTGCCAACCGGCAGCAAAAAATCATTGTTAATTTGGAAGAACTCAATCGCTATATTATTGAAAACTTGCAATCGGGCATTGTCATTGTCAATCAAGAAAAATCCATTGAGATGGCCAATAACGCAGCACTAAAGCTAAGCCATACGCTGATAAAACCTAAAAAATTACACGATATATCCGATGTATTGGCACAGGCTTTTGAAAACTGGTTACGTGATACCAAGCAGGATTTTATTCTGCTCAAACTGCCCAGTCAATTAGAGCTGCATGTGCGCTTTACCGTATTACCAACAGCCGGTGGTATTTATTATTTGGTCACTTTTGAAGACATGGCACTTTACAATCAACGCGTTCAACAAAGCAAATTAGCGTCATTAGGCCAACTAACCGCCAGCATTGCCCATGAAATTCGTAACCCCTTAGGCGCTATCAGCCATGCCGGACAACTGTTGTCTGAAAATCCCGACTTAACCAAACCCGATCTGCGTTTATTAGAAATTATTCAAACTCACTCTGGTCGCGTCAACAGCATTATTGAAGACATACTGCAACTTTCACGCAGAGGCCCTACTAGGCGCGACGCGATTAATTTGCAAACCTGGCTGCAAGACTATTTGGCACATTTTATTGAAGAGCATAATGCTGACATGCGCTCTTTTCAGCTGGTACTGGCCAAAGAGCCCTTGACTATCTATATGGATCCTGGGCACTTAAAGCAAATTATGGATAATTTATGCCGTAATGCGCTTAAATACGGCACGCCAGAAAACGGTGTAGTGACCTTACGGGTTTATATTTACCAGCAAGCACCGTGTTTAGAAATTATCGACCAAGGCCCAGGTGTAAGTGATGCGCATATTGCACGATTATTTGAACCTTTTTTTACCACCTCGTCTAGCGGCACTGGCTTAGGCTTGTATATTTCCAAGGAATTGGCTGAGCTCAATCAGGCCACCTTGCGCTATTATTTGACCAGCGATCACCACAGTTGCTTTAGATTATTTTTAATGGATGCCAATGATATAAGGATTGCAATATGAGTAAACCCCGCGTTTTAATTATTGATGATGAACCGGATATTCGTGAGTTATTAGAAATCACCTTAAACCGGATGTCTATTGAAACCTATTGTGCTGAAAACGTCAGTAAAGCCAAAGATCTGTTGATGAATAAATCAATAGATTTATGTTTAACAGATATGCGTTTGCCGGATGGCAGTGGGCTTGAAATTGTTGATTACATACAAATCATGCAAAAACCAATACCTGTTGCGGTGATTACCGCGCACGGTAGCATTGATATGGCTATTTTAGCTATGAAAAAAGGTGCGTTTGATTTTATTTCTAAACCGGTGGATTTGCCCGCATTGCGGCAAATTATCAGCGGTGCGCTAAAAATTTCTGAACAATCACTGGGTAAAGATCGGCGCACCCGGCATTTACTGTTAGGGGAATCGCCGGCGATGCGGGAAATTCGTGCCAAGATAGATAAGCTTGCCCGTAGCCAAGCGCCGGTTTATATTCGTGGTGAATCCGGTTCTGGTAAAGAATTGGTAGCACGATTAATTCATCAGCAAAGTCCACGTAGCGACCAGCCCTTTGTGGCCATCAATTGCGGGGCTATCCCCTTGGAGCTGATGGAGAGCGAATTTTTTGGCCATAAAAAAGGCAGTTTTACCGGTGCGGTCAGTGATAAAAAAGGCTTGTTCCAAGCAGCCGAAGGCGGTACTTTATTTCTGGATGAAATTGCAGATTTACCACAGTCTCTGCAAGTGAAATTATTACGCGCCATTCAAGAGAAGAAAGTACGCCCCGTAGGTGACCAGTTAGAAATTCCTGTCGATGTGCGTTTACTGAGTGCAACCCACAAAAACTTAGCTGATATGGTGCAAACAGGGACTTTCAGACAAGATTTATACTACCGTATTAATGTCATTGATCTGCATGTACCCGCACTGCGTGAAAGAGTGACTGATATTCCGGTGTTAACAACCCATATTTTGGCTAAATTAACCGGTGATAATACGGCTTCTGTCTCGAAAGCGGCATTAACCGCATTAGAAAACTACAGTTTTCCTGGTAATGTCAGAGAATTAGAAAACATTTTAGAAAGAGCTTTAGCGCTTTATGATGGCAAGTATATTGAGGTGGATGATTTAAATTTGCCGATTGGCATTAAAAACTCAGTGGATTCATCGCAATATGATCCATCGCTTGGCTCTATTGAGGATTATCTGGAAGAGATTGAAAAAAATGCCATTATGCAAGCTTTGGAAGAAAATAGATGGAATAAAACCGCCGCTGCCAAGCAATTAGGACTGTCATTTCGATCGTTTCGATACCGCTTGAAAAAACTAGGCCTAGACGATGATTAACCTGATTAACCAGCAGAAAGCTCTGCTGGTTAGGCAGTTATCTTAAACGCGATATTGATCCAGAGTTTCAAGCGTGGCTATTGCTGCTTTTATTTTTATTTCAACATCAGCATTTAGCTCATTATTTTTATAGATTTTTTTCAACAAACCTTCACTCACTAACGCTTCTTTTATCCAGCGTTTAGCAAAACGATAATTGTTATACACAATAACCACTTCGCCGGTTTTTGGATTTTTTATACCCGCAACTTTAGGCGTATTTTGCTCGATTGACTCTACTGATTCAGCCACAGATGCTTCAGCAGTTGGCGCTTCTTCAGCAACAGGAGTTTCTTCAACAACGGCTTCCACAGGCGCTTCTTCAGCAACAGGAGTTTCTTCAACAACGGCTTCCACAGGCGCTTCTTCAGCAGCAGGAGTTTCTTCAACAACGGCTTCCACAGGCGCTTCTTCAGCAACGGGAGTTTCTTCAGCAACGGCTTCCACAGGCGCTTCTTCAGCAGTCGCTTCTACAACAGCAACGGCTTCCGGTTCAGCTTCTACAGCTGGCTCAACTGCTACAGCTGATTGCTCTGTTACCGAAGCAGTTTCTTCGTTAACAGACTGCGGTTCTTCGGAAATATTAGTCGCTTTTGGTTCGTTAACAATCTGATAGACCACGTAAGAAACAAATACAGTAGTTATTACAAATAACCCTTCAATCATAACGGCTCTCCACCTCGTAAATTAATTTTTATTATTCATTTGCTTTGCAATAAGCTGGCGTTAGTTAGTCCGCAGGCTAATTGCTGCGGCTTGAATATACCAGAAGCTAACGATGGAGGTAAGCTTTAAATAACCAAAGACATCAGGGATTTACTAATCTCTTAATAATGATGCCAGTTCTTGCTTAAACCGACCACCCACTATCTTAGCAATTCATAATCAGCTTCGATAAAATGACTAATTGGTTTTTAACGATAACTGACTGGTAATGTCTTTTCCAGTACGCTCAGGATCGACCACGGTATCCAAAATAAAAATGCGCTCATTGGGTATACCGGCTTTTTGCACTAAATGTTTAGCGATAGCTCCGGCACGATCAGTGGCCAGATCGTTTAAGCGCTTAAGATCGGGAACTAAAGTTTCTGACATTTTCTTTTTAGCAAACGCATAAAAATCGCCTTCTTCATTACCAATCAGAATTGGTTTACCAAAAAGTGATTTTTTGGCCAGCTTTGGGTATTGCATAATAAACACATCGACCAGTAAACGATTATAATCATCGGCGGACAAATACACATATTCCGAACGAACTTTTTTATCGTTGTCTTTGTTGATCTCACCGGCTTTAAGCCGCTGTAGCTGTTCATGCAAGGCCTCATCACGTAGCACCGGCCAGTCTTGTTCCTGGAAAGCTGCACCTTTAACTTCAATATTTAAAGCAGGACGATCTTTCAAGGCTTTAGCGATGTCATCTAATTTTTGGATTTGTTCAGCGCTTAATACGCTCGCACCTGCGGTAAAATTAATCACACTTAAATCTGCGTCACTGTTTGCAAGCCCTGCGATAAATTTAAAAGGCGAAGTGATAATTTTAGTCAACACATTAAACAAAGCATCGCCGATAATACTACCAATGCTGAATTGTGGATCTTCCAAGCTACCGGTTAGCGGCACATCAATTTTTATTTTACCGTCAGAATCTTTTAATAAAGTAACAGCCAGCTCCAGTGGCAAAGACACTGCATCGGGATTCTCAACTTTTTCACCCAATTCCAGCTGATCGATCAAGATGCTATTGGAAGCCGTAAGTTGCTTTTTTTCAATCGCGTATTTTAGCCCCAGCGATAGCTTGCCTTTCTCCACTTTGTAACCGGCAAATTGCACCATATACGGTGATACCAGTGGCATCGGCATACCGTCAAAATTCATATCGATATCGAAATTACCCAAATACGGGCTGACCGAACCTTTGATTTTTACCGGCGACAATTCAAAGGTATTACCTACCAGCACAACGGTAATTTTCGAGTTTTGTTCCGATGAAATATCATTAGCTCCGCCATTTAGCTCTTTAATGGGGGCGAAAAACGGTATAAGTAAAGAAAGATCTGAGAAATCAGATGCGCCATCAATGATTTTTACTGTGTTCAATTTAAAATAGGTTTTTTTGCTGGCGGTGGTTGTAGCTTTTGCGGAAGATACTTTACTGTTACTGGCTGGTAAGGCTTTATCCTTGGGCACCATAATGTCATTAACATTAATGGTTTTGTCTTTTCTAATCGTTACCCTGGCATAAGGCTTGTTCATAATTAACGCGGCCGCAGTATAGCGATTAGCCAACACATCGGCATCAATATCATTAACGCTGACCTTATCCCATTTAACAAAATCTTTATTAAGTATCTGGTCACGCGTCACCAAATCGACGACACTGGTATTGCCTTTAAACTTAACATCCATGTCCTTGGTTTTTTTAGCCACCGCAAGCTTGCCATCAATATTCAAATTGCCCTGAATAATATCTAAGCGGGCAAACTTATCAAGATAAGGCTGGTATTTTTCCAAAGCAAGATTATTGACAGTAACTGCCAGCTGGGTAGCAAACGGATCTAACGTGGTAGTACCGGCAATCTTTAATAAACCCGATTTATTGATACCCACACTTAATTGTACAGGCAGCGCTGCGCCGGTTTTGGTGGTAAAATTTTTCATTTGTAAATCAATAGGCCTGGCTGTCATGGCAATAGGCTTTGCCAGAGTTCTGTCTTCAAAATCCAGGCCAAAATTAGTTAACGCCAGCTTGCTGACTTTAACTTTCCAAGCACTGTCTGCGGCTTTGTTACGTGTGACAACAGGCTTTGTTAGGTGGTGTGATGTTGATGGTTTGGGGGCTGAAAACAAGGCCTGGTAGTTAATAGTTTTATCGGCATTAAGCCAGGCTTTAAAGTCAGCATTTTTGGCGCTGACCGATGCTAATAGCAACTCTTTATTTTTAAGATTAACGTCTAAGCCATTAAAACCAAATGCATCAACTTTAGCCAATGTGGTGTTATGCTCAGTGTCGTCTAACTGCAACTTCTGCAAGTCAAACTTACCTTTACTGGCGACAAAACTGAGCGTATTATCTTTATTATCGGTTTTATAAGCGGTTTCCAAGGCCAGCTCTGGAATTTTAAGCATTATCGGCGCTAAATCCATACCAGATAGCTGAATATTGCCGCTGGATAACTTGGTGTTATGAGTGGTTATTTGCCAAATTTTGTCAGCAAGATTAAATTGCATATCAGTTTCGTGACTAAAACGCGGTATTTTTACCAGCATTTTGTTGTTACCACTGCGTTTAAAATCAATATTTTTTATATCTAATTTTGTTTTATTAGCATTTACCTGTAAACCTTTATCATTCTGGCTGACTTTAATATCGGTTTCATGACGCAAACTGGGTATTGTCAGCAGCATTTTATTGTCGCCATTGTCTTTAAAATCAAGATTACTAATATCTAGCGTGGTTTTATTGGCGCTAATCTGCAAATCTTGGCCGGTTTGATTAAATTGCATATCAGCTTGATGGCTAAGACTCGGAATCTCAATAAACTTACTGTTATCACCTTTTTGTTTAAAACTAAAATCACGCACATCCAAGCGGGTCTTATCGGTGCTGATCTGCAAAGCCTTATCGGTTTTATTGAGTTTAATATCCGCTTTATGAACAAGCAGCGGTATTTTAATGACGCTACCTGCTATGCCCTGCTGCTCAAAATATAGCTCGCGCACCTCAAGCTTGTCTTTACTGCTTGTAAACTGTAGTGTTTTATCGACAAAACTGAGCGCAATATTGGCCTCGTGGGTAATATCCAGTGTTTTTAACAATACCGGCTGCTTGGTTTTTTGCTCAAACTGAAAATCCTGAATGGCAACTTTAAATTTATCAGCCGTGAGCTTGAAACGATTTTTCGCTTGGTCAACAACAATGTCCGCCGCCAAAGTGAAGCTTGGAATCGCTATCGCGATTGGGCTGGGTTGTTGCTTAGTAAATGCCACGTCAATTAACGCAAGTTTGGCTTTACTCAACGATAACTTCAGGCCGTCTTTACTGTAATCCAGCGTATAATCCGCGCTAAAGCGTTCAGTACCGTGCAAATCAAACGCCGGTTTGTTCGGAGCAGCCAGCGCCAATAAGGTTGGCAGCTTGATGTTATCTAGGCTGATATGCCCGTGCGAGGTAATGGGGTTAACGCCGATCTTGCCTTTCCAGTCCAGTTTGCCACCCGACATTAATGCCAGCGTGATACCAAGCTTAGATTGCTTATCCGCGTTAGTGGTGAAATTATCAATGCTCAGATTGATGGGAGTCATCTTTTCTTGAACAGATTTATCCAGATGATAATCTTCCCAAAATAGCTTGCCATCAACAATGGCGATTTTGCTGATATTAATCGGAAATATTTTACCGTCAGATTTTTTTTTGTCCGGCTTGCCTTTGGACATGTTAGCAAAATTAAAATCGTCGTTTTTTAACCTGGCGACATGGACAAACGGCTGAGTTAATGTGACCTCCTCAATAGCCAAATATTTTAACGTGATGGACTGCCAGGCGTTAATTTTGGTGGTAAAACTCTTAAAACTCATAAACGCTGAGCCATTTTTTTCCTGCATTTTGAAATCTTGCAGACGGCAGCGCAAATTAAAAGGATTAAAAGCAATATTAGTAATAGCCGCTTTTCGGCCAGTTTGCTGGTAAATAATATCCGGCAGTTTGGCAATGAGAATGTTAGGCAGTACGACAAAACCCAATAATCCATACAGCGCAATTATCGCGATAATAACCGTGAAAATCTTGATGATTTTAGATGCTATGCTTGGTATTTTCATACTGTCTCGCCTCACCTTCGTCATTTAAATAAAAAAGGCAGCTCCCCCGTAGGAAAGCCGCCTTCTTGCCCACTGTCCCTGTGTAATTCGTATTATAAATCGAGATAGCCGGTTTCTTCATGCAATACCGTATCAAGGCCTTGCACTTCCTCATCCACCGTAACACGCAAGCCAATACATCTATCCAAGGCCTTTAAAATAATATAACTAAACACAGCGCTCCACACGATAGTAACAACAACAGCCAAGGCTTGCACGCCCACTTGGTGTGCCATGCTCACGCCGTCGGCCAAACCGATGCCCCCCAAACTGCCTACCGCAAATACACCAGTCAATAATGAGCCTGTAATACCGCCCACACCGTGTACCGGAAATACGTCTAGCGAATCATCAATGATCAATTTGCGTTTAACAAACTGTGTCGCGTAAAAACACACGATACCCGCAGTAACGCCAATAATTAATGCACCCACGGGGCCTACAAAACCCGATGCCGGTGTAATTGTGCCTAATCCTGCCACCATGCCAGTCACTATACCTAATACGCTGGGCTTACCGTAACGTAACCATTCAATAAACATCCAAGTTAATGCACCAGAAGCAGCGCCAATATGCGTAGCCAACATTGCCATACCCGCACGTCCGTCCGATGTTAACGCACTGCCGGCATTAAAACCAAACCAGCCCACCCACAGCATACCCGCACCGGTAACTACCATCGTCATATTATGTGGCGGCATAGCGGTAGTGGGGAAGCCTTTTCGTTTACCAATAACCAACGCCGACACTAAAGCCGCAACACCGGCATTAACATGGATAACAATACCACCCGCAAAATCCATTACGCCTAAATCAGCCAACCAGCCGCCGCCCCATACCCAATGGCACACCGGCAAATACACAATTATTAGCCACAACGCACTAAACCATAGCATGGCAGAAAATTTCATGCGCTCAGCAAATGCACCAACGATTAACGCGGGTGTAATAATCGCAAAGGTCATCTGAAACATAAAGAATACACTTTCAGGAATATCACCGGTTAATGCGCCCGTGGTAATCCCTGGCAAAAATACTTTTGACGCACCGCCAATAAACTTTTGTAAATCGCCGCCGTTAGCAAAAATAAAGCTATAGCCACCAGCCAGCCAAAGAATAGATACCAAACAAGTAATGGCAAAGCATTGCATCAGCACCGACAACACGTTTTTACTGCGTACCAAGCCGGCATAAAACAGCGATAAGCCAGGAATAGTCATGAACAACACAAGTGTTGTTGAGGTTAATATCCACGCAGTATTGGCTTGATTTAATTCAGCGGCAAATACAAATTGTGGTAGTAGTAGCAAGCTGAAAAACAGCTTAAGATTTCGTTTAGACATAATTATTATAGTTATTGTGTGGTAATGCTAAATAGCATCTTCGCCTGTTTCACCGGTTCTGATGCGAACAATTTGTTCCAAGTTTGTTACAAAGATTTTACCATCGCCAATTTTACCTGTGCTAGCGGCATTAACAATGGCTTCAATGGCCTTATCTAGCATGTCATCAGCAAGCGCAATTTCTAGCTTAACTTTGGGTAAAAAGTCGACCACATATTCCGCGCCTCGGTACAGCTCAGTGTGGCCTTTTTGCCGACCAAATCCTTTTACTTCGGTTGCGGTTATGCCTGCAATGCCAATCTCAGATAACGCCTCGCGCACATCATCCAGTTTGAATGGTTTGATGATTGCCGTGATTATCTTCATAATTTATCTCCCAGTGTGTGAACAAATGCCTGTTGGCAAGTTTGCAATAATACACTGTATTAATCAACAGGAAATTCGTGCTTATACTGCGATAATGTGGCATGCGCTATTAAATTGACGATTTTTTGCCTATTCGCGCACCGTGCTAAGCCTTAGAATGATGCCTGTTTGCCAGGTTAAAAATCACAGCTGAAAGGGATCATACGGATAATATGCCAAAAACACAGAATACGCAGGAGTTGAGTTAACAGCTTTAGCGTTAACCCAACAGGTTTGGATGCTATGTTGAGTTGCAAGAAGCATGCAGCCCAACCTAAACAGCTATTTTTAATCAGAAATAAAGGAGAGCCGTTTTTTAACGGTTATGTGGCCAATTTTTAAAATTGCCTTAAAAATGAGCGAACGGTAAGCTATACGACCATTAATAACTGATAAGTACCCGGAGCAACATCACAGGAATAATTACCATCACTGCCCGTTGGTACACTGCTTATAAATACCCCGGATTGTATATCGTACAAATTAACAGTCGAACTCGCCAAACCAGCCTTATTCGTATCCTGGAAGCCATCGTGATTAACATCATTCCACGCCGTATTGCTCAGTGTCGCTGTATTATTTGAACTAGCCATAGTCACACTCCTTAAAATCAAGAAAGAATCCACCGACAAGTTACCTATCCAAATTTGCTTTATACAAATGAATACATGCTATTTATTTTATGTAATATATTGATTACATAAATAATATTATCGTATGCGTAACTTACGCCTTCAGTATAAGTGGCTGATTTTTTTCAAGCAATAGGTATTTATACCTACTGTCTAGAGCATCATTGTCATTACATTAAAAACCACGGCGAGGAGTTGATCATACGGTTAATATGCCAAAAACACAGAATACGAGTAAATTTAGTTAACCGCTTACTGTTAATCTAACAGATTTGGATGTTAATGTCGGATTGAGAGGAGCATGCAGTCCACTTTACGCGACTGAATGGGAATACTGAAAATAGTGACCATTATGTTCAGTCAGCTTTATTTTGTCGGCTACTCAAAGATCTACAAGGTTTTTAAAACCTCGTAGATCTAAGGCTTATTTTTGTGTACCTATCAAATCAGGCATACGGTGTGTTTAATTCTGTCAATCGCTTTAATCCGAGCTCTCTACTTCAGTTACCACGGGCTTCATATCATTTTGCTTTAACCGCGCCATTACAGTATTAACACTGACCAGACGCGCATAAGGCCCAATTTTAACGCGATACCAATTAACATCGCCGACTTTGGCTTTATTAACTTTTGATTCTATGCCCATAGAAGCCAACTTGGTGCGTAATAAATCGGCTTCTTTCAGCACTTTAAAAGAACCTGCTTGAATCACGTAATGTGCTTCTTTTACTTTGCCGACTCGCTCTTCACGGGCGCGGGTTTTAATTTCGTGATCAGCGATCATCACTTCTTTTTTCGGCAAAATAGTGTAAAAATCAAACTGTGGCTGCGGTGGTTGCTTTTTAGCCTCAAGCTCGGCTGTTTCTTTGGCATCCTCTTCTTGTTTTTTAACCGCTTCTGGTTTAATGGCAGTAGTCATTGTTTTAGTGGCCAAAGACGCTGCGGGGTGCTTATCGCCTATGCTGCGTAAATACACTAAAAACACCGCAAACGCAATTACCAACGCAGTAACCAACATCCATTTTAGCGGCCCAATTTTAGAGCCGGATTTAGGCCGCTGCCGATACTGACTGGCAGTCGGTTTATTGTTGTTTTGTGCGCGGTGTTTGTAGTCTCTGGCCATTACATTTACATTGATTCAGGTGCGGTGATATTAATTAACCCTAAGCCATTAGACAATACTTGCTTGACCGCGCAAATCAAATTCAAACGCGCATCACGAATCTGTGCATCATCGACAAGAAATTGGTGGGCATTATAATAAGTGTGAAAAGCGGTTGCTAGCTCACGCAGATACTGTATTAATTGGTGGGGTTCATAGTGCAGCGCAGCGCGTTGTAGCACTTCAGGATAGCGCGCTAAAATGCCGATAAGATTAGTTTCATGCTCTTCTGTTAATGAGTGTAGATGATCCATGCCCAAAAGCAAGTTTCTTGCCCAGCCTTTTTCATCCAGTTGACGTAACACGCTACACACTCGCGCATAGGCATATTGCACATAAAACACCGGATTTTCGTTAGATTTTGACGTTGCCAAGTCTAAATCAAAGTCCATGTGCTGTTCTGAGCGGCGCATCACATAAAAAAACCGCGCGGCATCTTTGCCGACTTCATTGCGTAACTGCCGCAGAGTGACAAAATCACCAGAACGTGTCGACATCTGCACTTTTTCATCACCACGGTAAAGTGTGGCAAACTGCACTAGCAATACTTTTAATTTTGACTCATCCGCTCCCAAGGCGGTCATCGCGGCACGCACACGCGGTATGTAACCGTGGTGATCCGCACCCCAAATATTAATAATGCGGTCAAAACCACGATCCAACTTATTCATGTGATAGGCGATATCCGAAGCAAAATAAGTGCATTGGCCATTTTCACGTACCACGACACGGTCTTTTTCATCACCTAGTACACCAGATGCAAACCAAATTGCGCCATCTTTTTCATAAAGATGGCCACCACTGCGTAAACGATTTAGCGCCGTATCAACAGAACCATCTTCCATTAAATGCCGCTCTGAAAACCATTGCTGATAATCCACGCCAAACTCTTGTAAATCGTCCCGTATATCATCCAAAATAGTATTTAAGCCGATTTGAAAAAAATCACGGTACAAAACTTTGCCCAACAAGGTTTTAGTTCTGTTAATCAACGCATCAATATAAACTTCTTTATCGCCGCCATCCGGTTCATCCAGCGGTGTATTTTCCAATACCAGCTCAGCGGGTCTACGGTAATCATTACTGGCGCTTTGATGGATCGTGGCGGCAATATCGCGCACATAATCGCCACGATAGCCATTGCTGGGAAAAGGTAATATTTCGCCGCAGACTTCAAGATAGCGTAGCCAAATGCTGGTAGCCAAAATATCCATTTGCCGTCCGGCATCGTTAACATAATATTCACGATGCACATCAAAACCCACAGCGGCCAATAAATCAGCGACTACAGAACCGTAAGCGGCACCGCGCCCGTGCCCCACATGCAAAGGCCCTGTCGGGTTAGCAGAAACAAATTCGACCTGCACTTTTTTACCGGCACCAAGCTTGCTTAAACCAAATTGTGCCCCCTCATTGAGTATGCGCTTGATAATGTCGTACTGGGCATTACGATCAACAAAAAAGTTGATAAAGCCAGGCCCTGCAATCTCCACCTTGATAACGCTGGCATCTTGGGGCAGTGCGGCAATAATGTGTTCAGCTAAGGTTCTCGGATTGGTTTTTGCCTGCTTGGCCAGCATCATGGCAACGTTGGTGGTAAAGTCGCCATGACTGTTATCACGGGTGCGCTCCACCACAATATGTGGCGTAATCGTGTGATCGATAAGGTCGCTGCTTTTAAGCGACTCAAAAGCGTGGTGAACAAGTGCCTCTATTTTTTGCATCATTGATTTACGGTAGGTGGCTCATATATAAAGATAGTCGCACATTATCCAATATAATAGGGTGTATATCTATGGGCATGGCTAATTAGCGCGATGGGTGTTTAAAACAAGTCAACGGGATCAACATCCAGCGACCAAGACACACTAAAACTGCGATTAATTTTGTAGATTTCTGGCAGTAATCGATCAATAAATTGATGTAATACTTGTCTTTTTTGGTTCTGAAACAGTAATTGGTAGCGGTAAAGTCCGGCACGCCTTGCCATCGGTGCGGGCACGGGACCTAAAATATCGGTGTGCAGCTCACAGGTTGAATGCTGGCTGTTATGGGCTAAATTAAGTACCGTGTGCAAAAACTGCTTGGCCAGATCCTCATTATTCGCCTGTACACGTAACAAGATGTGATAACTGAATGGCGGCAACAAAGCTTCTTGGCGTTCGCTAAGTGCAATAGTGGCAAAAGCTTTGTAACCGCGCTTAATCAAGGTCAGCAACAACGGGTGTTCGGGCTGGCGGGTTTGCAAAATAACTTTGCCAGGTTTTTGCTCACGGCCGGCACGCCCCGACACCTGTACAATCAATTGTGCCAAACGTTCGGCAGCATGAAAATCGATGCTGAACAAACCGCTATCGACATCCAGCATGACCACCAAGGTTACTTGGCTAAAGTGATGCCCTTTGGCAAGCATTTGTGTGCCCAGAATAATATCGGCATGGCCGTCATTAATTTGTGCCAAATAGCGTTCCAAACTGCCTTTATGCTTGGTGGAATCACGGTCAAGGCGCACAATGACTTTATCGGCAAACAAACTGGTTAAAACGTTTTCCACACGCTCTGTGCCCAAACCCAAAGGCATTAACTGACCAGTTATACAGGCGGGACAGCTTTCAAGTAGCTGATGTTCATAAGCACAATGATGACAACGCAATCGCCGCTCATGGGCATGGATAACCATATTGGCATCGCATTGCGAGCAACGCATCACCCAGCCGCAACCGTGACATATCAACGTTGGCGCAAAGCCACGCCGATTTAAAAACAATAACACTTGTTCATTTTTGGCCAGCGTGTCTTTGATTTCAGCAATCAGCATGGCACTCAAGCCTTCTTGCATTTTTTTGTTGCGGATATCCAATAACTGAAAAGTTGGCGGCGTGGCATTACCGGCACGCAAAGGCAGGTGTAATAACTGGTAGCGGCCTTGATTAACATTATGAAAACTTTCTAACGACGGTGTTGCCGAGCCTAATAGCACAGGTATACCTAGCATTTTGCCGCGCACCACAGCGACATCACGCGCGGAAAATCGACAGCCTTCCTGCTGCTTAAACGAGGCATCATGCTCTTCGTCCAGGATAATCAGACCAGGATTTTTAAGCGGCGTAAACAACGCCGAACGAGTGCCGAGCATGATAGAACACATGCCTTGCTGCATTTTTAACCACGCGATATTACGCTGCTTGTCGGTTAATTTAGAATGCGTCACAGCAATATCGACAGAAAAACGCTGTCGAAAACGGGCTTCCAGCTGTGGAGTAAGAGTGATCTCTGGCACTAATACCAACACCTGTTGCTGCTGTTGCAACACCGTGTGAATAATTTGCAAATACACTTCGGTTTTACCACTGCCGGTAACACCTTCCAGTAAAAATACCCCAAACTGCCCTAAGCTATCGCAGACTTTGTCAATCGCAGCGTGTTGCTGAGGGTTGCTGATTAACGCTTCGTTACGCATTAAAGCGTCAGCGGGTAACGCCTCAATGCTAGGTATGGCAACTTCCAGCAAAGATTTCTCCAGCAAGGGCTTTAATGCGCTACGCCACTTTTCATCCCCGTTGGAAAGCGCTGCGGCAGATAAATAACAAGCATGCTTTTGGAACTTTTCCAGCAGTGCTTTTTGCTTGGGGGCGCGTTTTAATTGCTCACTGTCTGTGGCCATGCCAAGCGCCGTTAACGCATAACATTCTTCAACGGGCAGTGCAGCCACTTTGCCTTGTCGTAATAAAGCTGGCAGCGCAGTAGTGTAGACATCACCTAAAGGATGGTGGTAGTAACGACTGACCCACTGCAATAAACGAACATCGTGTGCTGACAGCAAAGGCTGCGCGTCTAAAATCGCTATAATTGGCTTGAGTTTGTGGCTATCAATGTTGCTGTGGCTAACGCATTCGATAAGAAACGCCACTTTTTGACCGCGACCAAAAGGCACTAAGACGCGCATTCCTGGCTTAAAATCAGTGTGAAAACTGTTTTCTGGGGCAAAATAATCAAACAGACAGTGTAGGCGAATCGGTACAGCCACCCGTAGAATGTTGTAGCGCGTGTTGCAAGCTTGCGTCATGATAAGAGGGTGTCGATTACTTGCCAGGCGACCATTAAGTAAGACGTTACCCTCTTAACTTAATGGCGGTGTGATTAAGGATTGCTAGACATTAACACCGGCGCTATCGGCTTAACGTCAATTTCAAATTCATAGCGAATACGCTTGGCAAAAGCGTTGGCTTGTTTTTTATCGCTAAAAGGCCCGGCAATCACTTCATAGTCAGCGCCTTTTTGTATTTTGCGGGCAGGAATACTGGGGCCTTGATGATTGAGCATAGCCACCATACGCTGGGCGGCGGTTTCGTCTTTAAAAGTATCCACCAGAATAGACCAATCATTGGCTTTTAACGGTGCAACAACAGGTTGCCCATACAAAGTGCCTGGGTGGTTCACAGCGGTGGCGCTGCGTGTTAACGTATTTATATCGGGGCTACCCACTAAAACCGGTGTCGGAATACCGTCGGCACGCTTTAATGCTTGCTTAACCTTATCCCAATCAACTTTGGCGTGATGCTGTTTAGCCATCTTTTTTAGCGTGCCTAAAAATTCCTTCTGCTTCCTGTTTTTATTGCCCGCCGCTTGCGCGACCGGATCGTGGGCTTCCATGTACAAACTGTTGTCATGCCAGGCTGCCAGATACGGTTGATGCACGATATGAACTTGTGTACCCACGGCAACATCCTCAAACAACACCTCAATATCTTCAGGGTACATTTGAATGCAGCCATGACTCACTTGCATACCAATACCATAAGGCTTGTTAGTACCGTGAATTAAATAGCGTGGCAGTGCCAAGCGCATCGCATAATAACCAAGGGGATTATTGGGGCCAGAGCGCACCACATGCGGCAAAATATCACCTTTTTGTGCATGCTCACGGTAAATAGAGTCAGGGACATGCCATTCTGGATTGGCGGTTTTAACAGCAACACGCGTTAAACCCATTGGCGTACCCCAGCCTTCGCGGCCAATGCTCACCGGATAGGTAGTGACACTGTTTTGTTTTTTGGGATAATAAAACAAACGCATAGTAGCCAAGTTAAGCACGATGCCTTTGTGCTGGGCTTCCGGCAAAATAAATTGTACGGGCAACACTACCTGACTGCCAGCTTTGGGTGTCCACGGCGCAATGCTGGGGTTGGCAATGCTGATGTCGGTATAGCCTAAGCCAAAATGGCGGGCAATATCGGATAAAGCATCGCCTTCGCGGCTGTTAACGGTAGCTAAATTACCCACCATAGCCTGTTTGGGGGATAAGGGGTATTCGTGTTGAGCGACAACCGGCGTTTCTATCGGTAAGTTTGTATTTACGGCACGTTGTTGCGCAGGAAAAAGGCCATTGAATGTCTGGCAGCCACTGAGCAGCCCTGCTGAAATCAATAATAAAATGGGTAAATGACGTTGATTACACTGTAGCATCTTGGTTTTGGTATGACTAAAAATAGGGGGATGGATTACATGGCTTAATTTTACGCATATTGAACGCATAAAAGATTAAGCCAGCATTAAAACCGCTAATTTCTTCGGGTTACGCGGCATAACACGGTATAAGGATATTCCACGAAAGAATATACGCGTGTGTCCGCGAAAGGCACGAAAAACACGGAAAATGGTTTTATATTTCGCGCCTTTCGTGTTTTTTGTGGACAATCCTTTTGGTAAGTTCATTATTAAAAATCACTTAACTACCCAGCAGATATTCAATTTTAAATGATAGAATTACCGATAGTTTGTTATTTCACATCACACGGTCTACATGTCCAACACCTTAAAACTTCCGCTTGAAGCGCTGAAACTACACATCGATTTAAGTAGTTTTGAATTCCCTGATGCCCTGCTGCGGCACAGCAATATTTTAGGACAACCCAGAGCACAGGCGGCGCTTGAGTTTGGCATTGCCATGACCAGCCCTGGTTACAATATTTTTGTGATGGGGGATCCAGGTTTAGGCCGTTTGACAATGGTCACCGATCATTTGGATGTTATCGCACCAACGTTACCATCGCCACCCACTTATGCCTATGTGGATAACTTTTCTAATGCCAGAGAGCCATTAGCGATTGAATTACCCGCTGAACATGGCCAGCAATTTAGCAAAGATATAGAAAAACTAATAGATGATTTATTGGCCACTTTCCCTGCGGCATTTGAAAGCCCCGCCTATCAGCAAAAGAAAAATGCCTTAGAGCGCCAGTTCAGTCAAGATTATAACGGTGCCATTGATAAGGTTGAAAAAAAAGCACACGCCATTCATATCGCGTTGTTTCGAGAAAGCGAGAACATTACGTTTGCACCCATTAAAAACAAAAAAACCTTAGACGAAGCGCAATTTACCCAATTACCACAAACCGAACGCGAGCTGTTTCATAAACAGGTTGAAGAGCTGGAAGATTATTTAAGCGAAGTATTGCTGGAGCTGCCACAATGGCGACGCGGCATGGTAGAAAAACTCAAACAACTGGATAATGATACGATCAGCTTGGCCGTAGAGCCACTGCTAGCAGAGTTACATGATAAATATGAAGCTGTTGAAGATGTCATTAGCTATTTATCAGAACTGAAAAAAGATTTAGAAACCACGATAGCCGATTACTTAATGCCCGGCAAAGCCTTAGATGCCAGCGATATTCGATCAAAAAAACTACTGCTTAACGAACAATATGCGCCCAATATTTTAATTGATAACAAGCAAGAAACTGGCGCACCGATTATCCACGAACCACATCCAACGTACCAAAATCTATTTGGTCGCATTGAATACGTCAATGATCAAGGCTCGTTGCTCACCAGCTACCGTAAAATTTGCGCAGGCTCCTTGCACAAAGCCAACGGAGGCTATTTAATTCTGGATGCTGAAAAATTACTGACCTATCCGTTCGTTTGGGAAGGGCTTAAACGCGCCCTGCAGTCGGGGCGCATTGAGATTGATACCCCGTATTCTGAGCTGGGTATTAATACAGTGACCCTCAAACCAGAAGTGATTCCACTGAACGTAAAAATCATTCTGGTAGGCTCGCCGGACATGTATTATCTGTTAGAGGAAATGGACAGCGAATTTAACGAGATGTTCCGTATTTTGGTTGATTTTGATTATGCCATACCGCGTAACGATGAATCGATGCACCGCTTTATCACCCTCATGATAAAACAGGCGCACGATGCTAACGGCAAAACCTTAACCCGCCGTGCGATTGAAAGCTTGATTGAGCACAGTTGCCGATTAACCGAAGATCAACATCATTTTTCAGCGCGTATCAACGACACCTTGCAAATTATTGGCGAAGCCAATGTATTTTGTAACAAAGACAAAGCCAGCGAGATAGACAGAAGCCATATTGAACAAGCCCTGGCGGCCAGAGAATACCGTAATGGCCGATTGCCACAAACGATACTCGAAGACATGCTGGATGGCACGATTCTAATTGATACAGATGGCGAGGCAATAGGCAAAATTAATGGCTTAACCGTACTGGAAATTGGTGGTAGCAGTTTTGGCGCACCGGCACGTATTACCACCACGGTTTACCCAGGCTCCAGAGGTATCGTTGATATTGAACGCGAAGCGGAGTTAGGTCAGGCTATTCATTCTAAAGGCGTAATGATTTTGACCGGATACTTAGGCCATTGTTATGCACAGCAATTTCCGCTTGCCATCTCTGCCAGCATTGCCGTAGAGCAATCTTACGGCTTTATTGATGGTGATAGCGCCTCATTAGCTGAGTTGTGCTGTCTTATTTCAGCACTTACCCGTACGCCTATTGATCAGGGCTTTGCAGTAACAGGCTCGGTTAATCAGTACGGTGAAGTGCAGGCTATTGGCGGCGTTAATGAAAAAATAGAAGGTTTTTTCCGTTTGTGCCAGGCGAGAGGGCTTACTGGGCATCATGCGGTAATTATTCCGGCCGCTAATAAACGTAACCTCATGTTAAAACAGGAAGTGATTGACGCGGTTGCCCAAGGCTTATTTGCTGTTTATGCGGTTACCCGTGTCAATGAAACCTTGGAATTATTAACCGGCTATTTGGCGGGAGAACTGGATAATAATGGCTTTTATACTGAAAACAGCATTAACTTTAAAGCCATTGCTCGTTTAAAAGAAATTTCGGAATTAGTTTCGGATGACGATAAAGAAGAAGGCGGCTAACAACAGATGTAGGGAAAAATTTGCTTGCCAGGTGCGGATAAATCCGCACCTACACCAAAATTTACACGCATTGCATGTAATCTGGCCGCCATTTTTTCTTTACTACCATTAATTTAATGGAATTTAATAACCCGTAACACCACGATTTATCTAAGTTATTTTATCTATACTTCTTTGCGTGTAATTATTAGCGTACACTGGCAGCATCCGCTATCCAATAAAAACCTCAATAGTCGTCATATCGTGGGCTATTAACTTTATAAGCAAAATATTCACTCCTCTCTTTGAATAAAGAAGGGTTGAGGTGCGAGACCCCCATCCTAAGCCTCACTGGTCATTAAGTTAATGAGTTTATACTTATTATCAATAGGATGAATTCAGATTGGAATAACATAAAAAGTTCAATATTCACAGGTGTATCGAAGCCCTGATGCGGGGCTACGCTTTGCTCGGCCTAGCATCAGGCATAAAATTTTGTTTTTAAAAACACCTGAGTAAGTTTTTTCTTATCGTGTATTAAAATTTTATATCATCTTAAATAATCGTTTTTAGCAATACTCACAGTAACTGACCTAACTACTGACAGGATTCAATCGAATGTTGTATGAGAATCAATCATGAATGCTTTTCTAAAGCTATCCAGAAATTGGTTTTCTACGCTATTAGTTGGTATTTTAGGCGCAGTTTTTTGCCAAACTAGTACTCAGTCACTCTTTAAATGTCGAATAACAGCCCCCATAAACAAGTTTCACGTAA
>NZ_FUKI01000063.1 GCF_900163755.1 Crenothrix polyspora | reverse complement strand
TTACTCCGAACCAGAGCTTTTTTTTAACACTTTTCCCCGCTTTTTGGGGATTGGTTGGCTAACGTAAAGCTAAGGGGCGCGCCTTTCACGGACGATTAGCGAAGCCACCGAAGATGGAAAAATATAAACCTTCAAAACCGCCACGATAAGGCGCGTCCCGCTTGAGCGTAATGTTATGCCTAGATAGCAAAGTGATAGACAAAAAACTGTTCATCACGCTTCCAGCCTGCGGATTGATAAAGAGCCTGGGCAATTTCATTGGTTGTTGCTGTTGATAGCGAAATGCGAACAGCACCCAAAATACTAGCAAATTCAACGGCGGCAGACATCAGTTTTGATGCCAATCCTTTTCTGCGTGCTTGCTCATGGACAAAGAGGTCGTTTAGTACAAATGTTCGCGCTAGCGACACAGAAGAAAAACTGGGGTAAAGCTGAGCAAAACCAACTGGATTATTGTCTTGCAATGCGATGAATAGCACTGACTCGCCATGATTGAAGCGAGCAAGTAAAAACTCTCGTACAGCAGGAATATCACTTGGGCGACCATAAAACTGACGATACCCATCAAAGAGTGGAATGAGTGCCTCAATATCGGATAGAACGGCTTGACGAATAGTGATATTGCTCATATTTCTCCATAATGGGCATAACGTTTTGTTAAGGGGCTGGCCTTTAGGAAAGCAAGCAAAGCCAGCACCGTTTAAATTTAACTGATTTTAAAAATGGCCACAGTAAGGCCAGTCCCGCTTGAACAAGATGTTATGCGTGCGACGTGAAGTCGTGTGTAAGCGTTTAGCGCAACCACCTAAAGCATTGTCATCGGCTCTGATATCCTCTAGATTTTTTCAAAAAACAACCCATACCCCCACACGCACATCATAAGAGCAGAGCACCAAAACCACTACCCCTGCCTGAGTTTTTCAATAGCCCCCGGTGCAAACGGCAATAACTCATCAATACGCCTGTTTGGCCAAGTCGGTAGTTTTTCCAAGGTGTTCCTTAGCCAGGCCTCCGGGTTCAGGCCGTTCAGCTTTGCCGTGCCCAACAGGCTCTGGATTGCCGCCGC
>NZ_FUKI01000160.1 GCF_900163755.1 Crenothrix polyspora | reverse complement strand
CATGTTAATAGGCTATACAGTTTAAATAATTTTTACGTTGAGCGGGGTGCGGAATGTCGGTTTGCTGAAGTCCTGGCCAACATGCCTAATGCCGGAACTGATGCCGATTTTCAAAGACACGACGACACGCAAGCTACCGATGTATTTGTGTGATACCAATGTCATCAGTGAAATCAGAAAAAAGGGCAACGCTAATGCCGGTGTGCGCCAATTTTTCGATGCCGCTGTTGTACAAAACATTCCCCTCTATATTTCAGTGGTTACCCTTGGCGAATTGCGCCGTGGGGTTGATATTATTTTTCATCGCGGTGACCCCATTCAGGCCGCGTTGTTAGAAAGCTGGTTAACCGCCATACTGCAACAATACCAGGCACATATTCTGGATATTGACAGCGATATTGCGCTGCTGTGGGGACGGCTGCGGGTTCCCGATGCCCAGAACGCGCTTGATAAACTTATTGCAGCAACTGCGCTAATTTACGACATGACCGTTGTGACGCGTAACGTTAAAGATTTTGAGAATACCGGTGTACGTCTTCTTAATCCCTTTATAAGTTAATAAGTAGTCGTTCAAAAGTTTTTTAACGCCCAATGTCCATATTTCGTGGTGCATGAGCCATAAAATGTTAAACAACTTATGGTCGATTACTTACATGCCTACTTTGGGCTACCCATTTAAGGCGGACAGTTTCAGGTTAAGCCGTTCGTGGTGAGCTTGTCGAACCATGAACAACAGCCTTCGACAAGCTCAGGCCGAACGGTAGTTGTAGTTTATTGTCCCGTCTTAAGTGGATAGCCCCTACTTTGCTCCCCCTTCTTCATCGGCAGCGGTAACAGCCGCTGTACCTAAATCCGTTGTAGGGGTAAACTGGCCATCAACATAATCATCCCACTAGGCATTATTGATACCAACGTTAGCTGCATTACCTTTACCAGGTGGTTTTGTTTAGGCGTGCTTCAAGGCTTCATCCAACGCTTTCATAAATTCATTAATTTTAATGGGTTTGGTCAGATAGCGGAAAAACCCCGCTTCCAGGCCATTTTTGATATCACTGGGCATGGCATTGGCACTGAGCGCGATAACCGGGATGTGTGCTGTTACCGGATCTTTACGCAAAAGTTTCAGCGCCTTACTGCCGCTGATCCCCGGTAGATTAATATCCATTAAAATCACTTCGGGGGTATGAGCACGCGCCAGTGCCATGCCTATATTGGCATCGGGGGCGCTTAACAGGCAGATATCGGGATAGGCTGTTATTATTTGCTCAATCAGCATGAGATTAGCGGGGTTGTCTTCCACATAAAGCAGCGTGTACAACGCCGGTTGTTCCGGCACGGGCGCTAGCCATTTTATAGGCAGGGTTGCATGATCCGCCGCTGGCAATACCTCACACTTAACAAACTCCACCCAGAACACGCTCCCCTCGCCAACGGTACTTTCCACACCAATGCTACCATCCATCAGTTCGACCAGTTTTTTGGTGACCACCAGGCCAATGCCGGTGCCTTCCTCGTTGCCGTGTTCCTGTCCAAGCCGATTGAAGGGCTGGAACAATTGCGTTAATTTTTCGGCAGGCAGTCCCGCACCGCTGTCCTTAACGGCAATACGTATATGGTTGGGGCTTATTTCGGCGCAGATCACTTCAACCGTGCCAGGCTGGCTGTTGTATTTGACGGCGTTGGACAGTAAATTAAGCAGCACCTGCTTCAAACGTGTTCGGTCTGCTGTAATGAGCCAGGTATTATCAAAAGGCAGCAACGTCATTGTGATAGCATGCTGTTGCGCCTGTGGCTCTATCATGGTTACACATTCCAATAGCGCATCCACCAGTAACACTGGCTCCGGTGACAGCAACAGCTTGCCGGACTCGATTAACGAAAGATCCAGCACTTCATTAATCAGCTCCAGCAAATACCAGCCCGCTTTAATAATCTCCTGTAGCCTTATCATCTGCGCTGCGGTGGGTAGCGGATTACCCGTTTCCAGCAATTGTGAGAAGCCAAGGATAGCATTGAGCGGGGTGCGTAGCTCATGGCTCATGCTGGACAAAAATTCTGATTTAGCGAGATTGGCTTTTTCGGCAGTGGCAATGGACTCGTGCAGTTTCGCTTCGTTGTATTTGCGCTCACTGATGTCCTGCATCACCCCCGTCATGCCAAGTATGGTGCCATCTTCTGCGTAGTTACCACAGCCGGTCATGGAAATCCAGCGTTGCTCACCGAGAGCGAGATTTATTTTGTACTCATTGTTGTAGGCCGTATGCTCAACCAGCGCCTGATCCCATGCCTTACCTGCATAATCGGCATCCTCTGTGGATAATAAGGCACGCATTTGCTCCCGTGTGACACATTCCCTCTCTGGAAAACCGTACATCTTGGCAGAGCGCCCGCCCAGCGTCACTAAATTACTCGCAGCATCCCAACTCCAATCACCCAACTGTCCGGCATCCAAGGCAAGCTGGGCACGCTGAAAAAGTTTTTTCTGCTCTATTTCACTTTGCTTACGTTGGGTATTGTCGGTACCAATCAATAAATAGCCAATGATTTTATTGTTAGCGCAGCGCAGCGCCGTCACAGATACGACCGCAGGAAGACGGCTACCATCCTTACGGAGATAGGTCAGTTCATAAATATCCTCAATGCCGCGTGATGCCTTGAATGCCAAGGTTTCAAAGCCCGGTTTAATCAGTGTGGCAAGCTCGGCACTTAACGTCTTGGCACGCGCAATAACTTCCTGTTGATCGGAAATATCGGCCGGCGTGATCTTGTTCATGACATCACCCGCCTTATAGCCCAGCATACGTTCTGCACCGACGTTGAAAATCTGAATAATCCCTTTCTCATCGGTGGCAATGCTGGAAAAAGTGGCGCTATTAAAAATGGCGTTCTGCAAGGCGTTGGCTTTAAACAAGGCTTCTTCGGCCTGCTTGCGGGCCGTAATATCACGTAAAATGCCGGTAAAGTAACGTCGGCCACTCAACTCCATTTCGCCTAAGGCTATTTCCAAGGCGAAAAAACTGCCATCTTTCCGGTGTCCCGCGACTTCTTGTTGAAGGCCGGTGCTGTGCATTTTGCCTCGCGCATTAAAATTCAAGCACAGATTACATTTATCTTCGTCAAGTTCAGGTATCAGCAGGCTGAAGTTTTGGCCGATGAGTTCTGCTGCATTGTAGCCAAACATTTTTTCAATGGTGGGGTTAACCGTCTCAATAATGCCACCGCAAGCATGAAAGGTGATGATGCCGTCTACCACGGTATTGAGAATGGCCTGGATCAGCGCGGCACTGTCGCGCACAGCCTGCTTGGCGACTGATTCTTTGGTCACATCCCGAAACACCAGCACGGCACCGATCACCTGACAGTTTTTGCCGCGAATCGGGGCGCAACTGTCAGCGATAATACATTCGCTACCGTCGTGTGCAATCAGTAAAGTGTGGTTGGTCATCACCTGTATTTCGCCATGCGCCAAGGCGGCCATGATGGGGATAGCACTGGGTTGACGGGTATCCTGGTGGATGATATGAAAAATTTCGCCTACTGGGCGACCAATGGCTTCCGCTTGCGTCCAACCGGTCAGCTGTTCCGCCACAGCATTAAGGAGTGTCACCCGTCCTTCCACATCAGTGGCGATTACGCCATCGCCAATGGAGTTAAGTGTCACCGCAAGCTTTTCTTCGCTACCCTCTAAAGCGAGATTACTCTGTTGCAATTGCCCATTCATCTGCTCTTGTTGCGCGAGTAAATGCCGCGTTTTCAGATGTACGGCATTTTTAAGCTGTTGCTGGCTTCGACGGTACATAAAATAGCTGAACGACAGCGCAAACAGCACCATCAACATACCGCTAACAATGATAATAGCTAACAGTTGCTGCATGCTTGATTGAAACGCCGCCTCGTGCTGCGCCAATGCCTTTTCTTGTATTGCAATGAATGCATTGATCTGGGCACGAATCAAATCCATCAAACGCTTGCCTTCACCTTCGGCCACCACTTTTAATGCGGTGTCCATATCATTATGACGGCGTAATTCAATGACATGCGCCAATTCTGCCAATTTGGCATCAATCAAAGGTAGCACTTTAACCAGATGCGTTTGGGCAGTAGCGTTTAAAGTATTTGCTTGTAATTGTTGCAGGTGGCTGTGGACGTTATCGCGCAAGGCGGTATAAGGTTGCAGAAACATCAGGTTACCGGTGAGTAGGTAACCGCGTTGGCCGGTTTCGGCATCGGTCAATTCAGACAATAAATCGCTCGTGTAGATTAAGGTATTTAAAGTATCTTTACGCATGTGGGCGGATGCCTCGCTGTGTTTGAAAGCGCGTAACGAGGCTATCACTACTACTACTACTAAAAGTATGCCCACGCCAGCAGAGGATGCCATTATTTTTTTACGTGTCAATTTCAAGGTAAAGCTACCCTGCGCTGCGCTAGCGCCGTCGTTAGTAAAGGGGGAGTCGAATTTTTTTCAGACATGATGCGCCTTGAGACAAGGTGAATTTTATGCAACCCACTTTAGTATAGTGGCAAGGCTTTCCACTATCTGTGCGTTACCGCACACAGTGGCTAATAGTTTGGCCATCCGCCTAAAGTTTTTTTGCCTCATGCAATAAGCGACGGAATTCTTGCTTAACGACGGCATAACATTCGCAGGTGTTGGCTTCTAAGCCAGCTCGGTCAAGTACGGTAATATGGCCACGCCGGTAGCTGATCAGGCCATTGCGTTGCAATTTTCCGGCCGCTTCGGTAATGCCTTCACGGCGCACGCCGAGCATACCGGCAATCAATTCCTGGGTCATGGTCAAATCATGCGAGGGCAAGCGATCCAAAGTTAACAACAACCAACGGCACAGTTGCTGCTCTATGGAATGGTGGCGATTGCAAACGGCGGTTTGGGAGATTTGGGTCATTAATGCCTGGGTGTAACGCAGCATTAAATTGTGTAGCACACCGCAGCGCCGTCCGCCGGTGCGGTTAAATTCCTCCATCAATATACGCTTTTTTAACCGGTAACTGTAACCTGCCGTTTGTACCGTGGCCAAACTGGGCGTGGAATCTCCGCCCATAAACAGGGAAACACCCAATACACCTTCATTACCCACGCCTGCAATTTCAGCGGATGCACCGTTTTCCATCAGATAATGTAAGGACACGATTGAGGTAGTCGGAAAATAAAAATGTTGCAATAAGCCCCCCGATTCGTAGATGACATCGCCTAAGGGCATCAAAATTAGCTCTAAATGCGGAAAAAGCCGCTCCGTTATTTTTTCTGGCAGAGCAGCCAAAAGATGGTTTTGCATAGGGTATTGTTGTGCGGCAATAATGGCACCACTCCTTGTTTCAGCGGCGTGAAACGTTAAGGTGAACAGCGAAAAAGCAGCGAAAACAAATATGCAATGGTAACGGCTAGCTTGTGTCGTTCTTTATAACACAGTACCACGCGGCGTGTAAGCATAATCGGATGCTGCAAAGTAAAGTTAGCGCAACTGGATGTTGATGGAGACTATTTGACGTGGATGTTTTTAAAAGCGTTCTGGGTGATGTGAGTGACGCGCAATAAAATCAATTTTACAATAATTTATCTCACCTATCGATAAATATATCACTTTATTTACTGAAAATTACCGCTAAGATGTATTATCTATACTGGGTGGCAGGCAGTAAAAAGGGAGGCCATACTTCCGTCCATGTGCAGAAAACTGTTCCCGGTTTGTAAGTTGACACCATTAATGAAAACGGTGACAAATTAATGAAAAAGTAGGGACAGAGTTAATGAAAAAAACGGTCACCCCCCAGGAAAACATGACGGCCAGCTCCCAGTAAGACACAATTTTTTGGGTAAGGATTTTTCATTATTTCTGTCATTTTTATAAAAATTTTTCATTAATTGTGTCATTTTTCAACACTACGGTGACACAATTAATGAAAAAACACTTTTAAATCAATACTATGCTTTTCATTAATTGTGTCAATTTACACGTTTTTTGCATAAAAGTGTAGTTTTTCAAAACATTCCGGACCGGAAACCACCGGTTCCCGCCCAAGGTAGCCATCCCTATTGCCAAGCTGATGGTCATAAAGGAACAAAAAACAGAAGCCCTCTGTCCCCAGCTTGACGGGACTGAGGAACAGCCCGTCACTTATCCATCGGGACTACACTATTTTGCAAATGTTTATCGGGTCTACAATATTGTGCAAAGAAAATTTACATAATAATGTAGACAGTATTTTATAAGTCATTGTTTTATAATGTGTGGCTCAGGAACAATTTTATGCAAATGAACGATTAACGTCCATTAACGTCCATTAACGTCCATTAACATAAAATTGTAATTGGAATTAACATAATCTTGTAAAAATAATGTTCCCCATTGCCATTCAACCGCTTGCAAGCTTGCCGGCTCTGCATGCACGGAAAAACTCATGGGTCAATGCAGGTGGCAGGCCAGCAAACCAACTGGACACCTGATGGGCTGGACTGTGTCAAATAGAGGTTTGGCGGAAACCTCACCCGATCAGTTGGCGGGCTGCCGCTATCTATCCTATGCAGCCAGTACCCCAGTTCATTGGCATGCGCCTTCACAATCTCTGACAAGATGTCTTCAATGAGCAAATTAAATGGCCTTAACCAATTAAATTTTAGTAGGGGTCTAGCCCCTTATATGAATTCCAAAAATAGTTTTTCTGTTGGCACGCCCTTCCAAGGTTACCATTCCAGTTTCCGCAACCAAGCAGGCTAACCGGTCGTAAACAGCTAACGTCCTCATAGGTTGTATCCCCTTGCGGCAACAATTCAAGCCACTCGCATTTGTTCCCGACAAATTCTAAACTGCTCCTCGTCTTCATAGTGTTGTTGAAAAAATGTGTCGTCAGCATAGCCAAACAGAATGAGGTTGGATGCCACTTCCTTGACAAATTGGGTTTGATTTTTGCTGCTGGTTTGCCAAAATCTCTCTGCATAGCCATACAAATAAGCAGACAACCGATTTATTTGCTCCCTTGATAACTCATGTTCAAATGGTTCATAGACAAGCATCCTGTCAAAATGGGTTTCACTGAGAGCAATGATTTTCTTGAACCTAAACTCGACAGCGCTGCGCCAATTGACAACATTGAGTAAATAAGGGATGGTTTGCTTGTCTTTGAATATATCAACTTTAAAGGCAAAGTTGAAAGCCCCTTTCCAATCATCATAAACTTGACCACTTTCGCCAAACGCTGCTTGAAACGTTGCATAAAATTGGGCAAGGTTTGGGATGTTTTGATTTTGTTTAACCATTTCATACCAAAAACTATAATCTGCTTCAATACTAATGCTACGGTTAGACCAAGCACGATGCCGTCTGTCATTTATGCGTTGTAGCCTAAGACGCTGACCTTGATATTCAAAATCAATTTGACCTGGCGAGTGTTTCATCACTATACCCCTTGCTTTATTACAGTTGGTTCATTGATAAAGTGTGTTTAGAGAAATTCATAACGATTTTAAACGGATTTATTCAATCGCCATCTTCTGCCTCATTAAACGCCCAGGGGCAAGAATAATTTTAAGGGCTGCTCTGGAAAAGCGATGAAACCAAAGCGTTGATAAAACTCGGCCGCCGATGGGTTCAATGCGTCTACTACTACCGAATAAACCGCCAACACTTCACTGGCTTGCTCTACGCGCTGTATAGCATCAGCTAATAAAATGGCTCCCAAGTGCTGGCCTTGATGATGTTTATCAACTGCGAGCCGTCCTAGCAAAGCGACGGGGACAGGATAATTGGGTAAACGCCGTTTATGCGCTGGCGGCAAGTCACCAGCACGAATACTGCCAGCGCTGAGAGTATAATAGCCCAAGATGATTTGCGTGGAATCTATGTCTGTCGCCACGAAAACCTTATTGATGCGGTGTTTTACATTCTGACGGGCATAATGCTGCAAATAGCCATTTAGGCTAGCATCACCGCAGTCGAATTGTTTACGCTGATGACTCGCATTAAGTACCGCTATCTGTAGCCCTGTCCATTACCCACAATTATTCCAGTTTTAATTCGTAAGATTGCGTAACGGCACTGATCCCTTCGGAGAAGTCGCGGACACGCTGCAAACCACGCCACAAAACCTCGGCACCTGGTGCAGAATCGCCCTTCCGACCCAAAAAACCACCAAAGCTGGCAATAATCAGAACCATTTCACCCAATGTCGGGGGTGGGGATGGCAATGGTGTCTTCTTTTTTACAATCCAAGCCGCTTGCCATTCTTCACTGCTAAACACGATTTCACACGACAGGTCAGGGAGTTGGCGCCCCAATGTCACCAGCAATAATACCCGCCAAGCCAGTATCATATAAATTACCAAGGCCTTTTCCAGCCGGTCCTTGGTGTTCAGTTGCAATTCTTCAACCTTGCAGCCGGATTTTAAGGTTCTAAAAAAAATTTCAATCATCCACCTAAGACGGTACCAATCTATTCGCAATACGGCTTCTTCCAAGCTTGTAACAATCTCGTCGGTCAGCAAGCGCCACTCAATACGGGTTTCGCCAGGTGGTGGATTGTCTTCCCTGGCCAGTATTGCGGTCACCTCTACTGCGGGGGCATTTCTGGTTGCAGGCAACGTTACCCTCTCAACTCGCAAGTTCAGCTCTACCATGCGGCCATTGCGCTTGGCGGTGCGGGGCAAGGAAAACTGCACGGTTCCCAGAATGCATTTTGTACCCAGCCGATCCCACACTTTCCCGTCATCCGTGACACGGTTATGTTTGGCCCGTACCAGCCAGTGGGCGCTATGGCCACAGTTGTGTGCCGCCGTCATCAGTTCGCGGATATCAGATTCCCGATCGCCCACGTACATTAATTCAGTGGTGCCGACTAAAGGCTTCAGTTCGGCAACCCGCTCGTAACCTTCTGTCCAACGTACACTTTCTCGGATGTCGTCTTCACCTTTGGGTTTTCTTGCCCACATCCAGGCATCCACGACACCCAATACAACACCGGTTTCACTGACCGCCAAGGTCGGATGGCAATACATGCCTTGGCGGTAATCGTGGTTCAACCGACCCAGCCCTTGCATATTCGGATGGCCGGTAAAATCCAGCTCCGTGGTGTCTTGGACACACAAAACCCGATTGTAACCCTGCATTCTTTCAATGGTTTTATCACGGTGGGGGCTTAAAATCGCTGGCCACTCCACGTTAGGATTGTCCAAAAAACGGTAGCCCGCCTTGGTGGCTGCCCAGCCATCGCAACATTGCGGGATACTTGCTCCAATATTGGCTGACAGGTCATCCATCAATTTGATTAATCTAGCATTGTTACGTTGGTCACCTAAGTCAGCAGACTCAAATTCTTCATTTGCCCAGTTAATAGACTTATCTTTGTTGTAAATTTACGGTTATGCATTGTAAACGTTTTCAAAGTTGTGGGTAATGGGCAGATCTGTAGCCTCATCAAACCCTAACAACCGACTTTTTATGTAATGCCAAGGCCTCTTTTAATTTGGCATTTTTAGCGGGTGGATTTTCCAGTACATCTAAAAACAGTTCCCAATCCGTATTGGATAAAGTGATCTGTTCATGTTCGCTAATGATGTTTTCCGCCGCTGCCAGTGACTGTGAGAGCACAAAATCGGACAGTTTTTTATGACAATACCCCGCCGCTTTCTCAAGTATTTGCTTGGAAGCGGCATCAAGGCGGATATGTAAGCGTTCTTGTTTAAGCATTTCTGAGCTAGGCATGGATATCTCCAGTTGTTCTGGCCATATTGTACGCCAATTGTGCGCCTTTTTAATTGAATCTTTACACCTAACCACTTTACGACCAAACAGAGGTTAATTATCCAAGGATGGTTTGTCACAACACTCGTTGTTTATCCTTCATGTTCTCTGTGGTGAAATAATTTTTTATGTTTAAAGGGCAGAATTAAAGCAGGCGCTAACAGTTGTAACCACTTTCTCAAATATTTCCTTTTTCATTTTTTCGATAGTGGATTCCTGCTTTTCCTGTCCGTTGTATAGTTCTGCCTGCAACAACATTTCTTGCTCACTAACCTTGCTCAGGACGATCCTCCCCAACGCCCCAAATTTCTTATGCTCGAAAATATAACAATGCCCTCTATGGTCATACCCAATTGATGTGGTGACATCAGGCGGTAAATCCTCAGGGCGCAACTGCCTTAACCCTGGCCGTAGTTGCCTGCCTTCTGCAAGCCACTGCGATGTTGCCTGTAGGTGTTTTGTTCCCCCAGTTTCTCAAGCCCTTTTTTTATCTTACTGGGATTTGGTGTGTGCCCTATTGGGGATGGGTTCTGGTATTTTCCTTTTTCCAGTTCTCGGCTTCTTTTGTCCATAACCACTTCCAGGAGATCGGAAATATGTTTGGCATCGCGGAATAACCGCGCCTTTTCATCAAGTGCAAAGTGCTGGCCTAGCCCCTGACTCAGCATGACCTCAAATTCCCCTGTAATAAGAATATTGCCATCCATAATGATATTACCCACACTTAGCTGCCTGTACCGCACAAGTGTTTCGCAACAGGCGTGAACGAGCGGTTTCATTCTGTCATCTATGTCTTGGTACATATCAGCAGCAATGGCCTCATTCAAAATAAAGTCGATGCCCTTGCCGCGCAATTCAAAGCGGAATTCACTACCGTACACTTTTTTTCATGTAAAAAAGTCATTTAATTTTCAAATTGTTACTTTTA
>NZ_FUKI01000173.1 GCF_900163755.1 Crenothrix polyspora | reverse complement strand
GATGCTCGGATAAAATTGAAAAAGCTTTATCCGACACTTAAAGAGTGACTAAGTACTAGGTTTGCACTCCATCGAACATTACTAACCGATATTGAAAACACTGCAACAGATTACCTTAAAGCGTCTTCAAGAATTCCAGCAGATCGAGGCGTTGATTATGGCTAAGCTCTGTACCGTAAGTATGGCCATAATTGCGGTTACCTGGAAGGCGGGTATCAAAACGGAAGTCATTGATACTATACCCTGATTTAAAACCGACCCTGTACGGATCAAACTCGCGATTGCCGACATAAAACACTTTGCTACGCTTTGTTGGTGGCAGCAACAGTTCATAAAGGTTGGGTACGGAGCCATTATGCAGATAGGGCGCGCTAGCCCAAATGCCATCCAAAGGCCGCGCCCGATAGGCAAGCAGGTTGGGTGCGGCATAGGGCGGCAAGCCGTCGGCTTTTTGGCGGTAGCCGATCAACTCCGCGCTTTCTGGCGCGTTAAAGGGCGGTTGTGCATGCAGATTGCTATCCTTCGCAGCAAGTCCCACCAAAATGGTCAGCATGGCGGGTGCCGGAACGACACTGGCGTTGGTAAAGGGGGCGGGTAGCAACGCTGCCACAGAACCCGATTTGACGCTACGCAAGGCAAAGTTTTTAGCCGTGAGCGAATCGGTACCGATATCAGCCAACGGTGTCATGTGGGTTTTTACGAACGTAACCCCGAAACGGTTTTCCGCTGCTGGCGTGGATGGATAATGCCCCGCATTATCTGGTAGCGCATGGCAATCAGCGCAGCTTTCTTCGCCATAACGGGATTGCTTGTAGAGAACCTCGCCCCGTGAGGCGCGGTCTTGGTCGATAAACCCAAGCAGGGCTTTTGGCCAATGGGGCGTGCCGAGTTTGGCCACCAAGCGTTCAAGTTCGAACAGTTCGCGTGCACGCGCCGTGGTCGAGCCAAAATCGGGTGAAGTTACTTTCAGGTTGACGCGTCCAAAAGCCCCCAATACCTCACCCACGTTACGACCGAACGGGTTAAATGCCGAGCCTGTCCACTGCACATAATCATGCCGTGGTGTCCCCCACAAGAAAGGGTAGCTGACCGGCGCGGTGGGTATTCGGACATTTTCGGGGAGGCCTAGATCATAACCGAACACTTCGTTCATAATCACCCCAAACGCATCAACGCGACCCGCACCAAAGACGTGGTCTGGCTTACTGCGTTTGGCAAAATCCTTGAGCCAAGCGGCCTGGTTTGAAACCCGCCCTCGCAGGGTCGTTTTCTCAGCATTGGCGGCCTCTTTCCCCAACACCGCACGAGCAAAGCGGTCGAACCGTTTACCGTTGCTTAATGTGGATTTTAGGGCGGCGTTCAAACCGTCGTTGAAAGCCGTGAAATCCGCCAGAGTCGGGGCACCGTCAATGCGGATGGCTTGGCCTTTATAGCGCATATCGTTGGTGTGGCAGGCGGCGCAGGTATAGCCCAGCCAGGCTTCGCCGTTTTTCACCGGTTCCTTGGCGAAGCCAATGGGCAGCCGGTCAGGATTGGCAGAGGAATAATTGTCATCAACCAGATAACCATAGCGGCGAATATTGTTTTTGTCCTTAAAAGGTTTGTTTTGTCCCCCAGCCTCCAGGGCGATAAACCACGAATAAGGAATCAGGTAAGATCCCTGCGGCGTAAAATAAAAGCGCTCTCGATCCGCTTTAGTCCATTGCTGATCCAGAAAAACCGTTTGCTGAGCGCCGTAAGCCACCGTCGCTGTCATTAATCCAAAAACGCTTAGTGCAAGTATTTTGTATTTCATTGCGAATACTCCTATACCAATTGTAACTGTTCAGTCCCCCTCTTTGAAAAAGAGGGGTTAGGGGATATTTTTTTAAATAAATCCCTCCCAGTCCCTTTTTTCCAAAGGGGGAGATGAACGCATACTCCCAAATTATTGATGGAAAGTACTATTGAACACTTAACAAATCATTATTTATCATTATTTGCCTTAAATTATTTCTACTCTTTCAATATCTTCGCAAAACGAATAAAGTCAACTGGAAATAATATAATGACTGAGTACTAGATACCTACGATGGTTTCTAAATGATTTGTTATCGACAACCCCGAAAGCGTGCCGTCCTTACACACGTTGTACCACCCGCACCTTGTACAATACCTTTGCCATTTTTAGCGTAGGCTTCGCCACCGTTGCTGGTTATCGTGTGATTTACACCATTGCTTTGCTGCACAACAACGGCACTATTAACAATAGGTTTATTATTGTTGTGCATGACATTAACGCCGTTGCCAAAACCGCCACACGCAGCATCGCCGAGTCCATTACTCACACATCTACCGGCATAAACATTTGAGGCAAACAGCATACTGGTTATTATTAATAAAGTTTTCATAAAATCTCCAATAGGGCAAAAATAAAAAGAATGTAAGCAACTATCGTTTATAGGCCAAAAGCAAGGTGGACATGACTCATTCGTGCCCACCTTACTAATAGGGTGGATTAAAATGGTTTTAGTGTGAAGGCTGTCTTAGCCATCACTTTTTCACCCGGTTTACGATTTGCAACGGCAACAAACTCTTTCGCCCAGTTATCCATAATACCTTTGGCAGGTCCATACCATGTTAGATTTGTTAGATCGATAGGTGCAATATCTTGCGATTTTCGGTCAGCGAACGTAGCAACGATTTGGTTGGTTTGCATATCCCGCAGACGTGCTTCAAACGCCACGGTGCGCTGATCGATGACATTAGCCGCAGTACCGCCACCCGGCGCTAACCAGCCCGCTGCGTGTAATACGGGTGTTTATGGATTAACTTCAATCAAGGCCATTTCTAAACTCAATGCAGCTTTGTGTTGCGCAGGACTATCAAGGACAGTAAAGCGGTGATTGGGATCTGATTTAAATTCATTGGCGACGGTACTCTGGAAATAATCTGCCAACGCCTTAATGTCTTTTTGTACATCACCAAACCAGCTCGCCGCACTCATTTTACTTAACCAGTCCATTTGCTGCATATACTGCGTATTGACAGGTGCTATAACAATTTCTGAATAGCTATCGCTGTTAAATTTAGGATCAATCCAGACTTTCTGGAACGGTAAATAATCTAATTTACTTTGTCGCGTAGGATCGGCAATAAAACCGGCATCAGGTACTGGTTTAATTAATTTGCCTTGCACTGCATTACTTGCCGAGTTAATAGAAGAACACCCAACCAGCGCACTCGTTATACATAATGCTAATGCTAAATTAGCAGACTGTTTTTTTATGGCCTGTTTATCGTGTTTCATATTGACTCCAAAGTTTTTTGAAAAGCCATTATTTTTTATTTTTATAATACTGTCCAGTATTATTGAATTGAACCGTGTTTTTCTATTATTTCTAAGCCATAATACATATTTATTACCATATACTTTATAAAAAATACCTGGCAACAATTTTAACAACTTAGTAAATATATCATTTATTACGTATATTATTTATTACTTATATTAATTATAAGTAATTGTTTTATGGATTATAGAAGACTTATCAAGCACGCATCAAAGCGTTGGTAATTGAAATAAAGGGCGGCCGCATGATACTTTAATGCGTTGGTGGGTGGGCTTTATTTTTGGGATTATCCGCACTGAATGCGCCGAATTTTAAATTCACTGGGTATAATGTCGGATGAGTATTTAATGTGCCATTGGATTTTCCAGACCGCAGAGCGTGCTACAACTTATCAAGGGTTAATATGATACCTAAATTTTTCACCTTTAAATCGCGCTTCGTTGCAGTATTAATTGTCTTGTGCGTGTTTCAGATGGGGACTATGCCAGCCAATGCAGGTGTAAACAGCAACCCGCTCAAACCGATTGATACGACCAGTCCTAGAGCCACACTACAAGGATTTCTCGAATTTACCAACAAAGCGTATAACGAAGGACGTGGGTTGATAATAACCTATATGGACTCCTCGGCGCTGTACTTGACAGCGGAAGAAATCGCTCATTTTAAACAGGTTCGACATTTTCAGACATCGGCCGAACGTGCTTTGGATTTGGATGATTTACCACCCGCTATCGCAGACGAGACCGCGCGGCGGGTTATGGTGCAATTGAAGGAGGTGTTGGATCGTATTGAACTGCCTTCTATTGAATCTATTCCAGATGCCCAGATGATGGCTAAATCTGAATTCAAATATTGGGTGATTCCGAATACTGAAATTCGGATTCAGCGCGTTGCAAAAGGCGCGCGTGCCGGTGAATACCTGTTTAGTCCAGACACCGTGAAACGTTTGCCCGCGTTTTATGCCAGCGTCAAAAACCTTCCCTATAAAGCAAATGCCTCTGTCGGCTGGTTTAATTTTACGACCTATAGCCCAGCTGGCGTGGCGTTAGCACTGAACAATCTCGTGCCACCTCGATGGTTGCTGGCTGCACCCAACAAGCAACCTGCCAGAAGCACATTTCTTGACCAACCCACCTGGCGTTGGCTGGGTATAGCCCTAATTTTGACTGCCGGCTTCATTTTTGTACGCCTGTGTTTTCGGTTAAGCCGATACTGGCGCAGTAGGACGGACTCTTCTGAACAATGGGTCGACTTGCTGCGCCCCCTTAGCGTGGTCCTTACGGCGCACATGGCCGCATTCATGCTCGGTGAGGTGCTGCGCATTTCGAGCGGTGTTTATGTCGTGTTCACGCTGTCGCTCTGGACGTTATTCTATCTGGCACTCACCTGGACGACTTGGGTAGCGGGTGGTGCAATCGCTACCAGTGTCATTAACAAGGAACATTTGCTGACGAGTAGCATTGACAGTCAGCTTATCCGATTAGTGTTGCGGCTTATCACATTTATTGTGTCGATTGCTATCCTGGTTATTGGGGCTGACCAAATAGGTCTGCCTGCCTACTCTGTATTAGCCGGGCTTGGGGTCGGTGGTCTTGCCGTTGCTTTGGCGGCGCAACAAACCATCGCTAATTTGATTGGCTCGCTTATCATTATGATTGAAAAACCTTTCTCTGTAGGCGATTCAATTAAATTGGCCGATGCCGAAGGCGTGGTGGAGAGTGTGGGCTTTCGTAGTACACGGATACGCACGGGTCATAATTCGCTAGTCACTATTCCCAGTAGTCAGGTGGTGGACAGTACCGTTGATAACATGGCATTGCGCGATTATCGGAAGATTAAATTTAATCTCGGCCTGGTTTATGACACACCGATTGAAAAAATAAAAGACTTTGTTGAGGGTGTTAAACACATTCTTGAATCTCATCCTGACACACGTAAAGATAATCTTCAGGTGTTTTTCTACCAGTTTGGTGCACATAGTCTGGATATTTTGGTAGATTTTTTTCTCAAAGTGCCTGATAGGATGGATGAACTCACTGAGCAGCAGCAAATTTTTTTGGATATACTGCATTTGGCTGAAATTATCGGGGTAAAATTTGCATTACCTACCCAGACGTTACATATAGCGGATTTACATAGCTTGCCTGCCTCTTTACAACACCCCCCCCGATATTCTTTAAACTTAAAAAATATGAAACAACAACAAATAGCATCGCTTACTTTCACGCCTAATATTTTGTCTGCTAGTATCGCACTCCTGCTTTCAGGCTGTGCGACACCTGCCAACGTCAATCATACTGCAATGGCATTTCTCTTTTTTGTTTAGTCAGTAGTTTAATTTAACCCTAAACTGTGTTCAAGATTATTAGACTATTGCATTTTATCCAGGGCTGGGGAATATTTACTGTTCCGTAGGTTTTGCATTAGCTGTAACGTACCGTAGGCTTGCCGTTGGATGGCATTAGTTTACCGATTGAAAACGCTGTTTCACCGTGCGCCTGCAAGGTTGCCAGTGTTAATTTTTCGTCCTCAGGCGCAACACACACAATCATGCCAATGCCGCAGTTGAAGGTAATTAACATATCTTCTAAGGCCACATTACCTTGTTGTTGTAACCATGTGAATATCGGTGGCAACTGCCAAGAGCTTAAATCGATGTGCGCATCAAGTCCACTGGGCAGTACTCTGGGTAGGTTTTCGGTCAGACCCCCACCGGTTATATGCGCCAGTGCATGCACGGGCACTGCTGCCAAAAGCGCCAGCAATGATTTAACGTAAATACGCGTAGGTTGTAGCAAGGCCGCACCCAGATTTTTTTCAGACTCGCCTGCAAAGCCCTCATTAAGATTTGCGTTGCTATGAGCAATAATTTTACGGATTAACGAGTAACCATTTGAGTGTGGGCCAGACGAGGCAATACCAATTAAAGTGTCGCCAACCTGTACTTTACTGCCATCTAATATCTGGTTTTTTTCAACAATGCCGACGCAAAAGCCGGCTAAATCGTATTCGCCATCGGCATACATGCCTGGCATTTCAGCGGTTTCGCCACCTACTAATGCCGCCCCTGCCTGGCTACAGCCTTCGCCAATACCTTCAATAACGCTAGCCGCAACGTCAATATCTAATTTCCCCGTAGCGAAATAATCAAGAAAAAATAACGGTTCTGCGCCCTGTACAATAATATCATTAACGCACATGGCAACCAGATCAATGCCGATAGTGTTGTGCAGCGCTAGCTCTTGCGCGAGTTTTAATTTGGTACCCACGCCATCTGTACCCGACACCAAAACAGGATTTTTATAGCGGTCTAGTGGCAGCTCAAACAGTGAGCCAAAGCCACCTAATCCAGCCATAACGCCAGCAATGCGGGTTTTAGCTGCAATGGGTTTAATGCGCTCAACTAGGGCGTTTCCAGCGGCAATGTCAACGCCTGCACTTTTATAAGTTAGGCTTTCTCGATTTTGTTGGCTCAAAGTGGTGATCTCTTGCTAAAATTCAAACTGCTGATATTGTACAAGACATCATCAGCGGAATAAGAAAATAATTACATTAATGCACATCATGAGAAAATAGACAGCACACATTGCGTTGAGTGTATTGATTTTTCTGTGTTGTTTATAAAGATAAACACAGCTAAATAACAGTTTTACATAAGAGGAGTGGCTATGAAAATAATAACAAAGTGTCAGCTAGCAGCCTTTATTGCGGCACTTATTTTTAATGTGGCGGCAAATGCTTACAGTGACGATAAGCCTGGTGAGTATTGTAAAAAGCCCAAATTCACCGATTTAAGCTTTAAAACCTACACTGAAGCCGAAAAAGCAGAGGTTGCCGGTGGCGCTGCATTAACGTTCAGATTGTCAATTGATGCAGAACCCAAGTCTTTGGTGGTGAGTGCTAAAAAAGAAATTTTAGCGACTACCATTCAAACTAACTCCAGTTTCCATGAAGTGTCATTTACATTACCAGCCAGCTTAAGTGGTGGTTTTGTCAGGCTAAATGCCCATGTTAAATCGATAACAGCTAAGCCAGATTCAAAGTGTGAAGAATCAGTAGGCTGGCTTGTTAAGGTGGCCGATAAATAAAGTTATCATGTCTTCTCACTGCGTCGCAACAGTGGGCAGACAACTGCCCTCTGTTGGCGTTTTATCGAAAGATGATGTGTTTTTTTTATTTAAGTGAGAGGTCTTGGCTGGTCTCTAATGTGCTATCGCTGAATTTAGTCGCATCGTCAGCCATACCACCAATACGGTAAGCCTCTTCTTGCATAGCAAGCACTTCTTCTAAGGAAAGATGATTAGCTATACTGTCTCTGTTTCTGGCGGCATCTTGAATGCCTTGTGCTGCTGCCAGATTAAACCACAAATAGGCACGCCCACGGTCAATTTCCACACCTGTGCCTTTGCGATACATTTTGCCTAGGCTGTATTGTGCTTCAGGATGACCTCTACGCGCTGCTTTATCAATCCAAAAAAAGCCTGCTTTATAATCTTGTATCACACCTTGGCCACCTAACAAAGACAGGCCGTAATAATATTGTGCGTCAGTATTATTTTTTTTAGCTGACTGCTCTAGCCATTTTGCAGCTTCTTTACGCTTGGTAATAGAGCCATTATTAATATAGTTCATACCCACTTGTAAGGCTGCATCAGAGTCACCTTCTTGTGCGCGCCTTTTGGCTTTGTCATTTTCCACTAAGCTAAGCGTTTGTTCCGTCGGCTTTGTGGCAAACAGGGATTTGGTGCAAATACCCAGTACTGCCACCAATAAAACGATACTTGCAATAAAGACATTAAGACGAAACGTGGAATGCAGCTTCCAAAACCGAGACATACAGGCACGACACCGATAAGGCTTGTAAAAAAGCATATGAAATAAGCTATCTGACGAACGTATGGTAGAACCCCAGGCTTTACTGTGCCCACAACGCGTACAGGCATGGGACAAAATCGGCGCGGATTTACTGGGTATCAGGTATTCGCTATCGTGGCTTTCTTGACTAATTGGCTTCATAGGTCTCTCCGAATCATTAACATAGTAAAGCTTCCCTGTTTGGTATCATCCTAGTGGATCTGCTTGCACACAAAAAAGCTATTGGCGGCAGTATTAACGGGGTCGGCTACCACTGCATTTTAATGCTTCACAATGAAAGTGCAAGCGGTTTATTTTTAAAAATTCACTATATTTTACAGGCATTTATTTAAAGTTTTGCTTATCAATTAGATAGGGATAGTGATAAATTTTTTGACGATATATTTATGTAAAAATAACTGACAGTCAGCCGCTTTTATATAGTAAAAAATATCAGGCATCGTGTATTATTTTACGAAAATAGCGCAAAATACTTGTCAACTTAATGGTTATAGTATCTAACAGTATTTTGTTGCTGAATGACTGTGGCCGTATGAGTTACCAAGAAATTGTCAATAAGACTATGGTGTTTTTGAAGACTTATGCAGCACAACACCCTGCAAAACTATGCGGATGAGGCTTTATTTTGAGGTGGTTTTTTCAGTGCGTGCGGGCAGGCGGTATTTAAATCAATAAATTCAAATAAAATCTGATAGTTAGGATTTAGGCACGGTATTTAATGTTTGATATATTAATCAATTTTGGCAGCGCGAAAGCCCAAATAATCACTGGTATAACCAGGCACATCCCAATCACGCGATGAATATAACAAAAATATAGAACGATTATGCCAAGACCCCCCCAAAAATACGCGGGTTGCACCGCTTTGGATAGCACAAGTGTATTGATTACCATCGGGCTGTTCTTTCCATACTGAGCAGGTCCACTCATGCACGTTACCAACAGTATCATATAAACCAAACGGATTGGCGGCAAAACTGCCAACCGGTGCAGATTGTTCGCCGTCCCAAGCACTGCCGCAATCAATGCAATTGGCTTTATTTTTGCTGATACCATCACCCCACCAAAAATCGGTACTGGTTTTCGCGCGATCGCCATACAGCCACTCGGCTTCGGTAGGTAAACGGTAATGTGCGTTAGTTTTCTCGCTAAGCCAGGTTAAATAGGCATTGGCATCGTACCAGGATACATTAACCACCGGCTGTTGGTTGCGTCCGCCTTTGGCAGTTGCAGGGTAGTCAACCTTATCGTTTTGCTGCCAGACATAATAATCGTATTGTTGATAGCTTATTTCATATTGACTGAGGTAAAAACGTTTTGCAAGGCCAATTTCTGAACCGGGTGTCGCATATTTAGGCTCTTCGGCAACGGGTTCACCATCGCTAAGAAAACTAACGCCAGGCTCAGTATCTATTGAAAATTCATCAGGTTCTATCGTTACCATATTCGGTAGCGGCACAGGCAACAGGCCTGCATCAATCAGGCGAAAACGTTGCTGCATTAACATATAGCTCAACGGGAGCTTATGTTTATAAACCCAATACAAAGATTGACCAACAGCGCTTAACATCAGTGCCAGTAATACCGCTTGTACACCAACAGCGATTTTACTTACGTGAAGAAAACGACCTTCTGGACTTTCTGCGCTAGGCCAGCCAAGTTTATAATAGGCGATTAAATCTATCCAGCCCGCTAAACGCCACCAACGCCCAAGACCACGACTGTGCTGCCACGCTTTAGCGCGTTTTGCTAATAGTTGATGGCGATTGTTGGTAACGCTGCTGTTGCGAATGTATTCGTATAGCGTTTGCCAATAACCCACTTGTTGTGCGGCATCCTCACCTTGGTCACGAGCGCGAATCAAGCGTTCGTAGAGTAGATCGACAAATTGGTGTTTATGCAGTGGTTGTTGATAACCTGCGCTCGACTCACCGCCTGCACCCACGAGGGTTATCAATCGCAAACCCGTGCTGGCTTTTTGACCGAGATGATCGTCTGATTTACCTGATAAAAAATCAATAATTTTTTGACCGCGTTGCTTATCATTTTGCCCCGCAATAAGCCTTGCCTCATCAAGTGTAATGCGTTGGCGCGTATGCAAACCATCGGGGCTGACGCGAGTCAGTGCAAGCAATAATTTTAGTGCATCGGTTTTGCTATTAGGGATATGTGCTTCTAAACGGACAAGTAAGTCATCGGCTTGCGTTTCTAATAGACCAACAATACCACCTTTTTGCTGATACAGTGTGCCCAGAAGTTGATTTTTATGGCGGTGTTCCCATAGATAATGCAGTGCATTTTCTACTAACGGAAGAAACACAGTTTCATTTTGGCTGTCCGCTAAAATAGCAGTGGCAACGTCTTTAACATCAAGACCGGCTAATTCGGCAGGGCGTTCAATAATCTCACGCAGGGAATTTTGCGAAATACTGCCAAGTGTGTAGCGTTTACAGCGGGTGTTATACCATTCTGACAGACACAGTAGGTGTTCAAAGCCTTCTAAAAAACCGGTGGAGACGGCAGTGATCAAGAAAAAACGGCTGTCATTTTCAAGCAGTGCATTGGCTAACTGGGCATCGAAAAGGCGTTGTTCGTTTTTAGTGGCTAAGGTAAATAGCTCTTCAAACTGATCAATAATCAGCACAAAACCAACGCTGGGATCTGTCACTGCATTTAGGCGTTTATTGAGTACCGTATCATCCGGCAACAGCTGTTGATAACTTCTTAGGTTATCGCGCTGCTCAGGATCTTTAACGAGTACAGCCTCTAACAATTCCGCCAATTGTTGCAAGGGCTTTTCACCCGGTATCAGTGGGCCAATAATTTTCCACTGTTTAAAGCCTGTGCGCGGCCATAATGCACCTTGTTCTATCAGTGGTATCAGACCTGCATTAATTAAAGACGATTTACCACTGACGTTGCTGCCTTCAATTTGTACCCAGCGACAAAACTGCTCCTCCTCATGACGGCGGATACTATCGGGGAGAATTTGCGAGGCGGTGCCAAAATAACGAATAATTTCCAGCGTTTCCTTACGTCTGCCAAAAAATATCGGCGCGTGTTTGCGCTGAAAGGTATTAAGCCCCAGGTAAGGACAATGATTAATCAGACTGGCAGTATGGTGTAGCTCAGCACGCGTCTGTATTGCTGTTAACAGTGTTTTTGGAATTGCACCGTCAATTTGCCAGTAGGTGACTGGAAATACGCTAAGTAAATCGGGTATGGCCTTTAAATTGGCTGTCGGTAATAATATGGGATAAACAGGTAGCCATCGGCTATCGTTCTGGTTTAGCAGGTTACGTGATAGCGCCAGTTGCATTTCGACACTATGCCATTCAACTACATTGTTATAACCTATGAGAATAATAAAAACAGAGCATTGTTTTAGATTGTCCTGCAAGCGGCTTAACCAGCCATCGCTTAAATATACACTGCTTTTTTCTTTAAATACGCTTAGGCCAGCTTTCTCCAGTTCTGCACGTAAAATTAAGGCAGCTTCCCAGTCGGATGGATGACAGCTAAGAAATATTTGTTGATTTTGAGCGTGCATCATGCAGTAGTTTTTGTGTATGCTGTAATGAGAAGTTCATACGAGTATTTTAGGCTAAATGCTGGATTAAGGTACAACAGTACACGCTGACACCCAATATATTTAAACCAGCATCTGTTCCCGCAACAGCTTAATATCATCTCGTATTTTAGCTGCTTGCTCAAATTCCAGATTTTTAGCGTGTTGATACATAGCCTCTTCTAATTGTTTAAGCTTTTTACTCAACTGCTTAGCCGACATTACCTGATAATTGGCAGCGGTTTCCGCGATCTTATCGTAAGTTTTGCTGGTTGACGATTTGCCTGAACCTGGAATAGCTGCCTGCATAATATCCAGTACCGACCGATAAATTGTGGTTGGACTGATATTGTGTTCGGTATTATACAGTTGTTGGGTTTCACGGCGGCGATCGGTTTCATCAATGGCTTGCTGCATGGATTTGGTGATGCGGTCGCCGTACAAAATGGCCTTGCCGTTCACATTACGTGCGGCACGGCCTATGGTTTGCACCAAGGACACTACCGAACGCAAAAAACCTTCTTTGTCCGCATCCAATATAGCCACCAAAGACACTTCCGGTATGTCCAGCCCCTCGCGTAGCAAGTTAATGCCCACCAGCACATCAAACTGGCCTAAGCGCAAATCACGAATAATCTCCACCCGCTCCACGGTTTCCACATCGGAATGCAAATAGCGCACCCGTACGCCGTTTTCAGTCAGGTATTCGGTTAAATCTTCCGACATTTTTTTAGTCAACGTAGTCACCAATACCCGTTCTTTGGCGGCCACGCGCAGGTGTATTTCAGATAATAAATCATCAACCTGATTAGTAGCGGGGCGTACTTCTACGATCGGATCCAGTAAACCCGTAGGCCTGACCACTTGCTCCACAAACACACCGGAATGGTCTTTTTCATACTTGCCCGGTGTGGCGGAAACATAAATGCGCTGTGGCGATTTGCTCTCAAATTCATCAAACATCAACGGGCGGTTATCCAAGGCTGATGGCAAGCGGAAACCATATTCAACTAAGGTTTCTTTACGAGAGCGATCACCTTTATACATCGCACCAATTTGTGGAATGCTGACGTGGCTTTCATCAATAATCAGCAACGCGTCACTGCCCAGGTAATCGAACATGGTCGGCGGGGATTCACCGGCTTCTCTACCCGATAAGTAACGCGAATAATTTTCGATGCCAGAACAATAACCGACTTCAAAAATCATCTCAATATCAAATAAAGTACGCTGTTCCAAACGCTGGGCTTCCACCAGTTTATTAACTGAACGCAGATACTCCAAACGTTGTTTAAGCTCGGCTTTTATCGACTCAACAGCGCTTAACAACTGCTCACGCGGGGTGACGTAATGATTTTTGGGGTATACCGTGTAACGCGCCAAACGCTGCTGAGTTTCACCGGTTAACGGGTCAAACAAAGACAGGCGCTCGATTTCATCATCAAATAATTCGATGCGTAAAGCTTGCTGGTCGGCTTCAGCGGGGAAAATATCAATGATTTCACCGCGCACACGGTACGTGCCACGTCGTAGTTCCACATCATTGCGGGTGTATTGCATTTCGGCCAAACGGCGCAAAATATCACGCTGCTTGATCATATCGCCCTTGACCAGATGCAGCACCATCTTAAAATACGATTCGGGCTCGCCCAAGCCGTAAATAGCGGAAACCGTGGCGACGACGATGGTATCGCGCCGCTCAATCAGTGCCTTGGTGGCGGACAAGCGCATTTGCTCTATATGTTCATTGAGCGAGGCATCTTTGTCGATAAAGGTATCGGAAGCCGGCATATAGGCTTCTGGCTGGTAGTAATCGTAATAGGAGACAAAATATTCGACGCTGTTTTCGGGGAAAAACTCTTTCATTTCGCCGTACAGCTGTGCGGCCAGGGTTTTATTGGGTGCCATAATCATGGCAGGGCGTTGTACCTGGTTGATAACATTGGCGATGGTAAAGGTTTTACCGGAACCGGTCACACCTAACAAAGTTTGGTGCAGTTCGCCATCATTCAAACCGTCTACCAAATACTTAATGGCTTGTGGCTGGCTGCCCGCTGGTTGAAAGCGGCTGTGAATTTTAAAGGGTTTTTGTTGCACGGCAGGCGATAAAAGGCTCAGGGTTGATGGTTAAAAAACCAAGTAAGGTGGGCAGATTTTTTGCCCACTATTTAACATCACGACAGTTATTCCGCGTGGGCAGAAAAGCCTTACCTACCCTACCCAGCTTTCGTGTTTTTCGTGGACAAGTCTTAACTTAAACATACGTGAAATAACTACCTTACGCACGCTTCAACAAATCCTGTAATTCAGCCACAATCTTTTTACGGTGAAACAAAAATTTCCAACGCGCCCCACCACATTGTTTCCACAATAAAGACGAGCGCACACCTGCCAATAACAAAGCACGGATTTTATTGGTGGTATCGGTTCTGGATAAATAGGCCTGTTCGCCGTTAACCATCACTGGCGGCGCTAAGGTTCGTACGGTATTAAAATAAATATCGCCCAGATTGGCAATGACATTTTCATGCAGCACACCGTATTGTTCGCTTTGCGCCTGAGCCCTGCTAATGCCGGTTTGTATGATTTTTAGCATGTCTTTATGGCCAGACAGTTTGGTTTCTAAATACACAATTGAAGCAGCATAGCGTGCTTGTTGATGATTGGGAATTTTATAACCGGTCATTTGCGTTTGCATTTGTTCCAGCCCCAATTTAAGCCCAGATAAACTACCATACACATCGACTACGCTGTCTGAGTCTATTTTTAAAATACTGCCGATGCTGGCTTCTAAAGCAATAGCGTTAGCCGTGCCGGTGGTTGCCAGTTGATCTACCAAAGCCGCAGCCTGGGCGATACCGGCCAGTGCTATCGTTTGGTTAGTGAGTGAGTTTAGTTGCATGGATATCCGAAATGTAACAATAAACAAGTGCGTGACAACAACTTACCGCCTTTGCGTATAGTGGCAATAACAGCGCACTAATACGAAAGTGTAACTTTTATCAATGCTTTTATACCATGATTATCAGATAGTCGTCGAGTTGTGATATAAAAGCGTTAGAGCAAATACTAACCAGAGGTGGACGAAATGATTGAATCGGTGGTGTTATCGGTATTAGGCATGAAATGTGGCGGTTGTGAAAGCAATATTACGACTAAACTCAGTGCTGTAGATGGCGTGAAGACTGTGCAGGCATCCAGTAAAGACAAGACGGTTAGCGTGGAATTTGAATCAGATAAAACCAGTTTGGAAACCATTAAAAGCGTTATTCAGGCTGCGGGGTACAGTGTGCAATAGTTACGTTTATTATGTTTGCACTCTGTACATGACAAAAAATTATAGCGATTGGCAACATTGTTTTAAATCAATAAATTGAAGC
>NZ_FUKI01000062.1 GCF_900163755.1 Crenothrix polyspora | reverse complement strand
AAGTTCATGCTTCGACAGGCTCAGCACGAACGGTGGTGGCGTTTAAGTTGTTCAAGTTATTTCGTGCGCGTTCCTAAGTTGAAAACGCTGTAACGTCGCCATATACTCTATCGTGTACAACTACCGCTGAAGCGCTTTACTGGTTTCAGTAAATTCGCGCCAACGCAAAGCTTCCCATTCATAAATCAAATTACTCGCTCTGGTTTTCAATTGCGCATCCTGCAAGCTATCTTGATACGTCTTCCAGATATTTAACTCACTGAAGTAAAACATTTCCGAACGAAAATCAAAAACAGTACGCACGCCTGCTTTAGCAACATGCGCACACAAAATAGGTTTTGATAGACTACCAACAATTTGAAACACCCGTTTATTGCCGTCTAAGGGCATGTTTTTTTCGCCCAATGCCGAGCGTAACATGATTTCCGCAACATCACTTTGACCAATAGCTGCATTATCAACCACAATATCAGCATCATTAATAATTAAAGGGATTTGCGTTTGCGTATCGTTAATCGCGTGTCCATGCCCTAAAAAACCATCATCAAATAAAGATTCGCCATGATCGCCTAAAATCACTAAAGTTGTGTTGTTATACACACCGAGTTTTTTCAAATCATCTATTATTGCGCCCACTGCCCAATCCGCATTGACCATCGCGTTCCAGTAAGTCAATGACACCCAATCTTTATTAGCGGGATTAATATCTGAACGCGGTATAGGCTTATTAGTTATGCGCTGTGTCATTTTAGGGTAGGCATAAGGAAAATGCCCTGCTTGAATATTAATATAAAAAAACTGTGGCGTGGAAAAAGCAACGTGTTTAATACGTGTTTGGAATTGTTCAACGACTCTTTCTTCACTTAATCGAAGACTGCCGGAATCTGTACTTGGAAAAACCCGATCTTTAAGTGCTGTTCTGGCATCAAAAAAATTGACTGTCTTGTCATTTATGCCAACCGTTTCAGCCATATCACCGAATGATTCATCTTGTCCCGAAATAACAGAAAGTTGATAACCTGCCGCCTGCAAAAATTTAACTAAGCTAAGTTTACTTTTGCCGTTAATCAGCTGCCTGTTAAAAATAGCCTTAAGCGACGTGGTGGTATATCCGGTATGACTGTAAGCATAAGAGAATGATGTGCCTTGCTGGGTAAGGCTACGCAAATTTGGCGCAACATATCGATGATTGATCTGCCGTGTCAAGACATCAGCTCGCGTACTTTCCAAAACTATTAAAACAATATGTTTGCCTGATTTAGCGGTGATGTGTGTCAGCGTATCTTTTTCAATAGACGGTACCAATGCATCTCCTAAAAAGCCATCCTGATCTACACCATCGCCTGGAATATCCAAAGCACCTGGATAAATAGTGGCATTGAAAGAAGCCTTGTCTTTGGGATAAGAAAAAATACCAAAGCCATCAAAATCAACATCAGAGATTTTATCCAGACCGGTACTGATCAATTGGTAAGATATTTTCTTTTCCAAACCGTATCTAAAAAAATCATTATTAGATACAAAAAAAGTCATTACCAACGTTATCACAATAGTCATTGTTAACATAATGACATAGGTACTGTGAGCGCCATCTTTTTTCGAGAGCTGTTGTATGTATTTGTTTTTACTTAAGGCATTTAAAATAAAAACGACACACGAAACAATCAGGCATATAGCGCCGGTAAATAACGCAATTTCATTACTGGCATAAGACAGGGCTTGTTGTAAACTGCCACCGCCTAAGCTTTGTATAATGTGCAGATTAATGGTATCACTGAAATACGATAAAACTTTAAAGCGCAATCCTAACCAAATACCTACCGAAATCACCACCAATACCGTGAAATAATAGTAAATAATGATGCCATGCCGCTTTAATTTTTGGGCAATAAAAAACCATAAGCTAGCAAGAGTGCCATACAGCGCTACATCAAACCAACAGGATAGAAGAATGAAGCCCGTGCGTTCAGGCAGTGTTTGATATGAAAAAGGCTGTAAAAAGCCACCTGAAAACAAGGTGTATTTAAAATGAAGAAAGGTTAGTTCAAAAAGCTGAATAGCAATAACTGCAATCAATACAATCAGTAATCGACGGTAACGCCAGACCAGCTCTTCTAGTTTAAGTAAAAACACTATCTATAGCCTGAAATTAAGATAAATCTGCGCATAAATATAGTATTGCTTATAACAGTTACTGTATAACAGTCTAAACAGAGCGTTGCCATCTGACGGCAGCAAGGGGTTTTGAAGAGGTATTTTAATGGAAGCACAAAAGTGCAGTCGCTGCCATTGTGCTGCGCCCGCTACAGCAAGCTCAAAGGCAGTATTGCGGGGCTTATTACAAAAATTTGACGGTGTATGAGATTACAGATGGTGTATTTTTTGAATAAGACCGTGCATGTTTGGCGGCAATGGCAGTGTACCGGTAATTAAAAGCGCTAACAAGACATCATCTTCAGCGCTTAATAGTTCGATAAACTGGGCTTTTTCATCGTGTGTTGCAGATTGATAATACCTGTCCAGATAACGTGTTAACAGTATATCTAACTCCAATGTGCCACGCCGACATTGCCAACGTAACTTCGCCAATTCACGCATCAGTCCCGCTTGCGCTCAACCATCAGTTTTTTAATTTCCGCAATGGCTTTGGCAGGATTGAGATTTTTCGGGCACGTATCTGTGCAGTTCATAATGGTATGGCAGCGGTACAGCTTAAACGGATCTTCCAGCTCATCCAGACGCGCATCGATACTTTCATCGCGGCTGTCGGCTATCCAGCGATACGCTTGTAACAATACCGCAGGGCCTAAATAACGCTCACTGTTCCACCAGTAACTGGGGCAACTCGTTGAGCAACACGCGCACAACACGCATTCGTACAGACCGTCGAGTTTCTCGCGCTCCTCTTTACTTTGCAGGCGCTCGGTTTTGGCTGGTGGCGCAGTGGGTGTGTCCAGCCAGGGTTTGATAGACGCGTACTGAGCATAAAAATGCGTCATGTCTGGCACCAGGTCTTTGACAACCGCCATGTGTGGCAGCGGGTAAATTTTGATTGGCCCGGTATACAAATCCATGTCGTGGATACAGGCCAGGGTGTTTTTGCCGTTCACGTTCATCGCGCACGAGCCACACACACCTTCACGGCACGACCGCCTAAAGCTTAAGCTGCTGTCGATTTCATTTTTGATCTTGATGATGGCATCCAGCACCATCGGCCCGCAATGATCCATATCCAACTCATAAATATCAATGCGTGGATTTTCGCCGGTATCGGGATCCCAACGGTAAATTTCAAAGCGACGCACGTTTTTGGCATCGGCTGCGGCACTGAAGGTTTTGCCTTTTCCGACCACGGAGTTTTTTGGTAACGTGAATTCAGCCATCAGTAAATTCTCTCTTTGGGGGGAATGACCTCAACTTCATCGGTCAGAGTATACAAATGCACGGGGCGGTAATCGATTGTCACTGTGTCCTCGTTAAGCCAGGTGAGCGTGTGCTTCATCCAGTTGGCATCATCGCGCTCGGTGTAATCTTCCCGCGCATGGCCGCCCCGACTTTCCTTGCGGTTACCGGCGGCGCTGATGGTGACTAATGACTGGCACAGCAAATTATCCAGCTCCAGGGTTTCCACTAAATCGGTATTCCAGATCATTGAGCGGTCAGTGACTTTGACATCGGCAAACGACTGATGAATGTCGGTCATTTGCTGGATACCCTCATCCAATGTCACTTGGGTTCGGAATACCGCCGCCTTGCTCTGCATGACTTTTTGCATGTCCAGACGGATATCGGCGGTGCTGCGGCTACCATTGGCATGGCGGATTTTATCGAACCGCGCCAACGCATTATCGCAAGCGTTTGCCGCTAACGTTTTATGTGGGCTGCCGGATTTGATCAATTCTGAGCAGCGGATAGCGGCAGAGCGGCCAAACACCACCAGATCCAGTAACGAGTTAGAACCCAAACGGTTCGCACCGTGCACGGACACACAGGCGGCCTCTCCTATCGCCATCAGTCCAGGCACCACTTTGTCGGGATTGCCATCGTCCAGCGTCACCACTTCGCTTTTGTAGTTGGTGGGGATGCCACCCATATTGTAATGCACGGTCGGCAACACCGGAATCGGCGCTTTGGTGACATCGACACCGGCAAAAATGCGGGCGGTTTCGGCAATGCCTGGCAAGCGTTCAAAAATAATGGCAGGGTCAAGATGTTCCAGATGCAGGTAGATATGGTCTTTGAGCTTGCCAACACCACGGCCTTCGTTGATTTCTATAGTCATGGCGCGGCTGACGATGTCACGCGAAGCCAGATCACGCGCAGACGGCGCGTAGCGTTCCATAAAACGCTCGCCTTCGGAATTGGTCAAATACCCCCCTTCACCGCGTACGCCTTCGGTAATCAGGCAGCCAGAACCGTAAATACCGGTGGGGTGGAATTGCACGAATTCCATATCTTGTAGCGGCAAGCCTGCGCGTAACACCATCGCATTGCCATCGCCGGTCACAGTATGCGCCGAGGTACAGGAAAAATAACTGCGCCCGTAGCCACCGGTCGCCAGCACCGTCATCTGCGCCTTAAACAAATGCAGCGAGCCATCGTCCAGACACCAGGCCAGTACACCACGGCATTCGCCGTCCTGCATAATCAAATCCAATGCGATGTATTCGACAAAGAATTCAGCCTTATGTTTGAGCGCCTGTTGGTATAGGGTGTGCAAGATGGCATGGCCGGTCTTGTCCGCAGCAGCACAAGTGCGCCGCGCCTGTTCTTTGCCGTAATGCGTGGACATACCGCCAAACGCACGTTGGTAAATCTTGCCTTCCGGTGTTCTTGAAAACGGCACGCCGTAGTGTTCAAGCTCGATGATGGCGGGGATGGCCTCGCGGCACATGTATTCGATGGCATCCTGGTCGCCCAGCCAGTCCGAACCTTTCACGGTGTCGTACATGTGGAAACGCCAGTCGTCCTCGCCCATATTACCCAGCGCCGCGCTGATGCCGCCTTGTGCGGCTACAGTATGGCTACGGGTAGGAAATACTTTGGTGATACAGGCAGTTTTCAGGTTTTTTTCCGCCATGCCGAAGGTGGCACGCAAACCTGCACCGCCTGCGCCCACCACTACCACATCGTAACTGTGTTCAATAATGTTATATGCTGCTGTCATACCCTACCCTGCCGATACAATGCGAAACACGGCCAGCAAAGCAGCAGCGCCCAGTAATAAAAATGTCACGTTGACTCCCCAAATGGCAAACTGTTGTATCCGTTGTTCAGCCACATAATCCTCAATCACCACTTGCAAACCCAACGCCGCGTGATAGAACACCGTCAGTAACCAGAGCATCAAACCCAGCGCATTTATCGGAAAAGAAATCCAGTCTACAGTTTGTTGGTACGGTGCGTTATTGCAAAACTCAAACAGGCGGATAATGAAGTAAGACAGCGGTACTAAGGCCACGGCAGATACCCGTTGCAGCCACCAATGTCCTGTGCCGTTTTTGGCAAAACCCAGGTTAATGATTTGGCTTAAGCTTAGTTTAGTCAGCATGTTTTAACCTGCTATCACAAAAGTGGCCAATGTTAACAAGCCTGCGGCGAATAATTCAATGCAGGCGTAGCGCGTTAAAGTGGCACGGTCAAAGCTACGCCCCATATCCCACAGCAAATGCCGCACGCCGTGGCAGAGATGGAAAAACAGCGCAAAAACAAATCCCCAGTAGACCAACCGAATCAAGCCCACTTGCAAAAATGCCTGCACACTTTGGTAAGACACTGCCCCACCAGCCACAGCCCACAACACGTACACCACACACAGCAAACCGGCCGACAACAATACGCCGGTGATGCGGTGGCTGATAGAGATGAGTCCGGTAAGTGGCAGTTTATAAACGTGTAGATGTGGGGATGTCGGGCGATTGTTAGCCATAGTGATAGCCTGTTATTATGTTAAAAATCGACACAGCGGCCATTTTTTTCCCAATCGCCGTAGCGGGTGGGTTCAGGACCTGTTACGCCACCGGTTTCTGAGCTGATCTGTGGCTCAGGCGGGTTAGCGGTTAGCGGTGTTTGATTGGTTGGTAACACGGCGATATGTTCACTTAAGTTTTGTGTTGGCATAGAAACGGACTCTCCTGACTTAAAGGCTAATGAATACATGCAGTGCAAATCTATGTGTTGGATTATAGCCTTTTCCTGAGTGCTGTCGTAACTTTCCTTGTGCGCTATAAAAAAAATATCCGATGTAGTTAATTCATCAGATAATCTACGCTGGTGTTTAACTATAGTGTTTTGTGTCGTAGTACGTTTTACATTATCGTGATTACTTCACCCACACACTACCATATCAAACTTCCTACGCAATAGATCTCCAAAACAGCTAGTACATCAAATCGTATAAAAACAGGATAATAAAAATCTTCAAATCATGAATGAAATGCTGATTGTGTACAGCATAAAGCTAAATTAAAATCCTGTTGACTTCCAATTTGGTGTACTAGCTTGACATACAGCGTTTTCAACTTAGGACAGTTACAGCCACCGTTCGTGCTGAGCTTGTCGAAGCATGAACGGTACACTTCGACAAGCTCAGTGCGAACGGTTACGCTGTAACTATTGAACTGTGAAAACGCTGTAAATGCTATTTATACAGTAAGAGGTACACGCTAGGCGGCGCAATAAACGTTTTATCTAACATATTTAATCAAACCTTCAATACAACCTAATCAATGGAACAACTCACTGACTTAAAAGCCATATTACATTCCAAACGCGCCAATATCTATTATCTGGAAAAATGCCGTGTGATGCAAAAAGACGGTCGTGTACTGTATTTAACCGAAGCCAAGGAAGAAAACCTTTACTGGAACATTCCTATTGCCAATACGACGGTTGTGTTACTGGGCATGGGCACTTCTATTACGCAAGCTGCTATGCGCATGCTGGCTAGTGCGGGTGTATTAGTGGGTTTTTGTGGCACTGATGGTACACCTTTATTAACCGGTACGGAAATTGAGTGGTTCACTCCGCAAAGCGAATACCGACCTACTGAATACATTCAGGGCTGGCTTAAATTCTGGTTTGACGATGCCCAGCGATTAGCTGTAGCCAAACGCTTTCAACATGCACGGGTTCAATATATTCAGCGCATTTGGGATAAAGACCGTGAACTGAAGGCGGAAAATTTCTTTGTTGATGACAGCGCCATTGCCAGTGCGCTTGATGGCTACGTGAATAGCATCGACACTGCCCAAAAAGCCGGCGACCTGTTGCAACGCGAGGCTCTGCTGACCAAACAGCTTTATCGCTATGCCGCCAAAACCACCCAATACAGCGATTTTACCCGTGACCATCAAGGTAACGATGTGGCCAATGGTTTTTTAAATCACGGCAATTATTTAGCTTATGGTTTAGCAGCCACTACGCTATGGGTATTGGGTATACCGCACGGTTTTGCGGTGATGCACGGTAAAACTCGGCGTGGCGCATTGGTGTTTGATGTCGCTGATTTGATTAAAGATGCCATTGTGTTGCCTTGGGCGTTTGTGTGTGCCAAAGAGAAGATGAGCAAGCAGGAGTTTCGCCAGCAAGTTGTGCTGAAGTTTACTGAACATAAGGCGTTGGATTTTATGTTTGAACAGGTGAAGCAACAGGCGCTTCGGGAAGACTTGTTATGATGGTGACGTTTGTTAGCCAATGCCAGAAAAAAGCCCTGAGCCGCACCCGCCGTGTGTTGGATGCTTTTGCCGACCGTATTGGTGATAACACTTGGCAGACGGTGATTACTGAAGACGGTTTGATCGCCGTTAAAACCTTGTTGAAAAAAACCGCCACTAAAAATACCGCCGTGTCTTGTCATTGGATACGCTCCAGAAGCCGTAGTGAATTGGTGTGGATAGTGGGCAATCGTGATCAATTTAATCCGCAGGGCATCGTCCCCGTAAACACCACCACAAAAGAGTTATTCATGGATATACCAACCGATAAACCCAATCCTCATTTCTTGTATGCCAATACCCATTTGCAACCACTGGCTGAACATTTGTTTGCTGTGGGCTATGTTGCGGAACAACTGCATAAACGCTTGATGTCGAGCCAAGAAAAGCAATCCACGGCTACTTTTGTGGCGGGGTGTTTACATGATTTAGGCAAAATAGACCCGTGTTTTCAAGAGTGGGTCAGAAATCCGAAGAAGAAAGACTATGTGGCAGAAGATGGCCAGCATATTGATGATACGAAATTTAGCTTTGATAAGCATCCTCGACATAATGAGGTTTCCGTGTTGCTTTATGAGTTGCTTGATCCAATCGGGTTTAAGGAGATTAATACGGCAAATAAGGCTTCAATTAAACACACTGTTTATTGGCATCACGCCAAACCCTATCGAAAAGAAAAAGACCCAGATTTTTCAACCTATGGCGGCATTCATAAAAAATTGTCCGGTAATCTAACAAACCTTAGTTTTGCAGAACTGGTGGAGAAAACTCAAAAATTACTAAAAGATTTAAGCGAAATGGATTGTCGCTACCGTGTCATTGATACCTCTTTTTTGGCAAAAATATATAGTGAAGAAGTGGATTTAGATGCCTTGATAGCTGATAAAAAAACCAAGCCTTTACCTGCTTACAAGAGTTATGAAGCTGACGAACGCTTCGAGAATTACCAACAGCAAATCAAAGAAAACGCTTTTAACAACGTTATGCGTACTTGTGTCATCTCAGCGGATCGTTGGGTTTCGGCACTTAGTTCAACTGACTTACACAAGCATATCAAAAGCACCAGCCTTAATACCTTAGTTGATGAGTTATTATTGCTGGAATCCACGCTGTGTTCGCATATTGAAGCCTGTTTAACGTATTTTCCAACTAGCGAGCGCAGTAACAAACAAAGTGAGATTGCCAATCAGCTTATTAAAGCGCAAGACGTTGCTGTTTTGGCGGGGCCTGCGGGCTGCGGAAAAACCAAAATTGCCTTGGAATGGGCAAAATTAAAAAACGCCCAGCAACTGATTTGGATTTGTCCCAGAGTACAAGTTTGCCAAGGTTTGTTTCATGAATTGATTTCGGAACAATACTTGCCGAATGCAAAAATAGAAATCAATACCGGTGAGTTTAAATACACGAATAAATGGGATAAGCCTACACCAGAAAAAGAATATTTTTCCGGTGATGTGGTGATTACCACTATAGATCAAATATTCGGCACGATTATTACCCATACCAAAGCCAATTCGCTCATCAATTATTTAAACGCGCATGTGGTATTTGATGAGTTTCACGAATACATCAACATGCCAGCGTTTAATTTGTTGTTTGCCGAATTGATTGCCTGTAAGCAGCAACAAGCATCACAGGCTAATACGCTTTTAGTTTCAGCAACACCGCATTATTTTTATTGTCAGCAGGTATTAGGAATTGATCCAGAAGATATTATCGCCATGCCGTCATTTAACCCAAGCCGCTACCGCATTGACTTCAAGGTATTTGACGAAACCAGGCAAGACGACAGTAATCCTCTTTATCAATCGCACCAAGCCAACACCATTGTTATTAGCAATACGGCGATAACCGCGCAGAAAAGCTTTATTCGTAATCAGCAAGAGAACTCGGTGTTATTGCATTCCAAGTTTAAGAAAAGCGATAAACAAAAATGGTTTGACGAAGTTTACGAATCCTTTAAAAAAGACGGCACGCGAAAATTTGATGTTTTACGCAGTGGCCCGATTGTACAAGCGTCTTTAAATATTTCTTGTGATGCTATGGTGACGGAAATAACCAATGCCGAGGATTGCTTGCAGCGCTTAGGACGGCTTGACCGTTTTGGCTCAAACAAAGACGTGAACGTGTATTGTATAGCCGTGCCAGAGCCTATACACCAAGGTAAGGGTACGGGATCTGCGGCTCGATTTTTATCGCGTATGTTTACCTTTGGTGCTACCAAGGCGTGGTATCAGTTACTACAGGCAGAGCTGAACGAGCAAACGTTTACCTTGCCGCAACTCTACAAACTCTATGAACAATTCCATAAATCTGATAATGGCCGGAAATTCATAGCGTCCGATTTATCCGCTTCACTTAAGAAAAGCGTGGAATTAATCAACCAAAAAGTAATTGACCCGATCACTATCCCATCCAAAAAAGTGCTGGAAAAAGGCAAAGCCAAGATCAGTAAAAGTTCGTTACGTGGCGAAAATCGCTTTGTGCAAATGGCTGTTTGTTTTGTAGACGATCCTAGCAAGCCTGATTTTCGTGAACAGTATGCTTACCAGCCACCTATAAACGAACGTGATGATTTTGATAACTTAACAGCCTCCACTGAGGAAATTCAAGGCTATGGCGACAGCGATAAAAACTTGTTGGCCTATATGAAAAGTAAGCATCACAACGTTATGGGCGGCACTAAAGCCTTTAAAGACTTTATCTTGCTTAACGAAGCAAGAGATCCAGAATTTCCCGTTTACCTGAGTTATACCCCTAACGATTTACTCCGGGTTGGCGGAGAAAGCGCACGTCATAGTTACGCCATTTACTATGCCGTGTGTGAAAAACAACCTATCGGCGCAATATCAATCAAGCATTTAACATCAACAGAAGATTAAGCTATACAAAACGGGCAAAACACCAGATCAACTGTTACCGAGGCCACTATGAAACAACTGCTATTAGAAATAGACGAAACCACAGAAGCAAAAATTAACGCTGCGGCGAAAACAGCAGGACTCTCCGCCCAGCAATGGTTACAACAGATTATTGATGAAAAAACAGTCACAACTTGGCCAAATGCCATTAAAGCATTAGCCGGTACGTGGCAAGACGCGCCATTTTCAGAGGAGTTACGCGCAGCAGAAGGACAAGATATTTCAAGGGAAGATTTTTAATGTACGCTCTCGACACCAACACCGTGATTTATTTTTTTAAAGGGTTGGGCAATGTTGCTACCCATTTATTTAGTTTGCCGCCACATGAAATCGCGTTGCCTTCAGTAGTTTTATATGAACTGCAAGTCGGCATTGCCAAGTCAACTTCACCCGAAAAACGTAGAAACCAATTAAATGAATTGCTCACAGTTGTGCGCGTGTTGCCGTTTACCGAACATGAAACGGCTATTACCGCCCAGCTTAGGGCAACCTTAGAAAAGGCTGGCACACCGATTGGTCCGTTGGACATGATGATTGCGGGCATTGCTTTAGCCAACCAAGCCACCTTAATAACGCACAACACAAAAGAGTTTTCACGTATTGAAAATTTACGTTTAGAGGATTGGTTTGAATCTCTGTGAGTCTAACCCCGCTATCAACAGCGGGGTTGTTTCATTGCTAAGCTGCCTGTGCGGCAGTAAACGCTAGAACATAGTTTTCTAAGCTACTTATGCAGTAGAAAGGGCATTTTACTATACAAAAACTTACCACAACAAATTTCACTTAGAATATAGTGGTATTTTTTATTGTGTGTATATATAATTTTGTCCGTCGGGGAACTTGCACCTGATGAATTCAAATCTCACAATAAAAATAGGAAAACAGTTATGAACAAAATTACAGGCATTAGAAGTGTTGACTTCAAAATCACAGCATTAGGTCATGGTGTCGTGAATTGGAATGGACCCGCTCGTCTAACTGGTGATGATGGTCAGGAGAATTCAGTACATACATTACCCAAGTTAAGAGGCTACAGTAATCTAACGGGCAAAGTTAAAGAAGAAACCGGCTATAAATATAAAAAACAGGCCTCTGATATAGATTTTAAAGAAACGCCGATGTATATCAGCCAAAACTGCATTCGCCATCATTTATTTAGAGATCAAGCGTTTGATTTGCATTATGCCAAAGATAAAAATTTACAAGATGTGCTGGCTTCAATTACAGGTTTAATACGTGGTTATGTTGTACCTTCAAGCCAATGCAAACGTACGAGTCCGTTATTACTAGAGGATTTTATTGACCAACTGGGCAATGGCAATTTTGAACAAATGGGGCGTTCTGGTTCAAAAGAAAAAGGTAAGGATGACAAGGGTGGTGATGTTGCCAGCAATTCTTTTTTCTCTAAAACCACGTTTGGCGAAACTGAATATTTATCTTACGGTTCTATCAGTATTGAGCAGTTGCAGTTTATTTCGTTAGATAAAAAATTTGACCGTGCTTCCATGATTATTAAGGAAGGTGAAGGCGAAAAAATCGCTGAAGCTATTCAAGAATTTATTAAAAGCCTAGCGCCAGAACGCAATCCTAAAGCGGTTTTCCATAAAAATTATGTGCGTGGTGGCACTATCTTTGAAGAAGGCGAAGTTGGTATTTTATTGGATAACGAGGCTATTGATATTTTGATCCATGAAACCATCCGCATGATTAGCGAGTTAAACATTCGGCAAGCCAAAGGTTATATGTATGTGGACAGTGTGCTGGTGGACTATAACGACAGCCATAAGATGATGCGGATTAAACGCTCGGAAAGTGAAATATCGGAAACACCAGAAACTGATTATGCCGTTTACTTCTATGCCAAATAGAGGCTTGTATGCGAATTACGATTAAATACGAAGCCAGTTGGCGTAACTCTTTTTTGGATGGTTCAAATAATGAACCGCTACCCAAAGGTGGGCGGGGATTTGTGGGTTCAATGACTAATTTATCTAAACGTAACAGTGATGGTAAGTACCCTAACTTTATTGAGCGCAAGGTGAGTCATGACACGGTTATGGGGGTTTTAAACAGATTGATTGGCGATCAACGTAAGCTTTATCAATCAAGAGAAGCCAAAAACTACTTTTTTGCCGACATAGAAAATCAAGTTAGCTTTGAAAATAACCATGACCAATCTAAACCGATTAATTCAGAAATGGTTTATATCCGTAATATCACAGGCAGCACCGATCAAAACTCTTTTACCGGCATGATTAAAGGCAACGACCCGATTTTTAGCTCGGATTATTCAAATGCTTTTTGGGGAATAATCACATTGAATTTTGATGCCTTGTGCCAATTCATCATCAACCCAGATTATACGGTTGAAAACCAAAGGCTGTTTGATCCCGTCAGTGTCCTCAGTCAATTGGAGCAACTTAACAAATTAAAAGCCGTTGAGGTAGTCAATCATGTTGAAAGCGCATTATCCGTATTGAAGGCTAGTTTTCCTGATGCTGAATACGTGAGCGGCAAAGGCTTGATTAATCCCATCATGTTTTATTGTTCGGCATTGTATCTACAGCTTTCGCGGTTAAGTGAACACTGTGATTTATCCAATGCGTTGACTAAAAGCGGCGGAATCAGTGGTATTTCGAAGCGTGGGTTTACCGCCAAAGACTTTATGGATCGCTTTACAACCGGCAGCAAAAAACCTATTTGGGGTAATCCTTACATGTTGAAAGAAAAGCGTAAAGGCGAAGGCGAAGTGACTTCTTTACTCACCAAAGCTAATGGTACACTCGAAATAAATTTGAACATACCACAAGAAAAAGCCTTAGAACTCAAAGATATGATAGAAGCTGCGGGTGTTTCAAGTTTTTATCTAGGCAAAAAAGGGCTGGCGTATGTTGATAATCTTAGGATATAGGGGCAATCATGAAACATTACATTGAAATCACCTTATTGCCCAATCCAGACATCCATTTGTTTGGTCTTTGGTCGCAAGTCTTTCAGCAAATCCACTTAGGCTTAGTAGAAATGCAAGACGACCAAAGCCGCGTACCCATCGGCATCTCTTTTCCTGAGTATGTCACTGGTGCAAAATACAGTGTGTTGGGTGGAAAGCTGCGTTTGTTTGCGATGGACGAAGCCACGCTGGCTAAGTTTGATGCTGCCAAATGGCTATTCCGCCTAAGCGACTATGTGCATTGCACCCGTATTCGGCCAGTGCCGGAAAAGATTTTGGGATACGTCATATATCAACGGGAACAGCCTAAAGCCAGCAAAGAACGTTTAGCTAGGCGTTATGCTAAATACCATAAAGTGGATTATGACACCGCTCTACAGCGTTATAATGAAAAACCTTATAAAACCATCACAAGCCCGTTTATCCACTTGAAAAGCTTGAGCAGTGAACACACGTTTTGTTTGTGGATAAAAAAGCAGGTGGCTACTGAAAACACCCAAGGTACATTCAGTAGTTACGGGTTAAGTGCAACGTCGACAGTACCCGATTTTTGATGCTGCTGTTTATGCGCTTTGGCAGAAAAGGTTTGTTATTGAAATCCGTTGATTTCATGTAAAAAGGTGTAGGCAACTAAAGCAATGTTTTCATTGCTGAAAAAGGTAGCATCAAACGATTTTTACTGCCTGAAAGCGGCTTGAAACCAAATTTCTGGTAAAAACAAGCCGCCTTTTCATCTTTGGCATCAACAATCATACCCAACGCGCCAATTTTTTCAGCAGTCTCAGCCGTGATGCTAAACGCATGAAAGATTAAGGCATCGCCATAGCCTTGCCCTTGGTAATGTTGGTCTACCGCTAACCGACCCAGCAATAAAAAAGGTGCGTCTGAGTATTTACCTAGCCTTGTATTATCGGGTAATTGGTCGGTTGGAACAGAATGCGCACACAGGGAATAATAGCCGATTATTTGTTGCTGTTCTGCCAGTACATAAACCCGTGTTAAGCCACGTTTTTGATCTTGGTTTGCGAATTGTTGCAGGTACAGGTTGAGTTCGGTTACGCCACAGTCAAAGGCTTTACGCTGATGTTTGCCTGGGTCTAAACGTTCAAACTTCATCAGACAGGATATTTTTGTAGGTCAGTGCGGCTTTTTTCATGCGCTCAGTGGGTTCTGGCGGGTTATCCAGCATGTCGAAAAAAAGCGCCCAATCTTCTGGGTTAAAATGAGTTTTTTCATGTGCTGCAATAACAGTTTCTGCTTTTTCGCGGATACTCTGGCGAATAAATTTACTTTTATCCAGATCAATATAATGCCTGGCTTGTTCAAGTAGTTGCAGTGTCACGGGATCCATGCGGATTTTTAGCACATCTTTTTTGTTGGTGTCGGCACTCATGGTTCACTCCACTATGATTATTACGCGTAATAGTGTACCTACAAAACTTATATTTTGTGGGAATAAATAATTTGCATATAGCTTTGTAGCACTCTGCTACAATCCAGGTATCCATCCAGACCAGGAGCACAAATGGCAAAAGCAGCATCGCCCATCCGTTTGCAAGATGACATTATGCAAGCGGCGACATTGGCGGGTAAGCGTAACCACCGCAGCGCCGCCGAGCAAATTGAATATTGGGCGGAAATGGGGCGTAAGGTGGCGGCATTTCTTAATCCGGATGATCTGCTGTCGGTTTCTGCCGGATTGGCGAAGATAAGGCTGGAGCCGGTGTTTGGTGTTCCTCTTGATGCAGATACGGTTTTTTGTGCGCTGGAGGCCGAACGTAGCAATGGCAGCTTGTCGCAAACAGTCACCCGCAGCTCGGTAAGGTATCAGGTTTCCCCGCTCCATCCAGGCTATCTGGAGCAAATTGACGGCAATGGTGTACGGGTAACCGGACAGTTTGAGAATGGTGAATTTATCGCCGTATCCGAAACTGCGTTTAAAACCGCTAAGATTTTTATGAATGGCCGCAGCCAGGCGCTTCGCTTGCCTAAGGAATTCCGTTTTGATACGGATGAGGTTTACATTACCACGCAAGGTGAAAATTTGCTGATTTCGCCCAAAAAACCGAATTGGGATGATTTTTTTAATACGCAACCGGTTTTTTCCGAAGATTTTTTAGCCGATAGGCAAGATGTCATAGCACAAGAGCGGGATTTCTTTTAAATGTTGGCTACCCACTTAAGGCGGGACACGGTGCAAAGCTTAACCGTTCGCCCTGAGCCTGTCGAAGGGTGGGCGGTTAGCCGATCATGGTTCGACAGGCTCACCACGAGCGGCTTAACCTGAAACTGTCCCGCCTTAAGTGGGTAGCTTAAATGTTCATGCTCGATACCAACATCTGTATTTATGTTTTAAAGAACCATTCCGAGCCATTACGGCAAAAGTTTAAACGTGTAAAACCGCTGTGTATTTCATCGGTGACGTATGGCGAGCTGTGCTTTGGCATTGAAAACGGCGCGGAAACATTACAGGCTGAGCGGTGGCGGCAATTGGGTTTATTGGTCCGGTGTTTGTCTATACTGCCTTGGGATGACAATGCGGCCAGGCATTATGGCAACATTAGGGCGGTGTTGAAAAAACAGGGCAACATGATTGGCAATAATGATTTATTGATTGCTGCCCATGCCCGTAGCATGGCGCTGGTTTTAGTGACCAATAATATGGGTGAATTTAGCCGTGTTCCGAATTTACAGGTAGAAAATTGGTTGTTGGATTAATGGGTATTTTGAAGATACCGATACAGCCAGTTACACGTTTTTAATCAACTGTAGGCTTTTTATGAAACTATTGATAACACTTACTCCCCAACAAATTGATGTGATTAAAAGCCAGGTGTTTAGTGATGATGCACCCGGCACGATACTTAAAGATTTTTCTACGCTGCTGAATTTTATAGGTGCTAATGGCATAGACATTTCGCCAAGCACAACGGCTTTTGCTGCTAAACATTTGGCAGAGCTGAATGGCTTGTTGTCTCGGCCTATGGCGCTTGCGTTAAAGCGCCCCATGCAGAAATCTTATCCACACATTAATGGCTTGTTTTTATTGCTACGGGCTTCGGGGTTAACTTATGTGCAGGTCGGTAAAAAACAAAACCGTTTGATGCTTAACCAAACAGTATTGCCGAGTTGGGAGGCGTTAAATTCTGTTGAGCGGTATTTTGCGTTGTTTGAGGCGTGGTGGCAGCGTGGAAATGGGGAAAGTATTGGTGAACGCGGTGGTTTTGGATTTTGGGGCAACCATTTTAGTAATTGTATCCATTTTTTTAAGAAGACCTTGCAAGATCAACCCGTTGGCAAAAACCTGAGTGCAAATGATTTAGATAGGTTGCGTTATTACCCCGGTCTTCATCATTTGGCATTAATGGAACTATTCGGTTTTGTGGCGATTACGTTGGATGCGACAGTTAACAACGCTAATTGGCCTGTCGTTAACGTTGAAGCGACACGCTGGGGGCACGCGGTATTGGGCTGTTTGTCTGGGAGTTTTGCGGTAGGACTATTTGAAGAAGACCAAGCGGAAGAAAAATTGGCAATGCGGTTGTTGGATAAAATAAAGGCACATCGTCCTGATTTGAAAAACACCTTGCCTCTGCCCCAATCTGAGGTTTTGGCTGATGCGAATGTGACCTTTAAAGTGACTTTACTTAAGGCCAGCCGTACGTTATCGATTAGCAGTGCGGCGAGTTTGGATGACTTGGCCAGTGTAATTTTGGGCGCTTTTGATTTTGATAACGACCATCTTTACGAGTTCAGTTATAAAGATGTCTACGGTATAACGGCATCTATTTCGCATCCTTATGCGGAGAACGAAAACGGTTTGTTCACACCGGATTACCGTGTGGGGCAAATGCCTTTATATGTGGGTATGAATGTGACGTTTCTTTTCGATTTTGGCGATAACTGGGAGTTTCTGTTGGTTGTTGAGGCGATTGATACCGAGGGTAAGCCGTTGGCCAAGCCAAAAGTGATTAAGCGGGAAGGCAAATCGCCGGAACAATATCCTGGGTATGATGAGTGACAGGTTTTTTGAAATCCCTTTTTAATACCAAAGTTTTGTTGGCTTTTTAAAAACATAGAAAAATCATAATGTTACGAAGGCGGATTTTTTCATTGGTAAAAAGGGGGAAAATCGCTTAAACTATTGTTGCATTTAATTTTTTTCGATTAAATGCTCTGTTAACTGCCGCACAGGCAGCTTAGAAAATGTGATATAATAATCTTGACTTTGATAATAAGTTAACTGCCGCACAGGCAGCTTAGAAAGCCAAGGATTAAGCTACAAGATATTATTGACAGTTAACTGCCGCACAGGCAGCTTAGAAAAACTTCTTTAAGAAAAACATTATTTTTCGATGGTTAACTGCCGCACAGGCAGCTTAGAAATGGCTCGTATTCGCAGTTTCCCCAATCTGATTGTTAACTGCCGCACAGGCAGCTTAGAAACAACGGTAACTATATCTTAGTTGATACAGATAGTTAACTGCCGCACAGGCAGCTTAGAAAAAAGTCTTTGTTTTAATGTGCCATCGGCAGTGGTTAACTGCCGCACAGGCAGCTTAGAAATACAGTAGCGAACTGAGTAAGTGACAGTAGCGGTTAACTGCCGCACAGGCAGCTTAGAAAAGCTCTCACACTCAAACCGAGTATATAAAATAGTTAACTGCCGCACAGGCAGCTTAGAAATTAGATAGTTAGAAAGACTAGATTGTTAGTATGTTAACTGCCGCACAGGCAGCTTAGAAAATTATACTTATCTTAACCGGATTATTAAGTGAGTTAACTGCCGCACAGGCAGCTTAGAAATTAAATTAAGAGTTAAACACGCCAGATGGGACGTTAACTGCCGCACAGGCAGCTTAGAAATTAAATTAAGAGTTAAACACGCCAGATGGGACGTTAACTGCCGCACAGGCAGCTTAGAAAAGTACATCACTGTTAATTACATAACTAATATCGTTAACTGCCGCACAGGCAGCTTAGAAATCTCGGCTTGTAGTAATAAAGTCATTACGAGAGTTAACTGCCGCACAGGCAGCTTAGAAAATATTTAAACGGTAGAGAGAATCTATCAGGTGGTTAACTGCCGCACAGGCAGCTTAGAAAACTAAAGATGATTTATAAGTATTAGCAGCAAAGTTAACTGCCGCACAGGCAGCTTAGAAATATCTAAGTTAGTTAATTTAGTTAATTCTTTAGTTAACTGCCGCACAGGCAGCTTAGAAATAGCGCCTCGCTCGTATCCGTCGCGTATGCGAGTTAACTGCCGCACAGGCAGCTTAGAAATAGTACGTGGGCTTTTTTTTGCTTGCTACACAGTTAACTGCCGCACAGGCAGCTTAGAAAGTCGCTAACAACGTCAAGTATAAACCGCTTATGTTAACTGCCGCACAGGCAGCTTAGAAAAGCTTACAATTGACCTTATTGCTTCGATGTGAGTTAACTGCCGCACAGGCAGCTTAGAAATCAACCATACAGACTAGAACGAGAATAAATAAGTTAACTGCCGCACAGGCAGCTTAGAAAAAAATTATCAAGCCTCACTTGGAGCATCCCTGGTTAACTGCCGCACAGGCAGCTTAGAAAATCACGATAGGCTGATGGATTTGGTTGATGATGTTAACTGCCGCACAGGCAGCTTAGAAATGTCGTTTTGTCAGCAATAATAATTATGTCTTGTTAACTGCCGCACAGGCAGCTTAGAAATGTGGGCTAAGTTGATATACAACTCGCTGATTGTTAACTGCCGCACAGGCAGCTTAGAAATTAGAAATTCTGTTTCTTATGCTGCTCGGATTGTTAACTGCCGCACAGGCAGCTTAGAAATATCGAGTACAATACCAGCACAAGATGAAGGTGTTAACTGCCGCACAGGCAGCTTAGAAAATTATGGTGTTCTAAGAACGTAATAGCTGCCGGTTAACTGCCGCACAGGCAGCTTAGAAAAGCATAAAAGGCGTATTTAACTATGGTAATAAGTTAACTGCCGCACAGGCAGCTTAGAAATATGCAAGCAGTATCAACAGATGTTTCTATGTGTTAACTGCCGCACAGGCAGCTTAGAAATATTTTTGGTAGCTTAACATCACTTATGCCGCGTTAACTGCCGCACAGGCAGCTTAGAAATGATGCACAAAATGAGCTATTCTTTAATTTTCTGTTAACTGCCGCACAGGCAGCTTAGAAATGACAACTCAGTCGCTAAAATAATGACCGCTAGTTAACTGCCGCACAGGCAGCTTAGAAACAGCAGTTATTGCCGACATCAACGCAGACAACGTTAACTGCCGCACAGGCAGCTTAGAAAATTGACCCATCATATTTGTCGTTAAAAATCGAGTTAACTGCCGCACAGGCAGCTTAGAAAATGTAAAAAAGTTAATCACTGTTAGCCGTGAGGTTAACTGCCGCACAGGCAGCTTAGAAATTAATTGATTGTACACTTATACCGACAAGCGTGTTAACTGCCGCACAGGCAGCTTAGAAATGAGTATGCGTGGGACGCAAGACCAATCGTTAGTTAACTGCCGCACAGGCAGCTTAGAAACATAGCTGAGACGGATGGACGTACTGGCGACTGTTAACTGCCGCACAGGCAGCTTAGAAAACGGACATGCGCTGCAAAATGCCCATTGTGTCGTTAACTGCCGCACAGGCAGCTTAGAAATCTTCAATGCCATCAAAGTTACGCACCCAGGCGTTAACTGCCGCACAGGCAGCTTAGAAAGTTTTCGCGTCTTCTTGCCTCAGCACCCGTGAGCGCGTGGATTGAAAACTACCTTATTAGTTGATCTAATAATAGTTATATTAATT
>NZ_FUKI01000089.1 GCF_900163755.1 Crenothrix polyspora | reverse complement strand
GTCAATAAGAACAACACTCGGCACGATATTGTACGCACCGGTCACCGCATCCGCTGTGCCTGTGCCAATCACAGCACCCAAGGCATCTTTAATAGTGACAAGACTACCCGCTTCCGCAACACCGGTAATTGGGCTACCGTCGGTAGCGTTAATCGTTGGTAGTGCTGGCGCTGTTGCATCCACGGTAGTCATGGTTACTGGACTGACGTTACCCGCCGCATCCGTAGCGGTCACGCTCAGCACAACACCATCGGCTGGTACGGTAGACGGTACGATACTATAAGCACCAGTAACCGCATCCGCTGTGCCTGTACCCATCACAGCACCCAAGGCATCTTTAATAGTGACAAAGCTACCTGCTTCCGCAACACCAGTAATCAGGCTGCCATCGGTAGCATTGATGGTGGGTAGTACTGGCGCAGCTGCATCCACGATAGTCGTGGCTACTGGACTGACGTTACCTGCTGCATCCGTAGCCGTCACACTGAACAATGCACCGTCAATAAGAACAACACTCGGCACGATATTGTACGCACCGGTCAGCGCATCCGCTGTGCCTGTACCAATCACAGCACCCAAAGCATCTTTAATAGTGACAAGGCTACCCGCTTCCGCAACACCAGTAATTGGGCTGCCGTCGGTGGCGTTGATCGTTGGTAATGCAGGTATTGTTGCATCAACTTTAATGCTGACAAGCGCACTGGTGTTTCCAGCGGCATCGGTAGCGGTTACATTCAACACCGTGCCATTAGCAGGAACAGTCGTCGGTACAATACTGTACGCACCGGTGACAGGATCAGCTGTCGCCGTGCCAATAACTGTACCCGCCGCATCTTTGATAGTCACGACACTGCCTGCTTCCGCAACACCGGTAATCGGGCTGCCATCAGTCGCGTTGATCGTTGGGAGTGCAGGCGCTGTTGCATCAACTTTAATGCTGATAGGGGCACTGGTATTTCCAGCGACATCGGTAGCCGTTACATTCAGTACCGTGCCATTGGCAGGAACAGTCGTCGGTACAATACTGTACGCACCGGTGACAGGATCAGCTGTCGCCGTGCCAATCACTGTACCCGCCGCATCTTTGATAGTCACGACACTGCCCGCTTCGGCAACACCGGTAATCGAGCTGCCGTCGGTGGCGTTGATCGTTGATAATGCAGGTGCTGTTACATCAACTTTAATACTGACAGGTACACTGGTATTTCCAGCGGCATCGGTAGCCGTTACATTCAACACCGTGCCATTTAAAGGAACAGTCGTCGGTACAATACTGTATGCACCGGTGACAGGATCAGCTGTCGTTGTACCAATAACTGTACCCGCTGCATCTTTAATAGTCACGACACTGCCCACTTCGGCAACACCGGTAATCGGGCTGCCGTCGGTGGCGTTGATCGTTGGTAATGCAGGTATTGTTGCATCAATTTTAATGCTGACAGGTACACTGGTATTTCCAGCGGCATCGGTAGCAGTCACATTCAACACCGTGCCATTTAAAGGAACAGTCGTCGGAACAATACTGTACGCGCCAGTGACAGGATCAGCTGTCGCCGTGCCAATTAATACACCTGCCGCATCTTTTACAGTAATGACACTGCCCGCTTCTGCAACACCGGTAATCGGGCTGCCGTCAGTGGCGTTGATCGTTGGGAGTGCAGGCGCTGTTGCATCAACTTTAATGCTGACAGGTACACTGGTGTTTCCAGCGGCATCGGTAGCGGTCACATTCAGTACCGTGCCATTGGCAGGAACAGTCTTCGGTACAATACTGTACGCACCGGTGACAGGATCAGCTGTCGCCGTGCCAATTAATACACCTGCCGCATCTTTTACAGTAACGACACTGCCCGCTTCGGCAACACCAGTAATCGGACTGCCGTCAGTGGCGTTGATCGTTGGTAATGCAGGTATTATTGCATCAACTTTAATACTGACAGGCACACTGCTATTTCCAGCGGCATCAGTAGCGGTTACATTAAGTACCGTGCCATTGGCAGGAACAGTCTTCGGTACAATACTGTACGCGCCGGTGACAGGATCAGCTGTCGCCGTGCCAATTAATGCACCTGCCGCATCTTTTACAGTAACGACACTGCCTGCTTCGGTAACACCGGTAATCGGGCTGCCGTCGGTGGCGTTGATCGTTGGTAGTGCAGGTGCTGTTGCATCAACTTTAATGCTGACAGGGATACTGGTATTTCCAGCGGCATCGGTAGCGATTACATTCAACACCGTGCCATTGGCAGGAACAGTCTTCGGTACGATACTATAAGCACCGGTCACCGCATCCGCTGTGCCTGTGCCAATCACAGCACCCAAAGCATCTTTAATAGTGACAAGGCTACCCGCTTCGGCAACACCGGTAATCGGGCTGCCGTCGGTGGCGTTGATCGTTGGTAATGCAGGTATTGTTGCATCAACTTTAATACTGACAGGCGCACTGCTATTTCCAGCGACATCGGTAGCCGTTACATTCAACACCGTGCCATTGGCAGGAACAGTCGTCGGTACAATACTGTACGCACCGGTGACAGGATCAGCTGTCGCCGTGCCAATTAATACACCTGCCGCATCTTTAATAATAACCACACTGCCCGCTTCCGCAACACCGGTAATCGGGCTGCCGTCGGTGGCGTTGATCGTTGGTAATGCAGGTATTGTTGCA
>NZ_FUKI01000170.1 GCF_900163755.1 Crenothrix polyspora | reverse complement strand
CTTGGAAATCGGTATGTTAAATTATATGCAAATTCTGGGTAGGGGGGTGCGGAATGTCGGCTCTAAATATAAAGCGCATCTATTTACAGGTAATCAATACAGATTGAAAACACGGTATCAAGGCAAATAAACACCCCAGCGCATACCTTTTAAAGTTTCGCTTTCACCGCCTTCTAACTTGCCGCCTAACAAACCAATCAACTCAGCAACCACCGATACACCAATACCATGACCGTGAATATTCTCATCGGCGCGAACACCGCGTTTTAAAATATCATTAAACTTACCGACCGGAATACCAGGCCCATCATCTTCAATCTGTAACATAACAGAAAAATTACGCCTGGCCTTACGTTGATCCAACAAAATACTTACCTTAACAGCGCTGTCGCACCATTTGCAGGCATTGTCCATAAGATTGCCGACAATTTCGTAAACATCACCTTCTTCGCAATAAATTTGACATTGCTCTGGAATAACTAAATCAAAAACAATACCTCTGTCAATATACACCTTGGTTAACGACTGGTGTATTTTTCTAATAATCTCTGACAAATCCACCGATTTAATTGCATTTTGCTCACCTTTGGCCGCCGCACGTTGCAATTGGTATTCAATAATTTTATTCATGCGCAAAATTTGCTCTTGCACCGTGTCTTTATTATCGCTGAACGATTCGGTACAGCCTTGTAAAATGGCGAGCGGCGTTTTTAAACTGTGCGCTAAATCAGCCAACGTATTGCGATAACGCTCCAAATGCGCACGTTCATGGTTAATAAACACATTCAGATTACCGACCAAACCTTGCAATTCTGTCGGGTACTGACCATCAAGATGTGTTTTTTCCCCCTGCTCAACCGCATCAAGATCTTTAGCAATCGTTCGCAACGGTTTTAAACTCCAGCGTAACAGCGCAAACTGTATAAACACCAATACCAACAATCTGGCTAATAACCAAAATCTCAGCGTTTCGCCGTAATGTTGCACCTGGTCGTTTACAAATTGGGTATCTTCCGCCACAGTAAACACATATTCTCGTTTAATACCGGCAATATTTTTCCAGATCACATCATAATGCAACGCATAGCGTTTTTTATTTTCCAGCAAAAACGCCCATTGATTAACTTTTAGATTGGGCGTGTTGATTTCCACCCCATTAGCCACCGAAGGTGAACTCCACAACTGTTTTTTTTCGGGTTTTTGTTGATAAATAAATGCGTAAAGTCCAGATCCTGGATTAATAAAGCGTGGATCTTGCAGGTTAGGCGATTTTTTGACATGGCCAGAATTATCAAAATCAACCGACGATAATAAAGCATAAATATGGGTTTGCAGTCGCTCTTGTAAGGCTTGTTCTGCATTTTCTCGAAAACTCTGTTCTAAAATCAATGTCACTAAAGTGTAAAACACAATCAACACCAATGCTTCCGATACGATAAGCCGAAAACTTAATGATCTAGCGGCCATGACAAATCACCTGTTTTACATAAGAAAAATTCATTGCCATTACATACACTGACATTCAGTTAAAAAATAGCTCTCACCTGCTGGCAATAACTATCTACGTTTTAAAAGCCTCGTAGGTTTTTACACAACACCCAACAAAATAAAGTTGACTGATATTACGCTCACCCCCCGTCACTGGGAATTTTATAACCACGACCACGTAAGGTTTCAATCGGTTTTCGAGTGCCATCAGGGTCAAGTTTTTTTCTTAAGCGACCAATAAAAACCTCAATAACATTGCTGTCGCGATCAAATTCTTCATCGTAAATGTGCGCCGTTAGCACAGCCTTGGAAATCAGTTCACCTTTATGAAACATAAGATACTCCAGCACTTTATACTCAAAGGCGGTGAGCTCTAATTTAATACCCGACACTAAAACCTCTTGCGTCATGGTGTCTAAGGTAAAATTATCATGGCTTAACACAGGATGCGAAAGCCCTACCGAGCGCCGCAATAACGCATTGAGACGCGCTAATAATTCTTCGTAGTGAAAAGGCTTAACCAAATAATCATCAGCGCCCGCCTCAAGACCCTCAACTTTTTCTTGCCAGCGGCTTCTGGCGGTTAAAATAAGAATAGGTGCTGTTATTTTGGCCTTGCGTAAGCGCTTAATCAATTCAATACCCGAAAAGTCCGGCAGGCCAATATCAATCACCGCCGCATCAATGGGGTATTCGGTGCCCATAAAATAACCGTCTTTACCATTGTGAGCCACATCAACAGCAAAGCCTTTATCATTTAAATATTTATCCAGTTGCTTAGCAAGGATAACCTCATCTTCAACGATAAGAATACGCATAAGAACTCCGAAGTTATACCGACAATTAACTGATTATTACGCCGGTTGCCGCATCAATTTTATAAAACGTAATCCAGCCATTAGTGTCTAATACTTTGATAATATGCACTTCTTTACTGTCAATGGTTTCCGTTGCAGCACCTAATACGGTATTTTTAGTGAGACTAAAAACCTGTCGGGTGGCTTGGTCTAAACTCACCCGTGTTGATATAGCAGTATTTTGCTCAGCCAAACACAGTGCTGCTGTCAAAAAAAATAACCCAACGATTTTAATCGCGCTTTTCATCATCCTGCCCCGTTAAATGTAATGTCCTGCTTGTCAACGGCACGCCATTAAACCAAACCCGGCTTTAGCTGTATCATCAAAATAAACAGGTACAACATAGCATAAAACAAACAGTCTGAATCCAGGCTGAATCCTTAGCGCAAGCTAACACCCTTTGTAAAACTACCCAGCGCCTGCCCAAAAGACGCGCCCAACTTACCCGCCAAGCGATCAATTAAGCGACTGTGCTCGGTAAAATCAACCAACTTTTCAGCACCCATATTCTTGGCAACAGAATCTTGCGTACCCACCGCGTCGGCAATACCCGATTTAATACTTTCTTCGCCAGTCCAAACCAAGCCAGAAAAAGTATCTGGGGTTATTTTAATGCGATCACCACGGCCACTTTTAACAGCCGCAATAAACTGTTGATGTACTTGGTCAATTAAGCCTTGCATAAACTGTTTTTCATCGGGTTTAGATGCGGAAAACGGATCGAGCATAGCTTTATGCGCCCCCGCAGTAATCAAACGCCGCTCAACGCCTACTTTTTGCATAATATCTACAAAACCAAAGCCGTCCATAATGACACCGATAGAGCCTACCAAACTGGATGGATTGACATAAATTTTATCGGCTGCCGAGGCAATAAAATAACAGCCAGAGGCACAAATATCACTGACCACAGCCACAATAGGTAAATCAGGGTGTTGTTTTTTAATAGCTTTAATTTCGTCATGCACATAAGACGACTGCACCGGACTGCCTCCAGGTGAGTTAGCATGCAAGATAATGCCTTTGGTGTGTTTATCTTTAACAGCATCACGCAGACTGTGAATAATACTGTCAGCATTGGCGGCTTGATCTTCGGCAATCACCCCAACCACATCAACTACAGCGGTATGATTACCATCGCCACTGACATCACCTTTAATTTTAGGGTACATCACCACCGTAAATACCCCTAACAAGTATAAAAATGTCAGTGATTTAAAAAAAATCCCCCAACGCCGTGAACGTCGTTGTTCATTAATTGCAGCAAAAGCCAACTTTTCAACAATATCACGTTCCCAACCTGGCTTTGCGGTATTGCCCGCGTTAATTTGATTTTCTTGTGGATTATCCATGCGCTCAAACCTAAATAAAATTCAGTAATTCCGTAGGCCGCATTAAACAGGCCAACGGATGATATTGTTGTAAAAAATCTTCGGTATGTGAGCCGCACAATACCGCGATAGAAGCAATCTGGGCATTTTGTGCCATGTGTAAATCGTGTACAGAGTCTCCGACCATTAACGTACGTTGCTGAGCTACCTTAGTATGCTGCATAATCTCATGGAGCATTTTAGGATCAGGCTTAGAGGCGGTTTCATCTGCACAGCGCGTTATGCAAAATAAATCACCGGTATCCGTTGCAGTTAATACTTTGTCTAATCCCGCTCTGGTTTTACCGGTCGCCACCGCCAGTTGATATCCAGATTGCTTAAGCGCTAGCAACATGTCATACACACCGGTAAAAAAATCAACACGACTGAGCTGTTTAGAAAAATATTCCTGATTGTAGCATGCCACCAGTTTATCCAAGGTGGCACCATCAGCGTCAGGAAACAACGTTAACAACGCATTATGTATACTCAAACCAATGACATTTTTAGCATCTTGTAGCTCAGGCACAGCAAAACCATGCACGCGACCTGCTTTTTGTAAACAATGGGCAATCCAGTCGATGGAATTAATCAGCGTACCGTCCCAATCAAAAATGATCAGATCAAAGCGTTTGTTCATGCTGTAGCAAGTTTTGTAATTGTTGCGGCAAAGGCGCAGAAATAGTCATCATTACGCCGGTCGTAGGGTGCTGAAATTTTAAGGTTTCAGCATGCAAGAACATACGATTATAGCCTCTTTTTTTAAAGTTTTTATTGGTGTCGTCCAGTCCATAACGGTCATCACCAACAATAGGATGCCCTAAAGAGGCAGCATGTACCCGTATTTGATGCGTACGTCCGGTTTTCGGTGAGGCTTCTACTAAGGTGGCATCGTTAAATAACTGTAAGCGTTTAAACGATGTTTCGGCTTCTTTACCGGCTTGGCTGATTACCACAATACGCTCGCCGCCCTTATTGATGTTTTTAAGCAACGGCGCAGTAACCACCAGTTTTTTACGTGCCCATTGTCCAGACAGCAGTGCCAGATAGGTTTTTTGCACTTGATCGGTGCGAAACAGCTCATGCAAGCTACGTAATGCACTGCGTTTTTTGGCAATTAATAAGCAGCCTGACGTGTCCCGATCGAGGCGATGCACCAGTTCTAAAAAGTGCGCTTCCGGACGCATGACGCGAATACCTTCTATAATACCTGAGTCAATGCCCGTACCACCGTGTACTGCATAGCCTGCCGGTTTATTTAATACAATCAGCCCGTCATCTTCATACAAAATACCTTGTTGCAAGGCATCACGTAAACTTTGCTTTACAAAAACAATATCCGTGCTTTCCGCCAGGCGTATCGGCGGAATACGCACAATATCACCCACAACAAGCCTGTATTTAACATCGACACGACCTTTATTAACCCGCACTTCACCTTTACGGACAATGCGGTAAATATGGCTTTTAGGTACGCCTTTCAATTGGGAGATTAAAAAGTTATCTAAGCGTTGATCACTATTATTATCAGTGACTTCTACCAGTTTAACCTGTGATTTAGTAGTTTGGTTATCTTCATTCATAGTGCAAATAATATCAGCATCTGCTGAGAATTGATTGTTTAAATTGATGTTAGACGATAAGGTTGTTATATTAGCAACGCCTACAAAAACACATTAGGCTCTACGCTTTGACTTATATGGTCTGCGTATTGAGCCACACACTAAAGCCCCGATATGCTGGTTAGCACATTAGGACAGGTGTACGATTTTCGGGTTAGCGTTCGACCCATGACGAACGAGATACAAATCCTGTTCAAGACAGTATTTACCAGCAAGACTGACAAAAAGAATATTTATTTGCTTAGCGCAGCTTTGGCTAAACTTAATCTGTGTCAACGCACAGTGTTAGTGCCCAAATGGCGGTCATTAGTACCGTAAAAACCTAAGTTGATTGTGTTATTGGCCATACACGGCTTTACTGTGTTGCATTATAAAAATGATAATGTGCCAAAACCAGTCCGCATCAGTAAATCTGATCAAGGAGCAGGAAAACATAAGGATAAAATATGAAAAGAATGCTCATCAATGCTACGCAGGCAGAAGAACTGCGGGTTGCTTTGGTCGATGGTCAAAAATTATATGATTTTGACATTGAAATACCATCAAAAGAACAAAAAAAATCCAATATTTATAAAGGCATTATCACCCGCGTAGAACCCAGCCTAGAAGCAGCATTTATTAATTACGGCGCTGATAAACACGGTTTTTTGCCCTTCAAAGAAATATCACCCGCGTTTAGACACCCGCAAGACAATGCTGAAAACGATGGTCGCCGCCTCGGTATTAAAGATCTTATCAAAGAAGGCCAGGAAATTGTTGTTCAGATTGAAAAAGAAGAACGTGGCAACAAAGGCGCGGCGCTAACGACTTATATTAGTTTGGCCGGTACGTATTTGGTACTAATGCCTAATAATCCCAAAGCCGGTGGCATTTCCAGACGCATAGAAGGCGAAACCCGCGACGACTTGCGCGAAGTCATGACCAATCTGGATATCCCTGAAAACATGGGGTTAATCGTCAGAACCGCAGGTTGCGGCAAAAGCGCTGAAGAATTGCAATGGGATTTAAATTACTTAGTACAACTGTGGGAAGCTATAGAACGCTCCTGCAATGATCAAGTCGCACCATTCCTGGTGTTTCAAGAAAGTAACGTCATCATCCGTGCCTTGCGCGATCATTTGCGTGGCAATATCGACGAAATCCTCATTGATAACGAAGATGCCTTTGGTTTGGTGCAAAACTTCTTAAAACAAGTGATGCCGCATTTTTTGCCCAAGGCCAAGCTCTATCAAGACGTTGTGCCGTTATTTAATCGTTATCAGATTGAATCACAGATTGAAATCGCTTATGGCCGCGAGGTATCGCTGCCCTCCGGTGGCTCTATCGTTATTGACCACACCGAAGCCTTAACCTCTATTGATATTAACTCAGCGCGTGCCACCAAAGGCAACGACATTGAAGAAACCGCACTCAATACCAATCTTGAAGCCGCCGAAGAAATCGCCAGACAACTGCGGCTGCGCGATTTAGGTGGTCTGTTTGTTATCGATTTTATTGACATGATGTCTAACAAAAATCAACGCAGCGTTGAAAACCATCTACGCGATGCGCTCAAAATTGACCGTGCGCGTGTACAAACCAGCCGTATTTCACGTTTTGGTTTGCTGGAAATGTCCAGACAACGCATGCGGCCATCGTTAGGAGATGCCACACAACTACCATGCCCACGCTGTAAAGGTCAGGGCACTATCCGTAACGTGGAGTCAGTTGGACTTTCTGTGTTGCGTATTATTGAAGAAGAAGCAATGAAAAAAGGCACGGAAAAAGTCATCGTGCATTTGCCGATTGAATGCGCCACCTTTTTACTTAACGAAAAACGCAGTGTTATTGATCAAATTGAAACGCGCCTAAAAGTAGGTATCGTCATCTTACCGAGTAAGCATCTGGAAACACCGGCTTATGACATTGAGCGTATTAAAGAAAAAGAAGGTGGCACAGACAGAGCTAGCTACCTGCAATTAAAAGCCGAAGAAATCACTATTCCTGATTTTGCCCAGCAGATAAAACCGCGTATTGAAAAAGCCGTAATCAAAGAATTTTTACATGATTCGCCTGCACCTGCACCTGTGCAGCATAAAAATGAATCCGCCAGTTTGATTAAACGCTTTTGGAATAAATTAATCGGCGAGCCTACCAGTAAAGAACCAACAATTGACGAAGCATCTACCGATGTTATTAGCGACAATACTGGCGCTAATAACCCTAACCCGAATACAGTCGGACAATCTGACAGAAACCGTAATAATCGCCGCAATCAAAAAAATAAGCGGCAAAATAATGAGCGTAAAGATCGTCCTGTTAATGGCGCTGCAACAACACAAACCGAGCCTGACAAGATCATGGAAAATCGCCCACCTAAACAGCCGCGTGAACTGGGTAGGAACGTGCGCCGTAACTTGCCGTCTGTGTCGCCCGAAAGCACGGAAAATACCTCAGTAACAATGCCAGTAGAGTTTATCAGTACGCTACCCATAACCCATGACGACGTTGAACCCGTTATAAACCTTACTTCAGAGGATACAGTAACCGATCAGCCAACCACAAAACACGCGAATAATAAAAATAACGCGAGAAGGGGGCCTAATCGCAGACGGCCACGCAATCCAAATTACAGAAAAAGCGAGACCAGCAATACGGTAACTGATGGCACTACTTCTGAGAACACGGCGGATGTGGTGACGGTAAGTCAACCAGCATCGTCTAATGCTTATGCGGCTAATTTTGCTGAAAGAATCGCTAAAACCGAAGCTATGGAAGCACCAAAAATATACACACCGCCGCCTGTTGCAGCAATAGCGGATTCTTCGCCTGTAATACATCAAAATACGCCGCATAATTCCGAAACAGAATCATAAAACAGCGACTAACTTAAGCTTGAACAAAATGCAGCTTGGGTTGAACGCTTTTTTAAACCCAGCATGACCAACGCGTTGGTCATGCTGGGTTGCCTAACAGCAGGCAACGTTACATTTTAACAGCTGCATTTCAATGACCACGCTTTGCACAGCATAAGTATCTTTAAACGCCGTGCGTTTAGTACAGATCAATAATCGTTAAATCGATCTGTGTTCACTCTCATATTTTAGCAGCGTGTTTAAAAAATCAATCAATATCGGTTTACTGCGTTCGCTACCAAGCATCTTTTAAAGGCTACCCACTTAAGGCGGGACAGTTTTAGCTTAAGCCGTTCGTGGTGAGCTTGTCGAACCATGAATAACAGCCTTCGACAAGCTCAGGCCGAACGGTAGTTGTAATTTATTGTCCCGTCTTAAGTGGATAGCCCTTTTAAAAAGCGAAATCCGTTTTTACATCTAAAAAGCACATAGTGAAAAACGCCTATGTTGATAATGAAAGCTTAAAATTATTTCGCGTAAAAAATATAATCCGCCGTATAAGCTGCCGCTTTCTCACTGCCTAAATGATTATTATCACACGGTGACGTTGGCTCTAAACCACCTTGCGTATTAATCCGATTAATATAAGATACGGCAGAAAATACCCCCTCGCCTTTATGATCAACCACTTCTATCAATAGCCACGGCATGGCTTTATGGCGTGGCTCATCGGTTTTTTGGCTGATTTTACCGGTAACACGACTGCCATCCTTGTACTGCCAAGTAGGGCCTTTGCTGTGCGTACCTACTTGCTGTCCCTGCTCATCCATCAATACCGCTTTAGGAGAAACAATCCATTTATACGCCGTCTCTTTCAATACACATTGATAGATTTGCTCACCTGTAGCATGTAGCGTGACTAATTTAACATTTCCCGCTGGCACTTGAATAATACTAGGAATCGTCGTTTCAACGGCCATAGCACCGTGACACACCAACTCCATTAATAAAACACAGTACAGCTTATTATTTACCACGGCATCACCTCGCCATCATAACGCAAAAAATCACCGGACTTCTCTAATGAGAAATTCGCCATCACCTGCCGCATACCAGCAATACTATCAACCGGACGCAACGGCGCATTACTGCCACCCATATCGGTCTTCACCCAGCCAGGATGGAAAATAAGTACACCTATACCGTCTTTTTTCAAATCAATCGCCAGACTCTTCATAGCAGCGTTAACGGCTGCTTTACTGGAACGGTACAAAATACTACCGCCACTGCCATTATCTGCAATACTGCCCATTAAACTACTGATCGTCGCAATTAGCTTTTGCTCGCTGCGCTGCACCTGCGCTAAAAATGCTTCAGCCATTTTAACCGGCGCTTGGGCATTAATCACCAAGGTATCCCGCCATATTTGATAATCCAAATGACCAAAACGATGTTCGCTATCATCACCAAAAACACCGGCGTTATTAATCAACACATCAATAGTGAGTGATGACAACTTGCGAGACAGTGCATCAATTTGAGAAAAATCGGTAACATCCAGTGTCTCCAACTGAATATCGGGGTATTGGTCGGCTAATTGCTGTAACGCGGTCGCGGTGGATACATCACGGCAACACGCCACCACCTGCCAGCCGTCCTCCGCATACTGCTGACAAAACTCCAAACCCAAACCCCGATTTGCACCGGTAATCAATACAGTAGACATAGCCCATCTCCTATAATAACCCCCAGTACCTGACGGCACTGAAGGTATTCATCATGACAAATTAAGCAGCAAAATTCTTAGCAGCAAAATCCCAGTTTACTAGTGCCCAAAATGCTTCTAAGTACGCAGGACGTGCATTACGGAAATCAATGTAATACGCGTGTTCCCAGACATCACAAGTCAACAACGGTGTTTGACCTGTGGTTAATGGACAACCGGCATTACTGGTGCTGACCAATGCCAAGCTACCATCCGCATTTTTCACCAACCAACCCCAGCCTGCACCAAACGTCGTTACTGAACACTTGGTAAATTCTTCTTTAAATTTTGCAAACGAACCGAAAGCTGCATTAATAGCATCGGCCAATGCGCCTGTAGGTTCGCCGCCACCGTTAGGTGACAAGCAGTTCCAGTAAAACGTATGGTTCCAAATTTGCGCCGCATTATTAAAGATACCGCCTGAAGATTTAGCGATAATTTCTTCTAATGACAAGCCTTCAAATTCAGTACCTGGCACCAAGTTATTCAGGTTAGTCACATAGGTTTGGTGATGCTTACCGTGGTGAAAATCCAAGGTTTCTTCTGAAATATGAGGCGCTAAACTGTTTTTAGCATAAGGCAAAGCAGGTAATTCGAAAGCCATTGATGATTATCCTAAATAAAAAAAGTTAAAAAATATCACTAAGCACAGTATAAAAAACCCTGTAACACTTAGTAACCGACTACTGTATCATTTAGCAGCCACTAGATAAAGCACGCGTACGCTACCAATTACGTGTGCCAGTTGCAGTATAATTGGTGTTTATTTCACCTTGATTAATCATACTCATGACCTGTAAAACAAATTCAACACTGCCAGTAGACGTAGAAGCCGGTGTACGTTACTCCTGGTGCAGCTGCGGCTTTAGCCAAACCATGCCATTATGCGATCACGCACACCGACAATTTTCTGAAAAAAAATCGGTAAAATTTATTGCCGAAAACACCGAAACCTTACACTTATGCGGCTGTTCAGAAACCGCCACGCCGCCGTATTGTGATAATCATAACCAATGTAAAAACGCGTAATATGGCTATCGAAATCGAGCACAAATTTTTACTAACCAATGACGCTTGGCGTGTACTGGCCAGCAGCAGCGTTATTTATAAACAAGGCTATTTAAGCTCGCAAGCTACCAGTTCTATCCGCGTTAGAATCAGTGCTGAAAAAGCCTGGCTAAATATCAAAAGTGCCACCATCGGTACGCAACGCCAGGAATACGAATACGAAATCCCCTTAGCGGATGCTAATGAGATACTCCTTAGCTTATGCGCAAAGCCAATCATCGAAAAAACCCGCTATTTCGTTAACAACAATGGCAATATCTGGGAGATTGATGAATTTTATGGTGATAATCAGGGACTGATTGTGGCAGAAATAGAGTTACCCTGTGTTGATACTGTATTTCAAAAACCACACTGGATAGGCGAAGAAGTCACCCACGATAAGCGCTATTATAATAACAATTTAGCCACTCACCCTTACTCGCAATGGCCTGCAAACTAATTTTTTAAAGTTATTGCAAAGCCATAGATTTTAATTTATAGTCTTTGTATGAAAAAAACAACGTTTGTTGCATTATTGATACTTTCCACTTCATGCTTTGCTAGCGACTTAAAAACAGCGCTAACTAGTATAGAATCCCAGTGGGCAACGATTTATTACCAAACCCCAAAGCCACAACAAGGCTCAGCCTATCAACAGCTATTAACGCAAGCCGATAACTTAGCAGAAAAATTCCCTAAAGCTGCCGAACCACTGTTCTGGCAAGCGGTGATTAAAGCCACTTATGCAGATCAACAAGATGGCTTATCAGCGCTGCAAGCAGTTAATGAAGCGCGTGACTTATTAACCAAAGCCATCGCTATTGATCCAAAAACAATGGATGGCTCAGCTTACGTCACCTTAGGAACTTTGTATTATATGGTTCCTGGTTGGCCTATAGCTTTTGGTGATAGCAAGGAGGCACGAAAAATGTTTCAAGCGGCATTAAAAATCAATCCTGATGGTATAGACGTTAACTATTTTTACGGCGAGTTTTTAGCATCAGTCAATAATTTAAAAGACGCGCAAAAACACTTCGAAATAGCCAGCAAAGCACCCACACGCAGCGAACAAGGCTTCGCAGACAATCAATTAAAACAAGAAGCCGCTTTGGCATTAAAAAACATTAATAATCGTAAAATAAGCCACATTAAAAAGATATTTTTATCGCTGCTAAATCCAGATAAAACCAAATAGCTTGCTGAATAATTTTATATTTTTCACCCAGAACACAGTATAAAATACCTTGTAAAATGTCTAACACACCCGTCGTTAACTATAAACATCAACAAACACAGCATAACGCTGTAATCCCGACACTTCAAAACCAAGCTTTTATCACAGCCTAACTTAGCTGACTATCAATACGTTAAGCCAAGGTTTTATCATGGCGAGCTTTCTGCTAAAATGCGCCTCCAAGTATAAAAATAATTTTCCCTACAACTTTTCCTGGTAAAAATTATGACTTTTGTAGTCACAGAAAACTGTATCAAATGTAAATTTACTGATTGCGTAGATGTCTGCCCAGTAGATTGTTTTCATGAAGGGCCTAATTTTTTGGTTATTAATCCAGATGAGTGCATTGATTGCACCTTATGCGAACCCGAATGCCCAGCAAATGCTATTTTTTCCGAGGACGAAGTGCCTGACGATCAAACGCAATTTATCGCATTAAACGCCGAATTAGCCAAGTTGTGGCCTATTATTACTGAAGTTAAAGCACCGGTTGATGATGCCGATGATTGGAATGGTAAACCAGGGAAAATAGAATTTTTACAAAAATAAAAGTCTGCCTCTTATTTTTGTTAATGTATCAACACGCCAACGTGTAACACTGCTTATCGGTTAAAATGAATTGAAAAACACAAACTGACACCCATAAAAAAAGCCGGTATAAACCGGCTTTTTTTATTATCTTCTTATGACTGTATTACTCTGGTCTATCAACCAATTCAACATAAGCCATAGGTGCATCATCACCGGTTCTAAAACCGCATTTCATGATACGTAAATAACCGCCCGCTCTGTCTTTATAACGTGGACCTAATTCATTAAACAACTTAGTCACTGCGTCACGATCATGCAGCTTGGCAAACGCCATACGTCTTTTAGCAACACTGTCAATTTTTGACATGGTAATCAAAGGTTCAGCATAGCTTCTTAATTCTTTCGCTTTCGGCAAAGTTGTTCTGATCAACTCATGCTTAAATAACGAAGTAACCATATTACTGAACAGCGCCTTACGGTGGCTGCTGTTCATGTTAAATTTTCTACCAGATTTACGATGTCTCATTATGGAACAGCCTAATGTCAGTGTGTAATTGTGTGATTTTGATCTGCAAGATTATCAGGCGGCCAGTTTTCCAAACGCATACCCAATGACAATCCTTTTAAAGCGAGAATATCTTTAATCTCTGTCAACGATTTCTTGCCCAGATTCGGTGTTTTCAATAATTCAACTTCGGTACGTTGAATTAAATCTCCGATATAGAAAATATTTTCCGCTTTCAAACAGTTGGCCGATCTCACAGTCAATTCAAGATCATCAACAGGCCTTAACAAGACCGGTTCAAACGGCTCCGCTTCTACACCGACTTCTGGCGCAGGCTGCATATCAACTTTTTCGAAATCAACGAAAACAGATAGCTGCTCGTGTAAAATCGTTGCCGCCAGTTTAATGGTCTGCTCTGGATCAACTGTACCGTTAGTTTCAAGCTCAATAATCAATTTATCTAAATTAGTACGTTGCTCAACGCGTGTACTTTCAACTTGATAAGCGACTTTAACGATAGGGCTATAAGCCGCATCTAACTGCAACGCACCTACAACGCTACTTTGCTCTGAACTTGCTTTACGCGTACTAACTGGCTCATAGCCTCTGCCACGACGAACGCGTATTTTCATATTCAATACACCAGCTTGCGTTAAATTAGCAATCACCAAATCGGGATTAATAATGTCAACGTCATGCGGTAAACTGATGTCGCCCGCAGTAACACTGCCTGCACCATTTTTAGATAATGTCAGCTCAACTTCGTCTCGGCTGTGAAGAATAACTGCCAATTTTTTGAGATTTAACAAAATATCAACAACATCTTCCTGTACACCTTCTATCGTGGTGTATTCGTGGAGAACGCCTTCAATTTCAACATCGGTTACTGCACAACCTGGAATGGTCGACAATAACACGCGTCTCAAAGCATTTCCTAAGGAATGCCCGAAACCGCGCTCAAGAGGTTCTATCACAATTCTGGAATGATTAGGCGTTTTACTGACAACTTCAACTAATCGAGGCTTTAATAAGCCAGAAATAGAACTCTGCATTTATATTCCTCAAAACTACAAGATTACTTGGAGTATAGTTCCACAACCAACTGCTCATTAATATCGCTGCCCAGATCAACACGATCAGGCAAAGAACTGAACTTACCCGACATTGCTTTTGCATCGACTTCAACCCAAGCAGGGAAGCCATACTGATCAGCAACTGTCAAAGCATCAACAATTCTTTGTTGTTTTTTGGCTTTTTCTCTAATGGCAATAGCATCGCCAGGAGCAACTTGATAAGACGGTACATTGATTAATGAACCATTTACCTGAATTGATTTATGACTAACTAACTGACGTGCTTCAGCGCGTGTACACGCAAAACCCATACGATAAACTACGTTATCTAATCTGGACTCAAGAAGATTCAACAGATTTTCACCTGTTGCGCCTTTCTTCATATCAGCCGTTTTGTAATAGTTTCTAAATTGTTTTTCCAAAATACCGTAAATTCTACGCAGTCTTTGTTTTGCTCTTAACTGCATAGCATAATCAGAACTACGGGTACGTTTCGCACCGTGCTGACCTGGTCTTTGTTCTAACTTACATTTGTTTTCTAGGGATTTGCCTCTGCTTTTTAAAAACAGATCAGTCCCTTCTCTACGACTCAGCTTACAGGTGGGTCCAAGATATCTTGCCATGTGACTACTCCAAAATTTCTATACGCGGCGCTTTTTAGGTGGGCGACATCCATTGTGTGGAATAGGTGTCACATCTACAATGTTATTAATTTTGAATCCCAGATTGTTCAAAGAACGCACTGCTGACTCACGACCAGGGCCTGGACCTTTGATCATAACATCTAGATTTTTCATACCAAATTCCAAAGCAACCGTCCCCGCTTTCTCTGCGGCAACCTGCGCTGCAAAAGGAGTACTTTTACGCGAACCCCTAAAACCCGAACCACCTGACGTTGCCCAAGATAGAGCATTGCCTTTTCTGTCGGTGATAGTAATGATGGTGTTATTAAAAGACGCATGAACGTGAACGATACCGTCAGCCACCTCTTTTTTTACGCGCTTTCTAGCACGATTATTTGGACTTGCCATTACATTTATCTCTTAAGAAAACTTATTTTCTGATGGGTTTACGAGGGCCTTTACGGGTACGCGCATTGGTTCTGGTTCTTTGGCCTCGAAGCGGCAAGCCTCTGCGATGCCTGATGCCACGATAGCAACCGAGATCCATCAACCGTTTGATATTCATAGAGACTTCACGACGCAAATCACCTTCGACTGTCATTTTACCAATGACGGCACGAATGGTTTCTAATTGCTCTTCACTCAGCTCTTTTATTTTTACCGAAGGCTGAATTCCAACCTCTACACAAATCTCACTTGCAGTTTGACGACCAATACCATAAATAGCTGTCAAAGCAATGACGGCGTGTTTATGATCTGGTATATTTATCCCGGCAATACGCGCCATCTAGATACTCCCCCGAGCAATACTCTAAAGTTAAGCGTCCAATTATAGCATTGCAATAACTATGACGCAACAAATCCTAACCTTGTCGTTGTTTATGTCTGCCATCATCACAGATGACTCTAACAACGCCATGTCTTTTTACAATCTTACAATTTCTACAAATTTTTTTAACGGAAGCACGTACTTTCACAGCTATCTCCTGCACTTGTGCATTTTTATCTTAATTAACATTATTTTTTAAGATTTGCTTTTTTCATCAAACCTTCATATTTCTGAGACATCATGTGCGTTTGCATCTGAGAAATAAAATCCATTACCACGACAACAATAATCAGTAACGAGGTGCCACCAAAGTAAAAAGGCACATTCCAGTAAACTATTAAAAACTCTGGTAACAAACACACTAAGGTGATGTAAAAAGCACCAATCAGTGTCAGACGTGTCATGACTTTATCTATATAAGCACTGGTTTGCAAACCTGGCCGTATACCAGGCAAAAAAGCACCTGATTTTTTCAAATTCTCTGCTGTCTCTTTTGAATTAAACTGCACGGCAGTATAGAAAAAACAAAAGAAAATAATAGCAGCGGCATAAAAAATCACATACACCGGCTGACCTGGTGATAGCATGGTAGCAACATCTTGTAACCATCTAAAACCATCTGTATTACCAAACCAACCCGCAATCGTTGCCGGAAATAAAATGATACTGGATGCGAAAATGGGTGGTATAACACCTGCCATATTCAACTTCAAAGGCAAAAAACTACTCTGACCACCGTAAGTTTTACCACCTTGCTGTCTTTTTGGGTAATTAATCAGTATTCTACGCTGACCTCTTTCAACAAAAACCACTAATGCTGTCACAGAAAGCGATAACAAAAACAATAGCAAAATAAGTGCACCGTTCATTTCCCCGGTACGCGCTAAATCTAAAGTACTTCCTATCGCCTTAGGTAATCCAGAAACAATACCAGCAAAAATGATCATTGAGATACCGTTACCGATACCTCGCTCTGTCATCTGCTCGCCCAGCCACATCAAAAAGATAGTGCCTGTAACCAGTGTAATTGTGGTGATAGCAATAAATCCAACACCAGGATTCATGACGACAGAAAGCCCACCTGCAGACTGTGTCTGCAAAGCGAGAGAAATACCAATAGCTTGAAAAGTGGCTAGTAACACTGTGCCATATCGCGTATATTGCGATATTTTACGATTACCCGAAGCACCTTCTTTTTTCATTTGCTCCATAGCCGGTATCACTACCGTCATCAGTTGCATGATGATAGATGCCGATATATAGGGCATGATGCCTAAAGCAAAAATACTCAGTCGCTGCAAAGCACCGCCAGAGAACATATTAAACATGTCTAAAATAGAACCACTCTGCTCCTTAAACATCGCTGCAAGAGCGGTAGGATCTATTCCTGGAACAGGGATGTGCCCTCCTATCCTCAATACAATTAATCCCCCAAGAACAAAAAGCAACCTCGCTTTCAGCTCTGAGAGTCCATCGCCTTTTCCTGTCGCCTGTGTTCTCGGAGTACTCACTTTAAGCCTCTATTGTGCCGCCAGCAGCTTCAATAGATGCTTTAGCACCGATTGTTACTGAGATACCCTTAATGACAACCGCTTTATTTAATAAACCCGATTGAATAATTTTAGCTTTTTTAGTAAAGGCGGGCACGATATTAGCAGCAATTAACACTTTAAGATCGATCACTTCAGCGATCAGCGCATTCAACTCATGCAATCTGACTTCAGCAGAATATTTGCTCGATTGTGAAGTAAAACCTACTTTAGGCAAGCGGCGTTGTAAAGGCATCTGACCGCCTTCAAAACCGACTTTATGAAAACCACCTGAACGAGCTTTCTGGCCTTTGTGGCCGCGACCACACGTCTTACCCATTGTACAGCCTATGCCACGACCCACTCTTCTGGATTTCTTACGTGATCCTTCTGCCGCTTGGATAGTATTTAAATACATTTACACTTCCTCGACTTTTAGCATATATGCTATTTTATTTATCATACCCCGATTTTCCGGTGTATTAATAATTTGCACTGTTTGGTTAATTTTACGCAAGCCCAAACCTTTCAAACAGGCTTGGTGGCGAGGCAATCGTCCAAACTTGCTTTTTGTCATAGTAACATTTAATGTGGTACTGGCCATTTCAACTACCCAATGATCTGTTCAACGGTTAAGCCACGCTTAGCCGCAATTTGGTTGGCATTGTGCATACCGGTAAGTCCATTGATCGTTGCTCTCACAACGTTAATTGGATTGCTCGTACCAATACATTTAGCCAATACGTTATGTACACCGACCACTTCAAAAACCGCTCGCATCGCACCACCGGCAATAATGCCCGTACCTTCTGAAGCGGGCTGCATGTAAACCTTCGCAGCACCGGTGGTGTTCATAATAGAATACTGTAGCGTATCGCCTTTTAGAGACACTTTACGCATATTTTTGCGCGCTTGCTCCAAAGATTTTTGAATTGCTATCGGCACTTCGCGGGCTTTGCTAACACCGTAACCTACTCGCCCTTGGCCATCGCCAACAACGGTTAGTGCGGTAAAACCAAACACACGACCACCTTTAACTACTTTGGCAACGCGTCGTACGTTAACCAATTTTTCTTGCAAACCGTCGGTGCTACCTTGAGCAGGTGCTGTCGCCATTATTATCTCCTAAAATTTCAAACCAGCTTCACGAGCAGCATCTGCTAACGCTTTGACACGACCGTGATATTTAAATCCTGAGCGGTCAAATGCCACTTCGCTCACACCGGCTGAGATAGCATTCTTAGCAATCCACTTACCCACTTCAGTCGCAGCTTCTATGTTATTGGTGTTTTTTAAATTAGCGTTAATCTGTGTTTGTGTTGTTGAAGCACTGGCCAACGTCGTTGTACCATCACCACTGATCACTTGCGCATAAATATGTTGCGAAGTTTTATGAACCGACAAACGCACAGCATTCAAGCTTTTAATTTTACAACGCAGCTTCAACGCGCGTTTCATACGAGATTTTTTCTTATCCATTATGCTACCCTACTTCTTCTTGGCTTCTTTTCTAACCACATTCTCGTCAGAATATCTGACACCCTTGCCTTTGTAAGGCTCAGGCGGACGATACGCTCTGATTTTTGCGGCAACCTGGCCTACCTGTTGCTTATCACTGCCTCTGATAATAATATCGGTCTGAGTAGGCGTTTCAACAGTAATACCGGCTGGCACTTCAAAATCAACAGGATGTGAAAAGCCAAGTGACAGGCTGAGGATATTTTCTTTCGCTTGTGCTCTGTAACCGACACCAACCAGTGCTAGTTTCTTTTCAAAACCAACCGATACACCTGACACCAGATTGTTAATAATTGCTCTGGCCGTACCCGCTTGTGCTGTCGCCTTTTTATCGTCTTTATTCCACACTACCGATAATACGTTATCAACGATATCAACACTAACGGCAGAATTCAAGGTATGGGACAACTGTCCTTTACTACCTTTTACAATCATGTTGTTGCCCTCTAGCTTTACCTCTACTCCGCTAGGAATAGTGACCGGGGCTTTCGCAATTCTTGACATAATCTAGCCTACGTTAACAAACAGTACAGATAACTTCACCGCCATGCCCAATAGCACGCGCAGCTCGGTCAGTCATCACACCATTCGATGTTGATACAATAGCGATACCCAATCCACCAAGTACTTTAGGTAACTCATCTTTTGATTTGTAAATACGCAAACCAGGTCTACTTATTCTTTTGATGTTCTCAATAACTGGCTTACCTTTATAATATTTCAGCTCAATCAACATCTCAGTATGACTGCCTGTTGTTTCGGTACTGAAATCAGCAATATAGCCTTCATCTTTAAGTACTTTAGCAATCGATACCTTCAATTTTGACGAAGGTTGTTTTACGTTCTTTTTGCCTGCAGACTGACCGTTTCTTATCCGGGTTAACATGTCTGCTATAGGGTCTGTCATGCTCATTATTCATTATCTCCAAACTGATCCAACAGATTACCAACTCGCCTTAACGACACCAGGAACATCACCGCGCATTGTGGCTTCTCTCAGCTTATTACGGCTTAAACCAAATTTACGATAATACCCGTGTGGGCGACCTGTCAAATTACAACGGTTACGGATACGTGTAACGCTGGAATCTCTCGGCAACTTCTGAAGTTGTAGTTGAGCTGTCTCTTTATCCTCAAACGAAGTGTTTGGGTCTCTGATAGTTTCTTTTAAAGATTTACGCTTAACGTCGTATTTCTTCACAAGTTGCTTACGCTTGGTTTCACGCGCAATCATTGATTTCTTTGCCATTGTGCTGCCCTTTAGTTTTTAAGTGGAAAATTAAAAAGCTTTAACAACGCCAAACCTTCTTCGTTGGTTTGAGCCGTGGTAGTAATAGTAATATCCATACCACGCAGCACATCAATCTTGTCGTAATCAATTTCAGGGAAGATGATTTGCTCTTTAACACCCATCGAGTAATTACCACGTCCGTCAAAACTTTTAGAACTCAAGCCTCTAAAGTCGCGGATACGCGGGATAGCAATACTGATCAGACGATCCATAAATTCATACATTCTATCGCTGCGTAATGTCACTTTACAACCTATAGGCATATCGTCACGGATTTTAAAACCCGCAATTGATTTTCTCGCCAAGGTAATCACTGGCTTTTGGCCAGCAATTTTTTCCATGTCATTGAGTGCAGATTGCAACACTTTTTTATCAGCAACCGCGCCGCCAACACCCATATTCAGGGTAATTTTAGTCAACCGTGGTGCTTGCATAACCGATTTGTAGGAGAACTGCTCCATTAATGCGGGCAGTACGGTTTCTTTATATACAGTTTCTAGTCTAGCCATTATTCTCTACACCTTATACATCGACGAGGTCATTCGTGGACTTGAAATATCTGACTTTTTTGCCATCGTCCAAAAATCTAAAACCAACACGATCTGCTTTTTTAATAGCGGGATTGTACAGACCGATATTGGAAATATTAATAGGCATGTCTTTAACGACAATGCCGCCATCGATATTTGCATTAGGATTCGGTTTCTGGCTTTTTTTGACTTGATTGATTCCTTCAACCAGCACCGTATTGTTTTTCAATATTTTAACGACTCTACCGCTCTTACCTTTATCCTTACCGGTACGAACAATAACATCATCGCCTTTTTTAATTTTTTGCATCGTTTAGTTTCCCACTTATAAAACTTCAGGAGCTAAGGAGATAATTTTCATAAATTTCTCACCTCTAAGCTCACGGGTCACAGGGCCAAATATACGCGTACCCAATGGCTGCAAATTATTATTAAGGATAACAGCCGCATTACCATCGAAGCGAATCACGGAACCATCTGATCTACGCACGCCTTTTGCTGTTCTCACAACTAGCGCATTGTAAACCTCTCCTTTTTTGACTCTGCCACGAGGAATCGCATCTTTAATACTGACTTTAATAATATCGCCTATGCCCGCATAACGTCTATGCGAACCGCCTAATACTTTGATACACATGACCTTTTTTGCGCCGCTATTATCAGCAACGTCAAGGTTAGTTTGCATCTGAATCATGATTTATTCCCGCACTTAAAATGTAAACAGTTTTACTACTACTTATTTAGTGCTTTCTAAAACTTGCACTAATTTAAAAGTTTTGTTCTTGGACATCGGACGGCAAGAAGTAATTGCCACAACATCACCTTCTTTACAAACATTTTCCGCATCGTGTGCCATAATTTTGGTTGAACGCTTAATATACTTACCGTAGACAGGGTGCTTGACAACACGCTCTACCAGTACTGTAATCGTTTTATCCATTTTATTACTGACAACGCGACCAGAAATGGTTCTCAGTGCAACGGTGTTTTCAGCTGTATTTTCACTCATTTTATGCGCTCGCCATTTCTTTCAATAGTGTTTGGATACGTGCAACATCCCGTCTGACTTTTTTTACTTGGTCAGGTTTGGTCAGTTGTCCAGTACCTTTTTGCATTCTAAGATTGAAGCGCTCACGAGATAAGTCGAGCATCATAGCACCCAACTCGTCTTTTGATTTCTGACGTAGTTCACTTGCTTTCATTACATTATCGTCCGGGCGGTAAAAAGAGTCTTTAAGGGTAATTTGGCGGCTGCCAAGGCAAAAGCTTCACGAGCCATCTCTTCAGAAACACCTTGAATCTCATACAGCATAGTGCCAGGTCTTACTTGAGCAACCCAGTATTCTACACTACCTTTCCCTTTACCCATACGTACTTCCAAAGGTTTTTTGGTAATAGGCTTATCAGGAAAAATTCTTATCCACAATTTACCACCACGCTTAACATGACGTGTAATGGTACGGCGAGCAGATTCAATTTGTCTTGCGGTAAGTCTGCCACGACTAACAGATTTAAGTCCGTATTCGCCAAAGCTTACCGATGAACCACGAACAGCGATACCATTATTACGGCCTTTGTGCTGTTTACGGAATTTTGTTCTTTTAGGTTGAAGCATGTCTCTTTTCCTTCAACTATTTCTTTGTGTCAGCGTTAATTGAGGCGATATGCGATTCCATATCAAATACCTCACCTTTGAATATCCATACTTTCACGCCGATAATACCGTAGGTGGTATTGGCTTCAGCAGTGGCATAATCGATATCCGCTCTTAATGTATGTAACGGCACACGACCTTCGCGATACCATTCGCTGCGGGCAATTTCAGCACCGTTCAAACGACCACCCACATTAATTTTGATGCCTTCAGCACCTAAACGCATGGAGTTCGTCACAGCACGTTTCATAGCACGACGATACATTACTCGTTTTTCAAGCTGTTGTGCAACGCCTTCTGCTACTAGCAATGCGTCTAACTCAGGCTTTCTAATTTCTTCAACATTCAGTTGTACAGGCACGCCTATCATTTTTGATATGGCTTGTCTTAACACATCAATGTCTTCACCTTTTTTACCAATAACAATACCTGGACGTGCGGTATGTATGGTGATATTAGCGTTATTTGCTGCCCGATTGATTTGAATTCGGCTCACAGAAGCATGTGCTAATTTCTTTCTTATGAATTCTCTGACCGTTAAATCTTGGTGCAAAAACACCGAATAATTTTGGCTGTCCGCATACCATCTTGAATTCCAATCCTTGACAATACCAAGGCGTATGCCTATTGGATGTACTTTCTGACCCATTTTCGCCTCTATTCGAATGCTGCAACTTTAATTGTAATATGACAGGTTCTTTTCAGAATGTGATTTGCGCGGCCTTTAGCACGTGCTTTAAATCGCTTCATGGTGACACCCTCATCGACAAAGACCGTTGAAACTTTCAACTCATCAATATCGGCACTTTCATTGTGCTCAGCGTTGGCAATAGCAGATTCCAAAACTTTCTTGAAAACTACTGCGGCATCTTTAGAACTGAACTTCAAAGTATTGAGTGCTTTTTCAACAGGCAGTCCGCGTATTTGATCACCTACCAAGCGTGCTTTTTGAGCAGACATGGGGGCATTTCTTAGTTTTGCTGAAATTTCCATCGCCACCTACCTTGATTTTTTATCAGCCACATGGCCTTTGTATGTGCGAGTAGGGGCAAATTCACCTAACTTATGCCCAACCATATTCTCAGAGACTAGCACGGGAATATGCAATTTGCCATTATGGACAGCGATAGTTAATCCCAGCATGTCTGGCAAAATCATCGATCTTCTTGACCATGTTTTAATCGGTTTCCTGTTATTGCTGGCAACAGCATCTTCCACTTTTTTGAGAAGGTGATGGTCAACAAAAGGACCTTTTTTAATTGAACGCGGCATGTATGTTCTCTCTACTTCTGTTTACGACGTCTGATGATCATATTATCAGTGCGTTTGTTTTTTCTTGTTTTATAACCTTTGGTTGGCATACCCCAAGGCGACACCGGATGCCTACCACCCGACGTACGACCTTCACCACCACCGTGTGGATGGTCAACAGGGTTCATAACCACACCGCGAACGGTAGGCCTAACACCACGCCATCTCGACGCGCCTGCTTTACCAAGTGATGCCAAGTTATGTTCTGAGTTGGACACTTCACCGATCACTGCTTTACAGTCAGCCATCACTTTGCGCATTTCGCCAGAGCGTAAACGTATAGTGGCATGCGCACCGTCTCTTGCAACCAATTGTACCGAAGTACCTGCGCTCCTTGCAATCTGAGCACCCTTACCAGGCTTGAGCTCAACGCAATGCACTGTGGTACCCATAGGAATATTACGCAGTGGCATACAGTTACCGGTCTTAACTGGCACATTGTCCGAAGAAATAATTTCTTGACCTACTGTAAGACCTTTAGGTGCGATAATATAACGACGCTCACCGTCCTTAAATAAAATCAGCGCAATATTGGCTGTTCTATTCGGATCATATTCCAAGCGCTCTACTACTGCGGGAATGTCTGTTTTATTTCTTTTAAAATCAACAATACGGTAGTGCTGCTTATGACCACCACCAATATGACGTGTAGTAATACGCCCTTGGTTGTTTCGACCACCCGTTTTACTTTTTTTACTTAATAATGGTGCATAAGGCTTACCTTTATGCAACTCATCATTCTTGATGCGGATTACAAACCGAGATCCTGGTGATGTCGGTTTTGACTTTACGATCGCCATGCTTTCTACCGTTTCCTATTGATCTTTCTTTAAATTAATCAAGCACCAGAGAACTGTATGTCGAACCCAGGCTTAAGTTTAACATAAGCCTTCTTCCAATCAGACCTACGGCCTACCGAACGACCAAACTTTTTCTCTTTACCTTTAACGTTTAACACCTGAACGGATTCAACTTCAACGCTAAACATGATCTCTACTGCACCTTTGACTTGCTTTTTAGTCGCGGCTTTCAATACTTTAAATACGACTGTATTTCTATTTTCCGCAACAAAGGTACTTTTTTCAGATATCAATGGTGCCTGCAAAACACCTGCTAAATGATATTGATTGACACTCACGCTAAACTCTCCTGAACTTGCTTCAAAGCACCGGGGGTTGCAATCACTTTATCAGATGAAATCAACAACACCGGATTCAAATTGGCTGCCGCAACCACTTCCACATAAGGAATATTACGTGACGCTAAAGCCAGGTTTGCATCGATACTTTCAACAACCAATAACACTCTTTTGGCATCAACTGATTTCAACTTCTCAACTAATACTTTGGTTTTAGGCGTATCCAGAGACATATCGCTACTGACGACCAAACGATTTTGCCTTAACAACTCAGACAGAATAGACCGAATGGCTGATCTAAACATTTTTTTATTCAGCTTTTGATCATAACTTCTAGGTCTTGCAGCAAAAACGATACCACCGGTACGCCAAATCGGACTACGTGTTGTACCGGCTCGTGCACGGCCTGTGCTTTTCTGACGCCAAGGTTTAATACCGCCACCACTAACATCGGAGCGTGTTTTTTGTGCTTTTGTACCAGCACGCGCATTCGCCATATATTTAACAACTAACTGATGCACCAAAGTTTCATTAAATGGCTGACCAAAAACAGCTTCAGAAACATCTAAGCTTTTAACGGAATCTTGTGCATCTAAAGCTGGAACTTGCAAACTCATATCTTAACCTTTATTCCGCATTTTCATTGCCGGCGTGATAATGACATCACCGCCTTTAGCACCGGGAACAGCTCCCCTCACCAGTATCAAGCTTCTGGCTGTATCTATCGAATGTATCGTTAGATTTTGAACGGTTGTTTTCCGAGCACCCATGTGGCCTTCCATTTTCTTACCCTTGAAAACACGGCCTGGTGTTTGGTTCATACCGATAGAACCTAACACTCTGTGTGACCGTGAGTTACCATGAGTTGCATCCTGCATACTGAAATTATGCCGTTTTACACCACCTGCAAAACCTTTACCAATACTTCTGCCTTGTGCATCGACCACCTGCCCCGCCGCAAAAATATTTAAAGACAACTCCGAACCTGCTGTTAAATCAGCGCCTTCGCCATCTTCAAGCCTAAATTCCCATAATCCACGTCCGGCAGTCACATTAGCAGCAGCATAATGACCAGCCATCGGCTTATTAACGTGTGAAGATTTTTTATCACCTGCAGCAACTTGAATGGAACGATAGCCATCCACATCTACAGTCTTGACCTGAACCACGCGGTTCGAATCAATACTAAGCACAGTCACCGGTACAGACGACCCATCTTCACAAAAAACCCTAGTCATACCGCATTTGCGACCAATAAGACCTATTGACACAACCAATTCCCCTAAACTTAGTTCAACTTGATTTGAACATCGACACCGGCTGCAAGATCCAATTTCATCAATGCATCAACGGTCTTTTCTGTTGGCTCAACAATATCCAACAGCCTCTTGTATGTTCTTAATTCATATTGATCTCTGGCATCTTTATCGACATGCGGCGAGACCAAAATGGTAAAACGCTCTTTCTTAGTAGGCAAGGGAATCGGACCTTTTACTTGGGCACCGGTTCGTCTTGCTGTTTCTACTATCTCACCAGCCGATTGATCAATCAACTTATGATCGAATGATTTCAAACGGATTCTGATAGTTTGATTAGACATATTGTTTACTCGACTATTGATGCAACAACACCAGCACCGACTGTTCTACCACCTTCACGGATAGCAAAACGCAGACCTTCTTCCATAGCAATGGGTGAAATCAGTGTAATAACAACAGAAACGTTATCACCAGGCATCACCATTTCTACGCCTTCAGGGAGTTTTACAGCACCGGTTACGTCAGTGGTTCTAAAATAGAACTGCGGACGGTAGCCATCGAAGAACGGCGTATGACGACCACCTTCATCTTTAGACAACACATAAATTTCAGAATTAAATTTTGAATGCGGTTTAATACTTTTTGATTTTGCTAATACCTGACCACGCTCAACGTCATCACGCTTGGTACCTCTTAACAACAAACCCACGTTATCGCCAGCTTCACCTTGATCAAGCAGCTTACGGAACATTTCTACGCCAGTAACCGTTGTGGTGACTGTAGGCCTAATACCAACAATTTCAATTTCTTGACCAACTTTGATAATACCACGTTCAATACGACCGGTAACAACAGTACCACGACCAGAAATAGAGAATACGTCTTCAACTGGCATCAAAAACGCCAAATCCACTGCTCTTTCTGGCATTGGAATATAACTGTCTAATGCTTCTACTAGCTTAACAACGGAATTAAAGCCCATATCTGTTGGCGTTGCGCCGCTAGTAGCTTCGTCTAACGCCATTCTGGCAGAACCAGTAATAATAGGTGTATCGTCGCCAGGGAACTCATATTTATCCAGCAACTCTCTTAATTCCATTTCGACCAATTCAAGCAATTCAGCATCGTCAACTAAATCAGCTTTATTCAAATAAACCACAATGAACGGTACGCCAACCTGTCTGGATAACAAAATGTGCTCACGGGTTTGTGGCATTGGGCCATCCGCCGCTGAACAAACCAAAATAGCGCCGTCCATTTGCGCCGCGCCGGTAATCATGTTTTTTACATAATCAGCATGTCCTGGGCAATCAACATGAGCATAATGACGTGCTGTTGACTCATATTCCACGTGAGAAGTCGCAATCGTAATACCACGCGCACGCTCTTCAGGTGCATTATCAATCTGATCAAATGCTTTAACAGCACCACCGTGCAATTTTGCCATTACCGATGTTAAAGCTGCTGTTAAAGTAGTTTTACCGTGATCGACGTGGCCAATTGTGCCTACGTTTACATGTGGCTTACTACGTGAAAATTTTTCTTTAGCCATGAGTCAATACCTTTATGTTACATTCAATGTTATGAAGATTTTTTTATGATCGCTTCTGCAATATGCGTGGGCGTTTCATTATATTTTTCAAACCGCATACTGTACGTAGCTCTACCTTGTGTCACCGAGCGCAGATCTGTTGCATAACCAAACATTTCCGCTAGCGGCACTTCGCAGCCAATTGCCTTACCTGATGGAATATCATCCATGCTCTGAATGACACCGCGTCGGCGGTTAATATCACCCACCACATCCCCCATATAATCTTCAGGGGTGGTAATTTCTACTTTCATAATAGGCTCTAACAAGACAGGCCTTGCATTTCTTGCGCCTTCTCGAAACGCCATAGAAGCTGCAATTTTAAAAGCCATCTCGTTCGAATCAACATCATGATAAGAACCATCAAACAAAGTCACTTTTACGTCCAACACTGGATAACCTGCAAGAACCCCACTTTTTAGCTGTTCTTGTATGCCATTATCAACTGCCGGAATATATTCTTTAGGGACAACAGCGCCAGCAATTTCGCTGACAAATTCGTATCCTGTACCCAACTCTTTAGGCTCAATCCGTAACCAAACATGACCGTATTGACCACGACCGCCGGATTGCCTGATAAATTTGCTTTCTTGCTCAACTTTATCTCGAATTGTTTCCCTGTAAGCCACCTGAGGTGCGCCAACATTCGCTTGCACACTAAATTCCCTTTTCATGCGATCAACTATAATTTCAAGATGCAACTCACCCATCCCTGAAATAATAATTTGACCCGACTCGGCATCTGTATGCACTCTAAACGATGGATCTTCCTGCGCTAATTTAGCCAACGCAACAGCCATTTTATCCTGATCGCCTTTGGTTTTAGGCTCAACAGCGACCGAAATAACCGGATCAGGAAAATCCATGCGTTCTAAAATTATGATGCTCTTAAGATCACACAGGGTTTCACCTGTCGTCACGTCTTTAAGACCAATCGCTGCGGCTATATCACCCGCATAAACTTCTTTAACTTCTTCTCGGCTATTAGCATGCATTTGAACAATGCGACCAATGCGCTCTTTTTTCTTTTTTATCGGATTATAAACACTATCACCAGAGCTTAATACGCCCGAATAAACCCTGAAAAATGTCAACATTCCGACAAAAGGATCAGCAGCAATTTTGAATGCCAACGCTGCAAAAGGCTGATCATCAGAAGCAGGTCGACATGCTTCCGTCACCTCGTCATCCAAAACACCCTTAATAGCAGCAACATCATTCGGCGCAGGCATATAATCTATAATCGCATCCAACATGGCCTGAACACCCTTATTTTTAAAGGCCGAGCCACACAGCGCAGGAACAATTTCATTAGCAATGGCTCGAACGCGAATACCATGCCTAATCTCATCAACCGTTAGATCACCCTCTTCAAGGTATTTTTCGGTTAATACCTCTGTTGATTCCGCAGCGGCTTCAACAAGGCGCTCACGCCACTGCTCACATAATGACTGCATGCCCGACGGTATTTCTCTTTCTTCAAAGACCATGCCGTTACTGGCATCATCCCAGTAAATCGCACGCATCTTGATAAGATCAACCACGCCCTCAAAACTATCTTCAGCGCCTATAGGCAACTGCATAACAACAGGACAAGCTCCTAAACGCGTACCAATCTGATTAATAACTCTCAAATAGTCAGCACCTACGCGATCCATTTTGTTAATAAAAACCAACCGTGGAACGCGGTACTTATCCGCTTGCCGCCAAACTGTCTCTGATTGTGGCTCAACACCGCCGACAGCACAAAAAACTACACAAGCTCCGTCCAAAACTCGCAACGAACGCTCAACTTCAATCGTAAAGTCAACATGTCCAGGTGTATCAATAATATTGATACGATGCTGATCATATTGACCCGCCGAACCACTCCAAAAACATGTTGTTGCAGCCGAAGTAATGGTAATACCTCGCTCTTGCTCTTGCTCCATCCAATCCATGGTAGCAGCACCATCATGCACTTCACCCATCTTATGCGAAACGCCCGTATAATAGAGTATTCGCTCTGTCGTTGTCGTCTTACCTGCATCAATATGCGCCATGATGCCAATGTTTCTATAACGACTTACTGGTGTTTTACGCACAAGCTAAGTAAAAAATATTTCTATGTACAAAAACTTACCAGCGGTAATGCGAGAAAGCTTTGTTTGCTTCGGCCATTCTATGGGTATCTTCACGCTTTTTAGCGGCAGTTCCTCTGCTTTCAAAAGCGTCCATCAATTCACCTGCCAATTTGGCTGACATAGTTCTTTCATTTCTTTTTCTAGACGCATCAATCAACCAGCGCATCGCCAAAGCCAATCGCCTGGAAGGACGAACCTCTACCGGTACCTGATAAGTAGCACCACCCACACGACGAGATTTAACTTCGACACGCGGCTGAACGTTTTCTAAAGCCTTAGACAAAACCTCTAAAGGCTCCGCATGACCCTTCTTTTCAATGAAATCTAAAGCACCATAAACGATGCCTTCAGCAATCGATTTTTTTCCGCTCTCCATGATCATATTCATAAACTTGGTCAGCATAACGCTACCAAATCGTGGATCTGGAATAATTTCTCTCTTTGTAGCAACTCTTCTTCTAGACATTTTTCACCAACCAACTACTTGCCCTTAGGCCGTTTTGTTCCATACTTAGAGCGACCGCATTTTCTGTTATTAACACCAGAAGAATCCAGGCTACCGCGTACAACGTGATATCGAACACCAGGCAAATCTTTAACACGACCGCCTCTTATCAGAACCACGGAATGCTCCTGAAGATTATGCCCTTCACCACCGATATAACTACTTACTTCAGCGCCGTTGGTCAATCTGACCCTGGCTACTTTACGCAATGCAGAGTTTGGCTTTTTTGGTGTCGTAGTATAAACACGAGTACAAACACCTCTGCGCTGAGGACAAGCCTCTAAAGCGGGGACGTTGCTTTTTTCTATTTTCTTAGCACGTGGCTTACGAACCAACTGGTTAATCGTGGCCATATTTCTTTTTACTCCGAATATAAATTTAACTATCAGCCAATTACAACAATTGCTTCTCGTTACAATTGTCGACGACCAGACGAACCCAGACTCGGCTTAAGAACGTTAGCTAATGTGAGCTGGACATATTACTTCTTTATTTTTTTCAGGTCAAGTTGATTTTTTGTAAAACTCGACTTACCGGCGTTTTATCGCCAGTTTTAATTTATTTTTGTGGCATTAACTCATCAACAATAATCACAAACAGACTTATTACTTACGGCTTATGGCTGGTTACTCACTATAACAACTACCCTAAGCCGTGAGCTTTAATTACACATTAAATATTTAACGCTTGTTTCAATGCTTCTTCCACATCACCTGAATCTACAACAGTAGTAACTTCAGTTTCAACCATTTGACTTTGCATCAAGCGATTTTTCCTCGCTTCATGATAGGCTAAGCCTGTTCCAGCTGGAATCAATCGACCGACAATAACATTCTCTTTCAAACCTTGCAAACTGTCACTTAAACCGCGCACAGCCGCATCCGTTAACACGCGTGTAGTTTCTTGGAAAGATGCTGCCGATATAAAAGATTCAGTCGCCAAAGAAGCCTTAGTGATGCCTAGCAAAACAGACTCATAACTGGCTGGGATTTTACCTTCACGCTCAGCCTTGTCATTTTCTTCCCGCATCGCCGCACGCTCGATTTGCTCACCTTTCAAGAAACTGGTGTCGCCTGACGCAGTAATTTCAACTTTTCGCAGCATTTGACGAATAATCGCTTCAATATGCTTATCATTGATTTTTACACCTTGCAAACGGTAAACATCTTGTATTTCTTTAACAAGATAATTGGCTAATTCTTCAATACCTCTCAATCGCAAGATGTCATGCGGCGTTAATTCACCTTCAGCAATGGTTTCACCTTTTTCAACAAATTCACCTTCAAAAACGGTGATATGCCGCCATTTCGGTATCAAGGTTTCAATTTGCTCACCCGCCGCATCAGTAATAATAACCCGTTGCTTACCTTTGGTTTCTTTACCAAAAGAAATCGTACCGCTGGTTTCCGCCAAAATTGCTGGATCTTTGGTTTTGCGTGCCTCAAACAAATCCGCTACCCGTGGTAAACCACCAGTAATATCGCGAGTTTTACTGGATTCTTGTGGAATTCTGGCTAAAACGTCACCAACTTTTACTTCGCCACCATCTTTAATACCGGCAATAGCGCCCGCAGGTAAGAAATATTGCGCCGGAATTTCAGTGCCCGCCAAATAAATAGTGCCACCTTCCTTATCCAGTAACCGCACCATAGGCCGTAACTCTTTACCCGCGCTACCACGCTGCTTAGGATCAGTAACGACTAATGAACTTAAGCCAGTGACTTCATCATTTTGTTTTTGTACCGTAACACCATCAACAAAATCTTTCAGCTCAACAATACCATCCACTTCAGTAATAACTGGATGCGTATGCGGATCCCAAGTAACAATGATGTCACCAGCATTAATTTTACTACCCTCTTGTACAGATAACACCGCACCATACGGGATTTTATAGCGCTCTCTTTCACGGCCATAATCGTCAACTAAACCGACTTCACCCGATCTTGATACAGCGACTAAATTACCCTCTCTATTCTGTACCGATTTTAAATTGTTAAGACGCACAGTACCGGAAGATTTGACCTGCACATTGCTAATCGCTGCCGACCGTGATGCCGCACCACCAATGTGGAAAGTACGCATAGTTAACTGTGTACCCGGTTCGCCAATAGACTGCGCCGCGATAACACCCACCGCTTCACCAATATTAACCAAATGACCACGACCCAAATCGCGCCCATAACAGGCTACGCAAACACCATGACGGTTTTCACAGGTAATAATGGAACGCACTAAAATCTGGTCAATACTGTGCTCTTCGAGTACGGAAACCCATTGCTCGTCCAACAAAGTACCTAGCGGCACAATAACCGTCTCCCCTGCCCCATCCATGACATCGCTAACCGTAACACGGCCTAACACACGCTCTGACAAAGGCTCAACAACATCGCCGCCTTCAATGATGGGTGTCATAATCAAGCCATTAGCGGTACCACAATCTTTGCCAGTAATCACCAAATCTTGTGCCACATCCACCAATCGACGTGTTAAGTAACCTGAGTTAGCGGTTTTCAGCGCCGTATCCGCCAAACCTTTACGCGCACCATGTGTCGAAATAAAGTACTGTAATACGTCCAAACCTTCTCTAAAGTTGGCGGTGATCGGTGTTTCGATAATCGAGCCGTCTGGTTTAGCCATCAAACCACGCATACCGGCCAACTGACGAATCTGCGCCGCTGAACCTCTCGCGCCAGATTCGGCCATCATAAAGATAGAGTTGAACGATTTTTGTTTGACGGTATTGCCATTAGCATCAACAACCGACTCTTCACCCAAACCGTCCATCATCACTTTAGCAACTTGATCGTTGGCATGCGACCAAATATCGACAACCTTATTGTAGCGCTCGCCGTCTGTTACCAAACCTGAAGCATACTGGCTTTGGATTTCGTTCACTTCCATATCAGCCGCAGCAATAATGTCGGCTTTTTTAGCCGGTATCGCCATGTCTTCAATACCAAACGACACACCAGAAATAGTCGCATATCTAAAACCTAGATACATCAACTGATCCGCCAACACCACGGTATCTTTATTACCTAAATAGCGGTAACTGTAGTTAATTAACCGTGAGATATTTTTCTTGGTCATATCACAGTTAACCAACTCATACGGCATGCGATCGGGCACGACTTCCCAAATCAGGGCACGACCCACTGTGGTTTCAACACGATGGGTTTTATTAACGGTTTCACCGCTGTCGTTAACGACTTTTTCAGTGATGCGCAACTGGATTTTGGATTGTAATTCAACCATCTTACATTCCAGTGCTTTATGCACTTCACCGACATCCACGAAGATACTGCCATCGCCTCTGGCGTTAATTTTTTCACGACTGATGTAATAAAGCCCTAATACCACGTCCTGAGATGGGTTAATAACAGGCTCACCGTTAGCGGGTGACAAAATGTTATTCGTCGCCATCATCAAGGTACGTGCTTCTAACTGCGCCTCAATAGACAATGGAATATGCACGGCCATCTGATCGCCGTCAAAGTCAGCGTTGAACGCGCTACACACCAAAGGATGCAGTTGTATGGCTTTGCCTTCAATTAAGATAGGCTCAAACGCTTGAATACCCAATCTGTGCAACGTGGGTGCGCGGTTGAGTAAAATAGGGTGCTCACGAATGACTTCTTCGAGAATATCCCATACCTCCGCACCTTCACGCTCCACCATTTTCTTAGCGGCTTTGATGGTAGTCGCTAAGCCTCTAAACTGCAACTTGCTAAAAATAAACGGCTTGAACAACTCCAAAGCCATTTTTTTAGGCAAACCACACTGATGCAATCGTAAAGTAGGCCCTACCACAATAACCGAACGCCCTGAATAATCAACGCGCTTACCCAACAAATTCTGACGGAATCGGCCTTGCTTACCCTTGATCATATCGGCCAAGGATTTCAAAGGTCGCCTGTTAGTGCCGGTAATGGCACGGCCACGACGGCCGTTATCCAGCAAGGCATCGACAGATTCTTGCAACATGCGTTTTTCATTACGGACAATAATGTCCGGCGCACTCAAGTCTAATAAACGGTTTAAACGGTTGTTACGATTAATAACGCGGCGGTACAGATCATTCAAGTCCGAGGTTGCAAAACGGCCACCATCCAACGGTACTAACGGGCGCAATTCAGGCGGCAACACCGGCAACACTTTCAAAATCATCCATTCAGGGCGATTTTTAGAGGTGAGCAAGGCTTCCAGCACTTTAAGACGCTTGGCGTATTTTTTAATTTTTGTTTCAGAGTTGGTCGCGTCAATTTCTTCACGCAGTACAGCCACCTGCTCTTTCAAATTAATCGCACGCAACAAATCATAAATGGCTTCCGCACCCATTTTGGCGACGAAATCATCGCCGTATTGTTCAACCGCATCCAAATATTCATCGTCGGTCAGCAACTGGCCTTTATCTAACGGTGTCATGCCTTGGTCTAAAACCACGAAAGATTCAAAATACAGCACGCGCTCAATTTCGCGCAGCGTCATATCGAGCAACAAGGCAATTCTGGACGGCAATGATTTTAAAAACCAGATGTGCGCAACAGGGCTAGCCAGATCAATATGACCCATACGCTCACGACGCACCTTAGACAGCGTGACTTCAACGCCGCATTTTTCGCAAATCACACCGCGATGCTTTAAACGCTTGTATTTACCGCATAAACATTCGTAATCACTGACAGGACCAAAAATTTTGGCACAAAACAAACCGTCGCGTTCCGGTCTAAAAGTACGGTAGTTAATGGTTTCTGGCTTTTTTACTTCACCATACGACCAAGAACGGATCATATCCGGTGAAACCAACCCGATAGAAATCCCATCAAAGTCGTCTGCACGACCTTGACGTTTTAAAAAATTCATCAAATCTTTCAATGGCTTATCCTCTTTAAATAGTTTCTGGCAGTTCCCAGAACTGGCTATCACACAATCTCAAACTAACAGGGCGTAACTACTCCCGATCTAATTCAATATTGACAGCCAATGAGCGGATTTCTTTAATCAAAACGTTAAACGATTCCGGCATACCGGCTTCCATTTTATGATCACCATCAACAATATTTTTGTACATACGGGTTCTACCGGTGACATCGTCAGATTTCACCGTCAACATTTCTTGTAAGGTATAAGCCGCACCATAAGCTTCCAGCGCCCACACTTCCATTTCCCCAAAGCGCTGACCACCGAATTGGGCTTTACCACCCAAGGGCTGCTGCGTCACCAGACTGTAAGGCCCTGTAGAACGCGCGTGCATTTTGTCATCCACCAAATGGTTCAATTTCAGCATGTACATATAACCGACAGTCACTTCACGCTCAAACGGTTCGCCGGTTAAGCCATCATAAAGGGTGACTTGGCCATGTTCTGGCAAATCGGCCAAACGCAACATGGTGCGAATTTCATCTTCACTCGCGCCATCGAATACCGGCGTTGCCATCGGTACACCAGCCACCAGGTTGGCGGCCATTTCCAGAATTTCCTGATCGGTAAACGAATCCAAATCTTCTTTACGGCCGCTGCTGTTATAGATTTTATCCAAATATTCACGGATGGCAGTGACTTTGGCTTTTTCTTGATCATACTGAGTTTCCAGCATTTTACCGATCTTGATACCTAAACCTTTGGCTGCCCAACCCAAATGGGTTTCCAATACCTGACCTACGTTCATACGTGACGGTACGCCTAATGGATTCAACACGATATCGACAGGGTTACCATCAGCGGTGTACGGCATATCTTCAATCGGTCTAATCATGGAGATAACACCTTTGTTACCATGACGGCCAGCCATCTTATCGCCCGGTTGTATACGACGTTTAACCGCCAAATACACCTTAACCATTTTAAGCACGCCCGGCGGCAAATCGTCGCCCATAGTGATTTTCTTACGTTTTATCTCAAATTTTTCGTCAAAATTTTTGCGTTGTTGCTCAATCTGTACGGACACGGTTTCAAGCTGGAGATTAATGTCTTCATCTTCCATTTTGATTTTTAGCCATTCTGAATGTTTTAACCCATTCAAATACGCTTCAGTAACAGACGTACCCGCCTTCAACTGCGCCGCACCAGATAATGCAGGCTTACCAATCAATAGCTTGGCAACACGGGCAAAAATATCGCCTTCGAGAATTTTAAGCTGATCATCCAAATCTTTACGGTAACGCTTAATTTCTTCATGCTCAATATCCAGCGCACGCTTGTCTTTTTTGACACCGTCGCGGGTAAACACTTGCACGTCAATTACCGTACCTTCAATGCTGCTCGGCACACGTAAGGAGGTATCTTTTACATCGGCGGCTTTTTCGCCAAAAATAGCACGTAATAATTTCTCTTCCGGTGTTAACTGGGTCTCACCTTTCGGTGTTACCTTGCCCACCAGAATATCGCCACCTTTGACTTCAGCACCGACATAAACGATGCCTGACTCATCCAACTTGGACAACGCTTCTTCGCTGACATTTGGGATATCGGCAGTAATTTCTTCTGGGCTGTGTTTGGTATCACGCGCAACACAGGTCTTTTCTTCAATATGAATAGTGGTAAAGCGATCTTCTTTAACCACGCGCTCAGACACCAGTATCGAATCTTCGAAGTTATAGCCATTCCACGGCATGAAGGCAACGAGCATATTTTGCCCTAGCGCCAATTCACCCATGTCGGTGGACGGACCATCCGCCATAATATCGCCGGCACTGACTAAATCACCCGGCTTAACCAATGGTTTCTGGTTAATACAGGTATTTTGATTCGAGCGGGTATATTTAATCAGATTGTAAATATCAACGCCTGAAGTACCGGTTTCAGTTTCAGTATCGTTGACACGTACCACGATACGCGCCGCGTCCACCACTTCAACACGACCACCCCGTTCAGCCACCACGGTTACGCCGGAATCTTTAGCTACCGTTCTTTCCATACCCGTACCCACTAAAGGTTTTTCAGCCTTTAAGGTAGGTACAGCCTGACGCTGCATGTTTGATCCCATCAACGCACGGTTAGCATCGTCATGTTCCAGGAACGGAATGATGGAAGCCGCTACCGATACAATCTGCTTGGAGGACACGTCCATGTATTGCACGGTATCCGACATCGCCAAGGTAAATTCGTCTTTATGGCGGCATGACACCAAACCATCAACCAATTTGCCACTGGCATCAACCGCCACACTGGCCTGCGCGATAACAAACTCACCTTCTTCGATAGCTGAAAGATAATCAACCTTATCGGTGACTTTGCCATCAATTACTTTACGGTACGGCGTTTCCAAGAAACCATAATTATTGGTACGCGCATACACCGACAAGGAATTGATCAAACCAATGTTGGGGCCTTCCGGCGTTTCAATCGGACACACACGGCCATAATGCGTTGCATGTACGTCACGCACTTCAAAACCGGCACGCTCTCTCGCCAAACCACCAGGCCCTAAAGCCGATACGCGGCGTTTATGGGTAACTTGCGATAAAGGATTGTTTTGATCCATAAACTGCGACAACTGGCTGGAACCAAAAAACTCCTTAACCGCCGCCGATACCGGCTTGGCGTTAATAATTTCTTGTGGCATCAAGCCTTCAGAATCAGCCAGAGTCAGTCTTTCTTTGACCGCACGTTCAACCCGCACCAAACCAACGCGGAATTGATTTTCAATCATTTCACCCACCGAACGTACACGTCGGTTGCCTAAATGATCGATGTCATCAACGTTACCATTACCGTTACGGATATTAATCAGCTCTTTCAGAACATCAATAATATCGTCTTTGGTTAAGGTACCTGTACCAACAACTTCTTGACGACCTAAACGGCGATTGAATTTCATCCGGCCGACCGCTGATAGATCATAGCGTTCATCAGTGAAAAACAGGTTCTGGAATAAGTTTTCGGCAGATTCTTTGGTCGGTGGCTCGCCAGGACGCATCATGCGATAAATTTCAACCAACGCTTCCAATGAGTTAGTGGTCACATCCAAACGCATGGCGTTGGACATGTAAGCACCATTATCCAGATCATTAACAAACAGCGTGTTAATATCAGTCACACCCGCTTCGATACAACGGTCTATAATTGCGCTGGTCATCTCGTCATTCACATTAGCAATTAATTCGCCAGTGCTTTTGTCGATCAGATTATGGCCTAAAATTTTACCGACTAAATATTCCCTAGGCACTTCTACTGTAGTCAAACCTGACTTATTCATATCACGAATATGCTTGGCGGTAATTCTGCGTCCTTCTTCCACCAACACGCGATCTTCGTGTTTAATGTCAAATGCCGCAATTTCGCCACGCATTCTTTCAGGAATGAGATGGAATAAACATTTACCAGCCGTCACTTCAAATTTATTAGTATCGAAGAAAATCTTAATTATTTCTTCGTTGTCGAAACCTAAAGCGCGCAGCAATATAGTCGCCGGAATTTTGCGGCGACGATCGATACGTACAAACACGCAATCTTTGTGGTCAAATTCAAAATCCAGCCACGAACCACGGTAAGGAATAACGCGGGCATTAAACAGTAATTTTCCAGACGAATGGGTTTTGCCCTTATCGTGATCGAAAAATACACCAGGGGACCGATGTAGCTGGGACACAATTACCCGCTCTGTACCATTAATAACAAACGTACCGTTATCTGTCATTAAGGGCAGCTCACCCATGTAAACTTCTTGCTCACGAATGTCTTTGACCACTTTGGCAGCCACAGGCGCATCTTTGTCATAAATGACTAGTCTTACCAATACACGCAGCGGCGCTGCATAAGTCGCGCCTCTTTGTTGGCATTCTCTGACATCAAAAACCGGCTCTCCCAAGCGGTATTTAACATACTCAAGAACGGCGTAACCTGAATGGCTATCAATAGGGAAAACGCTGGAAAATGCTGCGTGTAATCCGCTATCTAAGCGCTTTTCGGGCTTAGTACCTGACTGTAAAAAGTCAGCGTATGAGTTAATTTGAGTCGCTAGAAGATAGGGAACTTCAAGTACTTCGGTACCTTTCCCAAAGTTATTACGAATACGCTTTTTTTCGGTAAAAGAGTAGGACATATCGCTTCCAAACCTTTTGGTCATGAATTATTTTGACTGTCTATCCGCTGCAAACAGTAAAAGGCCGGCGACGAAACCGCCACCAGCCACAGTTGAATCTAAGGCTTAGCCTTATATTGGTGTCAAAATTATTTAATTTCGACGGTAGCGCCCGCTTCTGTCAATTGCTTCTTGACATCTTCAGCTTCAGCTTTAGATACGCCTTCTTTCAATGTTGTTGGCACACCTTCAACCGCGTCTTTAGCTTCTTTTAAGCCAAGACCCGTGATACCACGTACCGCTTTAATAACAGAAACTTTATTATCGCCGAAAGATGTCATGATAACATCAAATTCAGTTTGCTCTTCAACCACAGCCGCAGCCGCAGTAGGTGCTGCTGCAACAGCAGTAGCGGCAGATACGCCAAATTTCTCTTCCATTGCAGAAATCAAATCAACGATTTCCATAACGGTCATCTTCGAGACTGCATCCAAGATGTCTTCTTGTGCTAGTGCCATTGTATTTTTTCCTCTAAATATATTTTTAAACTGATTTAAACAAGAAAACTACGCAGCTTCTTGCATCTGATCTCTGAGAGCCGCCAAAGTACGCGCCAGTTTCTCTGTAGGTGCTTTCATCACCGACATCAACATAGCAATACCTTGATCGCGTGTCGGCAAGCTGGCCAACCGCGCAAGCTCAGTTGCACCGTAGCTTTGCCCGCCGATAGCAACTATCTTGGTCACTAACTTATCATGAGTTTTAGCAAAATTACTGATTAATCGCGCCGCTGAGCCTGGATCATCCATTGAAAACGCCAACAACAACGGCCCAACCATAGCTTCTTGCATACATTCAAATTCAGTGCCTACTACCGCACGCCTAGCCAGTGTATTTTTGACAACACGTACATAAACACCGGTTGATCTGGCAATTTTACGCAACTCGGTCAATTCTGTCACTGACAAGCCCCGGTATTCAGCAGCTACCGCAGAATGCGCTTTCGCAGCATATCCGGCAACTTCTTCTACCACAACTTTTTTACTGTCTAAATTTAGAGCCACACAACCCCCGTACCTCTGAATTATTAAATGCATCATTAAAAGATGCCCCTAACGGTATATCCACTCATTTGCTTAAGTGTACCGCCTGCGTAGGAACACGAACTAAGCCGTGTATTAAGTTTTGCAACACCTACGGTCTTTGACGGTTACCGTTAAAACGGCAACCCAAAGTTTTTTATCATGTTTACTTAATTAGTAAGGCCGCTCGCATCCAACCACAAACCAGGTCCCATTGTGGAAGACAAGGTGATTTTTTTAATGTAAATACCCTTCGCCGCAACCGGTTTCATTTTTTTCAAATCAGCTAGCAAAGCATCCAAATTACCTTGAATCGCTTCGACATCAAAAGCTACTTTGCCTAACGTACAATGAATAATACCCGCTTTATCAGTACGGTAACGCACTTGACCCGATTTTGCATTTTTTACAGCAGTAGCCACATCAGCAGTAACTGTACCTACTTTAGGGTTAGGCATTAAACCTCTAGGACCTAATATTTGGCCTAATTGACCGACAACACGCATTGCATCTGGAGACGCAATAACCACGTCGAAATTCATTTCACCTTTTTTAACTAAATCACCCAGATCATCCATACCGACGATGTCGGCACCCGCAGCCCTGGCAGCATCAGCATTTGCACCTTGTGTAAACACCGCCACGCGTACTGTTTTACCAGTACCATTGGGCAATACTGTTGCGCCACGTACGTTTTGATCAGATTTACGTGGGTCAACACCTAAGTTAACACTCACATCAATTGATTCAGAGAATTTTGTTGTAGCCAATTCTTTCAATATTACAATCGCATCAGCAACAGAATACTGTTTTGTGCTATCGACTTTTTGTTTAATCAACTTTGCTTTTTTTGTTAACTTAGCCATTATAAGCCCTCCACGTTCAGACCCATGCTACGCGCACTGCCTGCAATTGTTTTAATAGCAGCGTCTAAACTGGCAGCGTTCAAATCTTCCATTTTAGTTTTAGCAATTTCTTCTAATTGTGCCACAGTCACTGTGCCCACTTTTTTGGTATTAGGATTGCTGCTACCGCTTTTTATACCCGCTGCTTTCTTCAATAAGATAGAAGCCGGTGGCGTTTTGGTAATAAAAGTAAAGCTGCGGTCACTGTATACGGTGATAACAACTGGCAAAGGCAGGCCTTTCTCAACATCTTGGGTTTTGGCGTTAAACGCTTTACAAAACTCCATGATATTTACACCGCGCTGACCTAATGCAGGCCCTACGGGTGGACTAGGATTCGCTTCACCTGCTTTCACTTGCAGCTTTATATACGCCGTTATTTTTTTTGCCATTACCTACTCCAATGTGGGTGCAAACGCCAAAAAGGCTCCCCTGTAAAAGTCTTACCCGATCGGGCAAGACAACAATCGAACAGTTTAACTTTTTTCTACTTGATTAAAACTTAATTCAACAGATGCCGAACGCCCAAAAATAAGCACGGATATCTTCAATTTACTTTTTTCGTAATTTACTTCTTCGACGACACCGTTAAAATCTTTAAACGGCCCATCAATAACTCTTATAACTTCGCCTGCTTCAAACAGAGTCTTTGGACGAGGTTTATTAACCCCTTCTTCAACTCTATTCAGTATAGACATCGCTTCTTTTTCAGAAATAGGTGCCGGACGATCCGAAGTCCCCCCTATAAAACCTAATACTTTTGGCACATCTTTAACCAAATGCCATGTTTCGTCAGTTAATTCCATTTGCACTAAGACATAACCGGGAAAAAACTTTCTTTCACTTTTGCGCTGTTGACCCATGCGCATTTCCACAACTTCTTCTGTGGGAACTAAAATTTTGCCAAAATAGCGATCCAACCCTTCTCTTTTTACTCGCTCTTCCAAAACCTGTTTGACCTTACTTTCAAAATTAGAGTAAGCATGAACGACATACCAACGAAGAGCCATACAGTTAAACCCCTTGACCAGTCAAAAAACGCACACCCCAAAACAAAAACATATCCAACAACCACAGCATAAAACCCACAACAAAAACCATCGCAAATACCATCATGGTAGTACGTACGGTTTCATCACGGGTAGGCCAAACGACCTTTCTAACTTCTTGCTTAGACTCTGCCATAAACGACAATAAATTACGACCAACACCCGTGGTCATAACCACACCCACAACGATAGCAGCAACCACCAGCAAGCCGATAACGCGGTATAAAAGCTGAACGTCGGACCAATGGTAAAAGGCGAATATACCGAAGACTAATAAAACAACGGAAATGACTTGCTTCGCGACATCAAAATTTGCTGTCGGCGTTTCTGCTTGAGTATTCATGCGTTATTGATTATGAGATAAATAAATTGACTAGTTTTGTCTGAATGGCAGGCCAGGAGGGTCTCGAACCCCCAACCAACGGTTTTGGAGACCGCCATTCTACCAATTGAACTACTGACCTATTCAGACAAACCTTACGGAACTTACTTATATTATACTAATTGAATTGATTATTCAACTAGTAGCAATATACGGAGAGGATACTTGTTTTAAATACCCTCAATAAAACGCAAAACACTAACTGGAGCTCATAACCGGATTTGAACCGGTGACCTCTTCCTTACCAAGGAAGTGCTCTACCGACTGAGCTATATGAGCCTAATGTGTGGAGCGGGTGATGGGAATCGAACCCACGTGATCAGCTTGGAAGGCTGGAGTTCTACCATTGAACTACACCCGCAATTCAAATGCGCTTGAAGAATGGTGGAGGGGGGAGGATTCGAACCTCCGAAGGCAGAGCCGGCAGATTTACAGTCTGATCCCTTTGGCCGCTCGGGAACCCCTCCTAATTGAGATTAGTTGATCATTATGAGCCATAAAACCCACGCTGTCAAACTATATTTTATTTAAGTGTTCATTTTATTCATGACCGCAGACAGATTACCGGCAACAATCTCAGGCATAAAGCTTATTGCCACATCAAAGGTCGTATCTATCATATTCCAATCACCTTTAGAAGGCTCAGACAATACAAAATCAGCAACAACTCTTCCTGGCACAGGACGGCCGACCCCTATCCTCAATCGATAAAAATCTCTGGAGCCTAGCTGAGCGATAATATCACGCAAACCATTATGCCCCGCATGACCACCGTCTTTTTTAAGCCTCACCACGCCCACATCAAAATCTAATTCATCATGCACAACCAGAATTTCTTCGGGCAATAGTTTGTAATATCTGGCCACTTTACCGACAGAATAACCACTACGATTCATGAAGGTTTCCGGCTTTAGCAGCATACATTTATGCGCCCCAAAAAAACCTTCTGTAAACAATGCTTGAAATCTAGCTTCTTTAAGCCAAACTCCACCACAGCCTGCTGCCAATCTATCCAAAAATAAAAACCCGGCATTGTGCCGGGTTTTTTCATACTGTCGACCTGGATTACCCAGCCCCACTACCAACTTAATCATGAACTCAACGGACTTTTTACTAAGCCGCGCCTTCTTCTTTAGTTGCTCTGGATGCCATCATCGATACCACGGGTAGATCATGATCTGGCCCTTGAGATAAAGCAACAATTTCAACGCCTACCGGCATAACCAAATCAGAAAGATGCAAAGACGCACCCACATCAAGGTTAGCCATATTGACTTCAATATATTCTGGCAACGCGGAAGGCAAGCAAGATACTTCAACATCAACCAAAGAATGCGCGGCTATGCCACCTTTCTTGCCACCAATAGATGTACTTTCGTTAATAAAATGCAAAGGTACATGCACTTTAACAAACTCAGCCATGTTAATACGCAAAAAATCCAAATGCAAAATCTGAAATCTTGCTGGATTACGCTGCACACCTTTCAAAATAGCTTTTTCAGTTTTTCCGTCAACCGTCACATCTAAAATATGAGAATATACAGCCTCATGACTCAGGTGCTTAATAATTTCATTATGATTTAGCACGATCATTTGAGGATCAAGATGCCCACCATAGATCACCGCTGGCACATTACCTTTACGACGCGATCTTCTCGCAGCACTTTTACCTGATTGCCCACGACTCTCAGCGACAAATTCAAACACGTTAGACATTTTTCCCTCTCAAATCAATGCCCGAAAGCATAATCATAAAACTTATCAATCTACATAAAGCGAGCTAACCGATTCACCCGCCGCCATACGCCTTATTGTTTCAGCCAACATCTCTGCTACACTTAATCGCCTTATTTTCCTGCAATCCAAAGCCGCTTGACTTAACGGTATGGTATCAGTAACCACCAACTCATCAAGGTCGGAAGCATTTAAATTTTTCAGAGCAGCACCCGACAACACCGCATGCGTACAATAGGCCACTACTTTAATAGCACCGTGCTTTTTTAAAGCGTGCGCAGCATGACACAAGGTGCCTGCCGTATCAACTAAGTCATCAACCAACACACAAGAACGGCCATGCACATCACCAATGATATGCATAACCTCGGCAACATTTGCCTTAGGCCTACGTTTGTCTATGATAGCCAAATCCGCATCATCCAAGCGTTTTGCCAAAGCTCTTGCCCTGACCACGCCACCGACATCCGGAGAAACAACCATAAGATTCTTATATTGCTGCCGCCATACATCACCCAATAACAACGGGGATGCATAAACATTATCTACCGGTATATCAAAGAAACCTTGAATTTGATCTGCGTGCAAATCAACCGTCAAAACGCGATGCGCACCAGCCTGCTCAATCATCTGAGCGACCAGCTTAGCTGTAATAGGTACTCGAGCAGAACGTGAGCGCCTATCTTGCCTTGCATACCCGTAATAAGGTATAACCGCAGTAATACAGGCTGCTGATGCACGCTTGAGCGCGTCAATCATCACCAGCAATTCCATTAAATTTTCGTTGGTAGGTGAACACGTTGGCTGAATAACGAAAATGTTTTTACCACGTACATTTTCTTGAATCTCAACGACAATTTCACCATCGCTAAAACGCCCAACCGACGCCATGCCTAAACGCATATTTAGCTTTTTAACTATTCCATTCGATAAAGCCAAATTAGCATTTCCAGAAAACACCATCATCGCGGTGTCACTCATTTGGCACTCCAAAGGACTTTTTATGAAGATAGTGGCTGGGTCGCAAGGATTCGAACCTTGGTATGCGGAGATCAAAACCCCGTGCCTTACCGCTTGGCGACGACCCAATAATTATGTATTACCAATCTCTAACTTTGACAGCAAAGGCGATTTGTTAATTCCTTTTGCTAAATAAACTTGCCAGGATTTTTTAAGTACTTCGTAAGCATTCACCGCAGCTTCTCTTGAAGCAAACTGAGCAAAAACGCAAGCACCTGTTCCCGTTAATCTTGACTCCGAAAATTCAGACAAAGCCAACAAAGCATTTTCAACTGCTTGGTAACGCCGACTAACCACATCAACACAATCATTTTGATGCTGGCCAGCCGTGAATTCAGCTATTGTGATGGATTTACTATCCCGTGTCAAATCATTAGCTAAAAATATTTCTCTGGTCTCAACGTGACAATCAGGCTTAATGATAACAACCCACTGTTCTAACGGTTCAATTTTCTCAAGCTTTTCACCGACACCTTCGGCCCAGGCCGCATAGCCGTAAACAAAAATCGGAACATCCGCACCCAAAGTCAAGCCCAAAGCCATGAGTTTTTCAATAGGCAATTGTAATCCCCATAACTGATTTAAAACCACTAAAACAGTCGCCGCATCCGAGCTACCACCGCCTAAGCCACCGCCCATTGGTAAGTTTTTTTCTACTTCTATACACACGCCCTGCGCACAACCTGTCTCAGCTTTTAACAACATCGCGGCTCGCACCGTTAAATCAGTAACCTCAGCGACACCTGGAATCGGTTGTTTTAAGCTAATAGAACAATCCCCAACAGGGTGAAAAATCAGCCAATCACATAAATCCACAAACTGAAATACGGTTTGCAATAAATGGTAACCATCGGGTCTTTGACCAACGATACGCAGCATTAAATTCAACTTGGCAGGTGCTGGCCATTTATCTCCCCACCCTGATTGCTTAATTTGCCTTGATGTCATTTAAACTCCATTCATCTACCATTACTTTTAATCTTAATTGGCCATTCATCACCGTCATTTTTCGCGGCATGATTTGCTTACCTACCGATTGCATTTCTTTATAGGCAATCAGCCACTGACCCTGTTTAAAACCCTCTGCCGTCTCAAAAAACGCCATACCAGGCTCAGGCAAACCCACCACCCAATAACGCAAAGAGTGGATAGGAACCGCCATACCCAACTGCTGCTCTATAAACTGCTCTGGCTCGGCCGATGTTTGCACATTTTTACCACCACGATCAATAACCACCTGATCTTTGCTTAACCGAATCAGGACCGCACCTTGCCCTAGTGGCCCAGATAACTTGATTTGTTCATTATCCACTTGGTGCTGCCAAGCCATGTTAGCCGACCAAGAATCTTGCTTAGCACTCAACGCTAACCGACCCTCCAAAGACCATTGTTGCAGAGCATACAGATGGCTACGCTCCGACTTCAAGTACGGCTGACTGGGCAACTCCGGCGTTGTGGAACAGGCTGTCAATAGCACAGTAGCCAACAGCCCTATGATGGACAAGCACCGTTGCATTACAAAGCACCTTTTAACACACGATTTTGCACACCTAATAAATACTCATCATTTGGGGCTATCTTTATGGCTTTATCAAATAACTTTTTAGCCTCCTCTTTTCTATTAACCGCCCACAATACCTCAACCAGATGCGCCGTTATCTCATGCTCTGGCTTTTTATTGTATGCTCGCTGCAAATAACTCAATGCCTGATTATTATGACCCAATTTAAACTGCAACCAACCGTAACTGTCCATAATTACCGCTTCATTGGGCTGTAACTCTAAAGCATGTTTTAAATATTTCTCCGCTTCGCCATAACGATGCGTCTTATCCAACAAACTGTAACCTAAAGCATTTAATGCTTCAGGGTTATCGGGATTTTTTTCCAATATTTTACGTAAATCAGTCTCCAACAAATCGAATCGCCCAATACGTTCCGCCATCAAGGCGCGGGTATAAAGCAATTCCTTATCATCTGCCGAATCAGCCAACGCTGCCGTTAACAAATCAAACGCTTGTTGATAACGCTTTTGCTGACTGTACAAATCTGCCTGCATCAAAACCATACGCTGCTTTTGCTCAGGGTACTTTGCCTTCGAACGCTCTAAGCGCATCGCCGCTTCATCAAACTGATTGTCTTTAGCCAACAGTGCAATCGCAGACAGCGATGCCTCCAGCGCTAGCGGCGGCTCAGTGACCTGATCAAACCAAACCAATGCTTTGTCTTTATTGCCCTGACTTTCGTCTATCTTGCCCAAATAAAAACTGGCTTGACTACGCCACTCAGGCTTATCAACCAATTTTGCAAAAATTTCTTGCGCGTTATTCTCGCGACCCATTTGCATATGCACTAAGCCATAAGCAAACTGGCTGTCATTATCATTCGGATCGGCGGCAATTAAGTCACGGTATATCTCGCCCGCCGCGTCATAATTTTCAGATTTTATTAAGATTTGCGCCAACAATTTTTTAATTTTATCATTATCAGGAAATTTCCTGGCCGCGCTGCTTAACAAAGCCTTGGCCTTCACCGTATCCCCTGAATAAGCCGACAGCTGCGCCTGAAAAATAAGCGCTTTATCCCACTCAGGCTGTATCTTTAATGCCTGCTGTATTTTACTTTCCGCCAGCGTCTGCTTTTTCATTTGTGCCGCTAACAATGACTGCATAAAATACACATTAGCACTGTTTGGAAATGCCATCGCGACATCATCCAGCGCCTCGTAAACAAATGCGATTTTATTATCTTTTTGCACCGCCGCCACCAATTCCATCACGGTTTTATCAAAACCGGCGGGATCAATCTTCATTAGCATGTTTAAATGTTCTACCGCTGCTTGCTTATCAGCATTTTTCACCGCAGATAATGCGGCTATTTTTCGGGGCGCAAGATTAGTCGGATCTTGCTGCACCCACAAAGCCACGGCTTCATCGGTTTTACCGGTATTTTTGGCATACACAGCAATCATCGCGGCTCTTTCAGCAAAGCGCGGATCATGCACCCGTTTGGCAGCTTCCATATAACCTTCTAGCGCCACATCAAACTGCCCACGTTGGCCGGCAATTTCTGCGGTCAACAACATAAACATCACATCAGGATCAATAGATGTCTTATCTGCGCTGGCGCGCATCTTTCCTGTCAACTCAGTTGGCTTAGCCGATAACACACCCGCATCGGTACGTGGTTTAGGCGAACTAGCACAAGCACTCAGTAAAAAAAACGTTACTATCGTAAAAAATCTACACATCAACACACAGCCCCTATTGGCTACTCACTATTTCAATGGTGATAGGTTATCAGAAAAACCAACTGTTTCAGATAGCTGATTTATTCCTTGTTGGATTAAACAGTGATATTTTTATAAAATGGCTAAACTGCGGTGTGCCCTTTTCCAGCTGACAGATTAAATTTCATCACCAACAATGGCGAGTACTCCGGTATTTATATTGATCAGCATCAGGATAAACTCCAAAACAACTTCCGATCACTGTTAAGATACGCAATCCTAAAAGACATCAACACTATGACATTTATCGCAGTAGGAATTAATTATAACACCGCACCGGTTGCCATCCGAGAGCGCTTGGCATTTCCTACTGATATATTAGCCACTGCTTTACAGCAATTATCTCAAGTACAAAACATACAGGAGGCCGCAATACTGTCTACCTGTAACCGCACCGAGTTTTATTGCAATGCGTCAAGCGCTGACCGAAACATCCTCATCGCTTGGATAGCCAGCCATAAAAATCTCGATCCTGCCAGCCTAGCGCCCTATTTATACAGCCACACCGATCGCTCGGTATGCCGACACATGTTTCGTGTTGCCAGTGGTTTAGATTCCATGATTTTAGGTGAGCCACAAATTTTAGGCCAAATGAAAACCGCTTATCAAGCTGCCTACGATGCGGGTACACTAGGCAAGCAATTAGGGCGATTGTTTCAACATACGTTTACCACCGCCAAAAAAGTCCGCACTGATACCGCAATAGGCACTAGCTCAGTCTCAGTAGCATTTGCTGCTGTACAACTGGCACAACAAATTTTCGACAAACTCAGCGAACAAACCGCCTTACTCATAGGTGCGGGCGAAACCATAGAACTCACTGCACGCCACCTGGCGCAGCACGGTATCAAACGTATTATTATTGCCAATCGCACTTACGATAAGGCGCATACCTTAGCCGCCCAGTTTAACGGCTATGCTATCGAATTAGCCGAACTGCCCGCACATTTAGCTGAAGCCGACATCATCATTTCATCAACCGCCAGTCAACTGCCCATATTAGGCAAAGGCAGCGTTGAAAGTGCGCTTAAAAAACGCAAACACAAACCCATGTTTATGGTCGATTTAGCGGTACCACGCGACATTGAAAGCGAAGTCGGCACACTTGATGATGTGTATCTGTACACCATTGATGATTTACAGCATATTATTGATCAGAATAAAGACTCACGCCGCTTGGCCGCAGAGCAAGCCGAAGACATCATTGACACCCAAGTCAACGACTTTCTCGCCTGGCTCAATGCACAAAGCGCCCAAGCCACTATTCAGGACTACCGCTTTCAAGCCGAACAACAGCGCGATGATGCCTTACAAAAAGCCCTCAGCTTATTAAAAAATGGCATACCACCCGAAGTCGTACTGAATCGTCTGGCACACAGTTTAACCAATAAACTGATCCATACCCCTAGCACACAAATTAGACAAGCTGCCGAAAACGAACGTTACGATTTGGTTGCCGCCGCCCGCGATATTTTTAAACTACCCCCCATCCAATGAAACCATCCATACAATTAAAACTGGAAAACCTGTCCGAACGCTATGATGAAATAGCCGCCCTGCTTTCCGAACCCGAAGTACAAAGCAATCAAAATAAATTCCGCAGCTTAAGCCAAGAGTACGCACAAATCAGCCCGCTGGTAGATTGCTACAAACGCTATGAAGCGCTGATAGACACACTGGCATCCGCCAAAGACATGGCCAATGACAGCGATCCTGAGCTACGCGACATGGCCAAAGAAGAAATTTTAGATACCGAAAACCAGCTTGATACACTGGATCATGAGCTGCAACTGTTATTGCTACCCAAAGATCCCAATGACACCCGCAATATTTTTCTGGAAATCCGTGCCGGCACCGGTGGCGATGAAGCGGCAATTTTCTCCGGTGATTTATCAAGAATGTACCAGCGTTATGCAGAAAAAAAAGGCTGGCAAACTGAAATCATCAATGAAAGCCACGGTGACCACGGTGGCTACAAAGAAGTCATCCTGCGAGTGTCTGGGCGTGATGTGTACTCGCAATTAAAATTTGAATCCGGCGCACACCGTGTACAGCGCGTACCAGAAACCGAATCCCAAGGCCGCGTGCATACCTCCGCCTGCACCGTCGCTATTATGCCGGAAGTAGACGAAGTCGATGCTATCGACATCAATCCGTCTGATTTAAAAGTGGACACTTACCGCGCTTCCGGTGCCGGTGGCCAGCACATCAACAAAACCGAATCCGCCATCCGTATCACCCACATTCCCAGCGGTGTAGTTGTTGAATGCCAAGATGAACGCTCGCAGCATAAAAACAGGGCGCGGGCGATGTCGTTATTGGCTTCGCGCCTACTGTCCGCCGAACAGGAAAAGCACCACGCCGAACAATCCGCCACCCGCAAGTTGCAAGTGGGCAGCGGCGACCGTTCTGAGCGCATCCGCACTTATAACTATCCGCAAGGCCGATTAACAGATCATCGTATCAACCTCACCTTGTACAAACTGGATGACATCATGCAAGGTGGCTTGGAGCAAGTTATCCAGCCACTCATCAGTGAGCATCAAGCCGAATTACTGACGCAACTAGGCGACAACTGAGAACATGCTCAGTATCCAAACAGCATTGGATCAGGCCACAGAGCGGCTTTCGACAAGTTCCGAATCAGCGGCTTTAGATGCAGAAGTGTTACTGTGCTTGACGCTGCAAAAGCAACGCTCACACCTGCGTGCGTGGCCAGATAAAATGCTGGATGCGCCACAGACAGAGGCGTTTTGGGCGGTTGTCGCTAAACGTCAGCAAGGCCAACCCATTGCTTATATCACGGGTATTCGAGAATTTTGGTCGCGTGATTTCAAAGTGTCGCCCGCTGTACTGATACCCAGACCCGACACAGAAGTGTTAATTGAACACGCCTTACGATTGCTTCCCATTAACCAACCGTGCAAAATTATTGATTTGGGTACAGGCTCAGGCATTATTTCCGTTACGCTGGCTGCTGAACGACTCTTGTCAGAGGTAACGGCTACCGACATTAGCGAAACGGCATTAGCGATCGCGCAAAGTAATGCCAAGCAACACTGTGTTGATCATATCCAATTTTATATAAGCGATTGGTTTAGCCAAGTACCTGAGGGCTTATTTGATCTGGTCGTCAGCAACCCGCCTTACATTGCCGAAAATAATCCGCATTTACTGGATGGCGATTTGCGTTTTGAGCCACAAAGCGCACTTATCGCGCTGGATAATGGCCTTAAAGATATTCAAACTTTGGTCGAGCAAAGCCGTAGCCGATTGCACATCGGCGGGCATTTGTTGATCGAACATGGCTATAATCAGCAAGATGCCGTGCAAAATATCTTCCAACATTTCGCTTATAAAAATATACAAACTTATATCGATTTATCGGGACAGCCGCGTGTCACTTATGGCCAATGGCATTCTTAGAACACTTACTGTACTTAATCATAAACCTGAGACAAACCCATGCTAGCCGGCGAAATCCAACTCTCACGCAAACTCACCACTGAACTATTACACTTGGCACAAATTTCCCCTGACCAAGAAATTTGTGGCTTGGTGAGCAGTATTAATCATCAACCTGCGCACTGTTATCCAATTAAAAATGTCGCCACCCTGCCCCAGCAGCAATTTTTGCTGGATGCCGAACAGCAGATCGCTGCCATAAAAACCATGCGTGAACAGGGTGAAGAATTGTTCGCCATTTATCATTCGCACCCTACTTCACCTGCCATTCCCTCGACCACAGATCTGGAACTTGCCGCCTACGACGATGCACTGTATTTAATCATCTCGCTCAACACCAAGGGCGTACTGGAAATGCGCGGCTTCCACATCCATGAAAAAACTGCCCAGGAAGTGGTATTAACGCTGGCTAATGAAAGATAAAGCTTTTGTTTATATTACACTAATTACACCAAACGGAGATCGGGCTTTGTCTGATTATCAGGCAAAACCTGACCTCCAAAGACAAAGCACATATATTTATCAGACAATCAATGCAAATTAAAAGCACTGGGATAGTGTCATTCAATTGAATGAATTACTGGATCGTTTACCGATTAATTATTGGTGCGAGACAAAAAATAGCATATCCCTGTTAGGCAATAATTGATGCCGATTGAAAACGCTACATACAGCGTTTTCACAGTTCAATAGTTACAGCGTAACCGTTCGCACTGAGCTTGTCGAAGNNCTGAGCTTGTCGAAGTGTGCCGTTCATGCTTCGACAAGCTCAGCACGAACGGTGGCTGTAACTGTCCTATTAATGGCTTCGAAAAGCGCTTGAAATGCCATTTTAATAATGACAGCATCAATCACATAATAACGATAATGACACCCAAAAATACCTAATCAGCTATCAAAAAGCCTGGCTAACGCCGTAATTTTCTCTAATTTTGGTCTGTCTTCATAAACACCGCACATAGGAACATCGGACTGCATACCACGGACAAACAAATATCGCACGCCACCAAAATGCTGTTGGTAGTTATAATTGGGCAGGCGTATTTGTAAATATCGGTGTAAAACCACACTATAAAGCCAATATTGCAAACCGTAATTATGCTCACGCATGGCCTGTATCAGAGTTTCATCACTGTAATCCGACAAGGTATTGGTCTTGTAATCCATCACATAATAACGCCCTTGGTACTCGCATATTAAATCAATAAAACCAGTAAGATAACCGGCTATTTGCTTGTTACTCAGTGCTTGAAATACCCGACAGTCTTGTAAAATAGCATTAATGGCCAGGGTATCCAGCGTGTTTAAAGATAAATAAAATGGCATTTCTTTTAAACAGCGCTGATCATGTACATTCATTAAACAAAAATTGTTATCGTCGCTAGATAACGGTGTTGTCACTACCGCGTACAACAGCTCATCCAACAGCGCCGGTTGCTCCAATTTTAAACCGTAACGTAAACACAACTTAGCACTTTGCACAGCAATATCCTTGTGCTCAGCCAATTGCTTAAAGCTATTGGTTTCCAGTAAAGCATGCACCACATTACCTGTCTGCATGCCTCTGGGTAGCAGTGATTGCAACGCGTCAAAGCGTACTTGCGGCGAGTCAGCTTTATCGTCAGTAAATTCCGCTGTATCTTGCAACGTTAAGGCAGAAAGTGCGGTGTAACTGCTCATTTGCCAAGGCGAATACAACGACCGCGTCCGCTTTTGTGCCTGTAAATCCAAAGCCTCTAACGGCTTGTGATAAAGACTATGGGCGGTTTCCGATAAATCCACTAATTGATAATCAAACACCTGGACAAAATCAGCTTTAAAAGTTTTTAGCGTAGCCTGTTGCTGGGAAAAATCAGCATCACTAAATTCTAACAACCAAGCCAGTGCCGAATTATTGGCGGTCGTTGCGGTGCGTACATCTGCCCACGCCACATAACAACGGTATTTTGCGCGGGTTAGCGCGACATAAAGTACCCGCAAATCTTCCGCTAACGCTTCATCCAACGCCTGCACACGCCGCTGTGCAAAATCTTCAGAACCCAAATCAGCAATCATATGCCCTTGTTCATGGCAAATGACCAACGGATCATCGACACGACTGCATTGCCACAAATAAGGACAAAACACGATGTTATATTCCAAGCCTTTAGAGCGGTGTGTGGTGACAATTTTGATAGCATTTTCATCACTTTCTAAACGCAGTTGCTGATCTTCACCGCTGCTGGCTTGATTGATCGCGGTGTGTAAACTATCAACTGTTTTATTAATACTTAAGCGTCGATCAACCGCGATGTGCTGTAATAATTCCAGCACATGCTGAATATTGGTAATTTGACGCTCAGACAGCGGTGTGCTTGATAAATTGGCTTTAATGTTTTCTTGCGCCATTACTTGCTGCATCATCGCCAGTAATCCGGATTTTTGCCAAACTTGATGGTAATTAAAAAACCGCGCCATACCATCATCAACAGCAACTTCATTATTGATAAAGCGGTAAAAACCCTGGCCATCCAACGCAAACCAATTTAACGTCATTGCCTGTTTAAATAATGCACCATCCCCAGGCTCTGCAATAGCACGTAATAAAGTGTAAAGATCAAGTGCTTCTTGGCTAGAAAACACCGACTCCATGCTGTTCAACACCGATGGAATATTAACGGCTCGTAGCGCAGCTTGATAGTCACGCGCTTGTCGATTGCTTCTGACCAGAATAGCAATATCTTTGGGCTGCACACAGCAATCTAATGGTTGCACGCGGTAAGATTGGCTAAGCAAAGTAACAATTTCAACCACCACCGCAGCACATATTGCCAAACCCGCCGCACCCGCCGTCCAATGGCCTTTAGACGCTTCACTGGGTGGCAGTTGCCATAACACCATCGGCGCAATAGCCAAATTTTCTTTATCTATATAGCCGTGTTGTACGCTAAGACCTGGGGTAACTGCGGTAAATTGCAAATCCGGCAGTAAAAAGGCGTTTTCTCGTTGAAATAAGCGATTAACCGCGCTAACCAAGTGCGGATGAGAACGCCAATTGCTAGCTAAAGTAAAGCGATGCTCAGCGGTTTTTTGTGCGCTCAGATAAGAATAAATATCCGCACCCCGAAATTTATAAATCGCTTGTTTAGGATCACCAATCAAATACAAATATTGACTTTGCGCGGCAAAAATACGCGAAAAAATAAACCATTGCTGGTCATCGGTATCTTGAAACTCATCAATCAACGCAACACTAAAATAGTGCCGTAATTGATTAATTAATAATGTGCTGTTATCGCCCCGCAAACTATCGGCCAAACGGGTAATTAAGGCATCAAACGACAGCAGATTTTGTTGTTGCAGTTGTTTGTCTACGTTAATACGGAGGTATTCAAGCAAGCCGCGTCGTAATAACAGTGTACTGCGCTTAATAGCCAGCACCAGATCATCAAACGGCTGCGTATGAATGCTCAAACTCGCAAGATATTCGGTTTTACGCTCATCACCACTTAGGGCTTTGGTGCTACGAAATTTATGGCCATTCAGCCCGTCTTTCAAGCCCTGTTGTGTTAATACAGCCAATGCTTGTGTACTGGGAAGCTGAGTAGTATCCGCTTGTAACCAGGCTTTTAATTCATTCGCGTGATTATGAAATGCTTCGGTGTAGCTGGGTTTGAATTTATCATCAGCAAAACACGATTGCACTATGTCAATAACGCTGTGCCAGATATTATTGGCAGCGTCAAACAACTGTCTTAAAGCCAATAAAGTATCAGTTATGTTTTCATAAACGGGATAAACCTGCATATGCGGCGCAACACTATGAATGCTGGCCAGCAGTTCATCTGGGGTTTTATAACTCACTGTTAAGATCGATGCTTCCCAGCAAGTACGTGGATAAATAGTGCGTCGCCAAAAATCATCCGCGCACTGTTGTTCGATGGATTGAATACTATCGACTAACTCGCTGGTAAATAATTGCCCGCTTTCTAAAGGGCGCTCTTGCAATACCCGCTGACAAAAACCGTGTATGGTAAAAATACTGGCTTGATCAATATTCAGCAACGCCTTATCTAAGCGCTGTTTAATCTGATCGCTGCTTAATGCAAGGCCAGCTAACCAATCGACAATTTTGCTATCGACATCAGCACGACATCCTATTGCCGCTCTTTTAGCCTCAACTAATCGGGCACGAATCCGGTCTTTTAATTCTTCGGTGGCGGCTTTCGTAAAGGTAACCACCAATAACCGCTCTATCTCTATATTTTCTTCAACCACAAAGCGTAAAGCCAACATGGCGATAGCGTAAGTCTTGCCCGTACCAGCACTGGCTTCTATGAGATTAGTACCTTTATAAAGACGCGTTTGCACAGGGTCAAAGCATTGGGTTGACATAGTAAAAAATTTCTCAAAGATAGTTAACGCTGTGCAAGCAAGAAAATATTTTGGGGACAGTGTCCGATTTGGTCATGTCATGTCAATTATTGTGACGGTGGTCACAATTATAAAATATTTATCCCTATTCAATGGCAATTAGTCTAAATTTTCAGTGACTAACATTAAGCCAAAGTGAATTCAACCAATTGAACGCTGATACTGTAGTCATCTGATTATAAATAGAAAATACACATTCATAGATTCTTTAAAAAAATCATTACAAAAAAATTTCATATAACTATTAATTTCACTCATTAGTTAATAATTATGTTTCCAATAAATTAGATTAAAAATAAAATTGCACCCTTTAGTTGAATCCAGCATTTAAAATCAATGTGTTGATCGCTGCGGTTGTAAAGATTATTTATCTGAAAAACTACAACATAACCAACAGACAATTTATGAATGCCACACTTAAATTTACACCTGACTGGCAGTTTTACCCCGCTGCGGAATTTTCTGGCTTCGCATCTTACTGGGATGCGCTGAATCAGCAACTTTATCAGTCGCATCCAATGCTTGATTCGCGTTTTGTTAAGGCATTAATTAAGCACTTTGGTGACGCACAACTTTTATTCGCGGTTTATCCAGAAAATGCAGCACAAAAAGGCAACTATTTATTTACCCAGCCTAAAAATGCCTTAATGTGGCGCACATTTCTACCTAGCCAAACACAAATCGCACCCATGCTGTGCGGTAACCCACAGGCATTACAACACGTATTAACAGGTCTACCTGGCTCAGCGATTTCTATTGATCTGTTATGCCAAGATCCACATTACTCATGTGCTACACAAGCCTTATCACACACAGATACCTGCAATCACGCCGTAACAATTAATATTGATTTAAATGGAAATTTTGATACCTATTGGCAAAATCGATCTAAAAAATTGCAACAAAACATAACGCGTTACTTTAATAGATTACAAAATAATCAATTAGATTGTCGCCTTAATGTTATCTCACAATCCGATGCTTTGCTGCTGGCGTTAGAACGTTATGCTACGCTTGAAACAAAAAGCTGGAAAGGCAAAGCAGGAACAGCAATTACTGCCGGAAATGAACAAGGAAAATTTTACAGTGATATTTTAAGTGCATTTGCAACATCAAATCAGGCGGAAATTGTTGAGTTATACTTAAATAATCAATTAGCCGCCTCGCGTATTAATGTACTTAACAAAAACATGTTAATCACACTTAAAACAACTTATGACGAAGCGCTGTCACGGTACGCACCAGGACGTTTATTACTGTATTTATTGATTAAACGAGAGTTTAGTTTACAGCGCGTTAATTCTATAGAGTTTTATACCAACGCTACACCGGATCAAATCAGTTGGAGTTCAGGGCAGCGTGTTATTGAACATATGACCACGTACCGATCAGCCAATGTAAAGTGGCTACATAACTACCTAAAGCGTATAAAGACGCAATTTACCAAAGCCTAGGATTGGCTTGGTGTCATAAAAAAGGCCGAACCCCAAAAGAGTTCGGCCTTTTTTAATTAAATAAAAACCGTAGCTTACGCCATTGCCTTTACTTTGGAATTCAATCTGCTCTTACCGCGTGACGCTTTATTTTTGTGGATAATGCCTTTGGTTACCGCAGAATCGATAATTGGCATAGCCACGTTTAAAGCTGCTTGAGCTTGTACTTTATCGCCGGATTTAACGGCTAAAATCACTTTCTTTACGAAAGTACGCAGATTGCTGCGTTGTCCTACGTTACGAACACGGCTTTTTTCCGCTTGTTTCGCACGTTTTTTTGCCTGTGGTGAATTAGCCATAAGTTACCGATGCTTCAAAGTCAAGTTAATTAGTCGGGTATTATGATTTTAAATGCTATGATTGTCAACTTTTAACCACTCTCGACGGAAGACACTGTGAGCCGCCAGCTTTTCAAATCCACCTTGATAGTCAGTAGCATGACGCTTATTTCCCGTCTGTTAGGCTTTGTGCGCGATATGTTGATTGCACGTCTGTTTGGTGTGGATCTGGCTACCGATGCATTTTTTGTGGCATTTAAAATCCCCAATTTTTTGCGGCGCTTGTTTACCGAAGGCGCGTTTGCCCACGCCTTTGTGCCTATCGTCACCGAATACAAAGAAAACTCCGATCCCGTCAGCCTCAAGCAATTTATCAACAAAAGCACAGGCACGCTGGCGGTTATTTTACTGGCCATCACGCTGATTGGTGTCATCATAGCCCCATTGCTGATTGTATTATTAGCGCCTGGTTTCTCCTGGCAAGGCACACAACATGACCTTGCCGTGCAAATGCTGCAAATCACCCTGCCCTATTTATTTTTTATCGGGTTAACGGCGTTGGCAGGCAGCATACTCAATGCCCACGATAAATTTGCCGTGCCTGCATTGACTCCGGTATTCCTAAATATTTGCATGATTGCCACCGCTATTTACTTAGCGCCCAAAATGCACAATCCGGTCATAGCCCTAGCTTGGGGTGTGTTTATCGCAGGGATAGTGCAGGTATTGTTTCAGCTTCCGGCACTGATACAACTGGGTCTATTGCCTCGCTTAAAAGTAGATTTCAAAGATCCTGGTATCCAACACTTTCTTAAACAATTACTGCCGTCAATATTCAGCGTGTCGGTCACGCAGATTAATTTATTACTGGATACCCTGGTTGCGTCTTTCTTAACAGTCGGTAGCGTGTCGTGGCTGTATTATTCCGATAGATTAGTGGAATTCCCCGTCGGCATTTTAGGCTTAGCCTTGGGCAGTGTGATATTGCCGCATTTGTCTAAAAACACCGCGACAGAAAATCGTGCCGCCTTTTCACAGACTATTGATTGGGGTTTACGTTTGGCCATCTTGGTCGGCATGCCTGCGACATTGGGTTTGATTTTGCTTGCCGAACCCCTGCTATCCACCTTATTTCAATACAAGGAATTTGGTGCTGACGATGTGATTTTATCTGCGCAAAGTTTACGGGCGTATGCGATTGGCGTGTTAGGTTATATATTGATTAAAGTGTTGGTGGGTGGCTTCACGGCGCGCCAGGATATGAAAACACCGGTGCGCTACGGTATTTATGCGATGGTCGCCAGCCTTGCCCTGAATGTGCTGGCTATCCCTTTGCATCATGCGGGACTAGCGTTGGCAACCTCTTTAGGCGCGTTTATTAATGTGGGTTTGTTGTTAAAGACCTTGCTTAAACAACAGGTTTATCGACCGACTGCCGGTTGGCTGTTATTCACTATTCGCATTGTGTTAGCCAGCATGGCCATGTCCTGGGTTTTATACGCTTACGTTAAACCGGAGTGGTGGCAAGGCTGGAGTTCCGGCGAACGGGTTTTAAACCTGTTGCTGTGGGTTGGTATCGGCATGATTATTTACAGCGCAACGCTATTATTAAGCGGGTTAAGGTTACGGCATTTGACCGTGCCCCATGATAGAATGTAAAAAATGGGTTTATTGAAGATTTCATGCGAATAATTAGAGGCCTGCATCATCTGGAAGCGCTGCACAGCGGCTGCGTACTGACGATTGGCAATTTTGATGGTTTACATCTGGGGCATCTGGCAGTTATTGAAAAATTGTCGGCGCGTGGTATGAATTTGGGGTTGCCGGTGGTGGTCATGATATTTGAACCCCAGCCGCTGGAATATTTCCTAAAAGACAATGCGCCGCCGCGCTTGACCCGCCTGCGTGAAAAAGTCATCCAGTTTGCCAAATTGCCGATAGATGTGCTGCTAATCGCGCATTTTAACGAGCGTTTTGCCAATCTCGACGCAGGGCATTTTGTTGACGATATTCTAATCAACAAGTTGAACGTCAAGCACTTGGTGGTCGGTGATGATTTCCACTTTGGCAAAGCACGCTGTGGTAATTTCGCTATGCTCAAGGACAAGGGCAAGCTACACGGTTTTAGCGTGGAAGATACCGGCTCGTATCTATCGCAAGGCTTAAGAGTGAGTAGCACCTTGATTCGTGATGCACTGGGTGCAGGGGATTTAACCCAGGCCGAGCAACTATTGGGACGACCTTACTCGGTATGTGGACGGGTAGCGCACGGTGGCAAACGCGGCCGCACCATCGGTTTTCCTACAGCCAATATCAAGATGTTCCGAAAAATATCGCCCATTCGTGGCGTATTTGCTGTTACCGTCACCGGCATTGATGATTTTGAACTGACCGGCATTGCCAATGTTGGTACGCGGCCAACGATTGATGGCAACAACGATGTCATCCTGGAAACGCATCTGTTCGATTTTGACGGCGACATTTATGGCCGTTATATCGAGGTGCATTTCAAATACAAAATCCGTGATGAACTGCGATTTCAATCGCTGGAACAGTTGCAAGACCAGATTAAACGCGACGTAGCCCAAACTAAAACCCTTTTTGCACAGAGTACGAGTTGATGACGATAGATTATAAAAAAACCCTGAATTTGCCGAACACTGCGTTTCCGATGAAAGCCAATCTGGCGCAGCGCGAACCCGAACGCCTGAAGAAATGGACGGACGCGGGTTTGTACCAAAAAATTCGTGACCGATTTGCAGGTCAAACCCAGTTCATTTTGCACGACGGCCCCCCGTATGCTAATGGCGAAATTCATATTGGCCATGCCGTCAACAAGGTGTTGAAAGATATTATCGTCAAGTCAAAAAATCTGGGTGGTTTTGATGCGCCCTACGTGCCGGGCTGGGATTGCCACGGCTTGCCGATTGAATTGATGGTGGAGAAGAAAATCGGTAAAGCGGGCGTAAAAGTGTCGGCGGCGGAGTTTAGAAAAGCTTGCCGCGAATACGCCGCCAAGCAGGTTGATATTCAGAAAGAAGCCTTTGTGCGCTTGGGGATTTTGGGCGATTGGGACAATCCGTATTTAACGATGGATTTTGCCTTTGAAGCCAATATCGTGCGTTCCTTGGGTAAGATCAACGTTAACCATCACATAACCAAAGGTGCAAAACCAGTGCATTGGTGTACCGATTGCGGTTCGGCACTGGCAGAAGCCGAAGTGGAGTACGAAGACAAGCATTCTCCTGCGATAGATGTACGTTTTAAGGTGGTGGATGAACATGGGTTTTTAGCACAATGCCATCATGTGCCTGATCATGAGGGTCAGGGCGAATTATCGGTGGTCATCTGGACGACAACACCGTGGACGCTGCCTGCCAACCAGGGCGTGGCGCTGAACCCTGAGCTGGAATATTCAGTCGTCCAATTCCAGAAAGACGGCAAGCATGAGCGCTTATTATTGGCCGAGGCATTAATAAAAACCGCCATGCTGCGCTACGGCATTGAGGATTACCATGTTATCGCTTATTGCAAAGGCAGTGCGCTGGAAAATCAATTACTCCAGCATCCTTTTTATGACCGGCAAGTGCCGATTATCCTAGGCGACCATGTCACGACCGAAGCCGGTACTGGCGCTGTGCATACCGCACCTGGGCATGGCCAGGACGACTATGTGGTCGGTCTGAAATACGGCTTGCCGGTCGACAACCCCGTCGGCGGCGATGGTGTGTTTTTGCCCAATACCGAGTTTTTTGCAGGCCAGCACGTGTTTAACGCCAATGCCAAGGTGTTGGAAGTGCTGGAAGCCAAAGGCCGTTTATTGCACCATCACGCACTGCTGCACAGTTACCCGCATTGCTGGCGGCATAAAACTCCGATTATTTTTCGCGCTACCCCACAATGGTTTATAGCGATGAACAAAAACCATCTGCGCGAACGGGCCTTGGAACAAATCAAACAGGTGGCGTGGTTTCCCGATTGGGGTCAGGCGCGTATTGAAAGCATGGTGGACGGGCGGCCGGATTGGTGTATTTCCCGCCAGCGTACCTGGGGCGTACCGATCACGTTTTTTGTCCATAAAGAAACCGGCGAACTGCACCCGCGCACGCCGGAATTGATTGAACAGATCGCCCTGCGTATTGAACAACAAGGCATAGAAGCCTGGTTTGCGCTGGATAAGCAGGAGTTGCTCGGCGATGAAGCTGCGTTGTACGACAAATCTACTGATACTTTGGATGTATGGTTTGATTCCGGCGTGACCCATGCCTGCGTGCTGGAGACGCGTGATGAATTGGCTTTCCCTGCCGATTTGTATCTGGAAGGTTCTGACCAGCACCGTGGCTGGTTCCAGTCTTCCTTGCTGGCTTCGGTGGCGATGAATTCGGTAGCACCGTATAAAGCGGTGTTGACGCACGGCTTTACCGTCGACAAAAGCGGCGAAAAAATGTCCAAGTCCAAGGGCAATGTCATCCCGCCGCAGTCGGTGATGAAAAACCTGGGCGCGGACGTGTTGCGCTTGTGGATAGCATCGACCGATTACCGCAGCGAAATGCGCGTGGGTGATGAAATTTTGGAGCGCACCTCCGATGGTTACCGGCGCTTACGCAATACCGCCCGTTTCCTATTATCCAACCTGAATGAATTTGACCCCGTCCTGCATTTGGTGGCGACTGCTGATTTGCTGGCACTGGATCGTTGGGTGCTGGATCGAACCTTGGCCTTGCAGGACGACATTAAAACCGCTTACGAAACTTACCAGTTCCAAACCGTATACCAAAAAATCCACCATTTTTGTGTGATTGATTTGGGTGGTTTTTACCTGGATATTATTAAAGACCGACAATATACCGCCAAAGCGGACGGCTTGGCGCGACGCTCTGCGCAAACCGCCATGTACCATGTGCTGGAAGCCTTGACTCGTTGGCTGGCTCCCATCACCAGCTACACTGCTGATGAAATCTGGCAATTTATGCCGGGCCAGCGCAGTGAGTCGGTGTTTTTGGAAACCTGGTATGAAGGTTTAGCAGCATTGGATAGCGATGCAGTGATGGATGCCAGGTTTTGGCAAAATATTATGTCGGTCAGAATGGCCGTCACCAAAGAGCTGGAAAAAGTGCGGGCGCAAGGGGCAATTGGCTCGTCTTTAAATGCCGAGCTGGATTTATATTGTAATGACGAATTGCTGGCCGACCTCAAGCAATTGGGCGATGAGCTGCGCTTTGTGTTTATTACTTCTGGTGCAACATCGTTACCTGAACAGGATGCACCAGACGATGCTGTGGCCACGGACGTGGAAGGCATAAAAATCAAGGTGCGAGTCACAGAGCATAGCAAATGTGTACGCTGTTGGCATCAGCGTCCTGATGTGGGTAGCCATGCCGAGCACCCTGAATTGTGCGGCCGCTGTGTGGAAAATGTGATTGGTGCCGGCGAAGTGAGACATTATGCCTAATGTGAGCAAGTTGAAGTGGTTATGGCTGTCCGCGTTGGCGCTGGGTTTGGATCAGGCCAGCAAGTTGACGGTGTCGGGGGCTATGCAATTGTACGAGTCGATTCCGGTGCTGCCGTATTTTAACCTGACTTATATGCGCAATACTGGAGCAGCGTTCAGTTTTTTAAGCGAAGCCGGTGGCTGGCAACGCTGGTTTTTTGCCGCCTTAGCGTTGGTGATCAGTGTGGTGATGACGTTCTGGTTGGCGCGGTTAAAGCCCCATGAAACCTTACTGGCCATCGCGTTATCGTTGGTGCTGGGCGGTGCGATTGGTAACTTGATAGACCGTCTGGCTTACGGTTATGTCATCGATTTTCTGGATGTGTATTACCAGGATTGGCATTGGCCGGCGTTTAATATTGCTGATTCTGCGATTGTGCTGGGCGTAGGCTTAATGATTGCTGAGTCGTTTGGCATTGGGCGTGGCAAAGCGCCAGATGATATTGAATAACTTGTTCCCAAAATAGCGTTACAACAGAGACGCAACTTCTTGCGTCTCTTATCCCATTTATCTCTTCGGTTAATAAGCCAAACTGAACTCTATGAAACCCGACAGCGCCAGTATCATCAAAAAATACAACCGACTCGCGCCATTTTATGAAGGCATGGAAGCCGTGGTTGAAGGCTTGTTTTTCAGGCACTGGCGCGAAAAGCTGTGGGCAAAAGCCGAGGGCATCCATATTTTGGAAGTGGGCGTAGGCACGGGCAAAAACTTTGCGTATTACCCTAAAAATGCCAAAGTGACTGCGATTGATTTTAGTCCTGCCATGCTGGAACAAGCCCAGCGCAAAAAAGACGCTCGCCATATTGACGTTGATTTGCACCTCATGGATATTGAATTTCTGCAATTTGCCGACAACAGTTTTGATACCGTGGTGGGTTCATTTGTGTTTTGCTCAGTGCCAGCACCTGCTAAAGGTTTGAAGGAACTGCACCGCGTGTGTAAACCGAGCGGTAAAGTTTTACTGCTCGAGCATGTGTTAAGCTCCCGGCGGTTAATTGCCAAATTAATGAATTTTCTCAATCCGCTGGTGTTATCGTTAGTTGGCGCTAATATTAATCGAAATACCGTTAAACAGGTTCAGGGCGGCGCGTTCCGTTTTGTGCGAGTGGATGAGCGCAGTAGCGATATTATTAAGTTGATTGAGGCGTTGAAATAATATGAATAATCACTTTTTAACTGACATAGAAATAATACAGTTTAAGTGTTTTACCGATTTTAAAGCATCTGGCTTTAAGCGCGTTAATTTGATTGGTGGGAAGAATAATATTGGTAAGACGGCGTTTATGGAGGCTTGTTATATTAATTTACATTCTAAAAATATCGACACACTGATAACTGCTATTCACAGTATTAAATTTAGGCGAGAAAACTTGAATTTTTATTCAGAAGGCATAGATGATCAAGAATGTATAGATCATATGCGAAACTACGCGACTAAATCTAATCTAAGTGAAAAATCATTTTATATAACAGAAAAGGATGCGAAGAAAGAATATAAAATCGCCATTAATGACGAAGAGGTAATTATCAATAAAAAAGATTTAAACTTTATTGTTGAACATATTGATACCTGTGAATTTATAGATAACTTTGGCTGGGTCAATCATGAGCTAATTGAAAAATTTCAAGCCATTCAAAAACAAGACCAAGAGCACGAGTTAAATAATTTTGTACGAGAGTTTGATAACAGTATTGAAAACTTTAAAGTTATTGGCGATAAACCACAGTGCAAAACCAATGGCGAATACCGCGATATTGTTGAATTTGGTGATGGTTTAAGACATTATATTTCAATAATCTGCGCTCTTTACGCTTGTGAGAATGGCTATTTATTTATTGATGAAATTGACAATGGCATACATTACAGCCAACTGGATAGATTGTGGGAGCTTATTTTAACGCTGTCTAAAAAAACCAATTGCCAACTGTTTGCCATTACACATTCCAAAGAAATGCTAGAATCGTTTGCGCGTGTCGCTAAAAAACTAAATGAGCAAGATATTAGTTATACGACGCTGGTTAAAAACAAGCAGCAAGAAATTAAGGCCATAACACAAGATTATGAAATGCTGCTTTATAGCATGGCACAAGAGCATGAGGTTCGGTAATGAAATCGATTGCTATCTTGCACGAGGGCAATGCTAAACCAACCCATGACAACTATTTAGTCCGTTTATTGATTCAACATTTAAACTTGGATAATAACTTGGTTGATTTTTATGGCATGGGCAGCAAAAGTAACTTTTTTAAATCGGATTACGTGGCATACCAACTATTAAAACCTAAAATTACCGATAATCAAATCAACAAAATACTTTTATAGTCGATGCTGATTATATAGAAAATGATGCAAAACTGGGTAGATTTGATAATACACAATTAGCATTGGATACTATTATCAAACAACTGGCATTTGAAGATATTAGCCAAACCTATATCACATGTGATCCAATATCTAAAGCAGGTTACTTAGAATCGTTTATTTTATCTACAATTCCTGAAGAGCAAAGAAATTGTATAGAGCATTTTTTAGAATGCTCACAATTTAAATCTAAAGAAAACCACAAAGCTATTCTCAACAAAATTTATAATATCGCCTACCCAAATGCGCCTTATGATTTTGAACATTGTCACTTTAATTCCCTAAAAGAAAAGTTATTACATCTTTTCAATTAGTATTCGACGACGTGCCTAAAGCCGACATTCCGCACCCCTAAATAAAAATTCAGCATTTAAGCAACATATTGATATTTAATGAATTTTAGTATTTTAGACTTTCGAGTTAAAACAAGAAAAATTCATCTCTCGTTTGTTTTTTGTTAAATATAAGCTGATATAAATGACTTTGAAAATACGCCAAAAATTCGAAAAATTTATAACATACTGAAATTATTAAATTAAATTTAATCATAAAATTATGAATAGGGGTGCGGAATGTCGGCTAAAGCTTAATCTGCAACGTTTCTTCCCAGCGTATTAAATCCCAAACAAAAAACCCGCTAAGCCTTTCAGCTTGCGGGTTATTGTACTTATTTTGAATCCCACTGGATTCTTAATTTGGTGCCGATGGCCGGACTCGAACCGGCACAACCTAAGTCACCACCCCCTCAAGATGGCGTGTCTACCAATTTCACCACATCGGCAATATTACCTACACACTACTGAGCTGCTTTTGCTTTTGAACTATCTTTACTAGACGTTACGTGATGCTTTTTATCTTCTTTATGTTTTTTATCTTCTTTATGTTCTTTTTTCTCTTCAACCGCTTTAATCGATTCGGCTTTAGGGACTTCAATTGTCTCTATCGGCGCTTCTTTAGCTGGAACAGATAATGCCTCTACTTTTGGTACTTCTGCAACAGGTGTCACAGCTTTTGCGTCAGCAGCAGTTTGCGACATAGAAGGTGGCTTAACAACCTCATCTATATTGCTTACTGCTGGATTCACACTGGGTACTATAGCCGGCATACTAGGCGCAATAGAAGCATCAGGCGCAGCAGGTACGCTCGGTGTGTCACCGACAGCCGGTGTGTTCATAATATCGTACGCTGCGCCTTTATGTCCGTTAATAACAGCAAGACTCAAACTGGTAATAAAAAATAGGGTCGCTAAAATAGCAGTGGTTCTGGATAAAAACGATGCTGCACCTTGCGCACCAAAAACAGAACCCGCAGAACCGGAACCAAAAGACGCACCTGCGTCAGCACCTTTGCCCTGCTGCATCATCACTAATCCAATGACACCTAATCCCAATAATACATGAATTGCAATAATGACTTGATACATAGCAGCTTAAGCGCCTTAAACCGAACGACAAATTTGTAAAAAGGAGTCCGCATCCAAGGATGCGCCGCCTATGAGTCCACCATCAATGTCAGGCATAGCAAACAAGCCTTTGGCATTATCAGGCTTCGCACTGCCACCATACAAAATTTGCATGTTTTCAGCAATGGCTTGATCTTTCAATGCCAAATATTGGCGAATATAATGGTGCACTTCCTGTGCCTGCTCGTCGGTAGCCGTTCTTCCTGTGCCTATCGCCCATACGGGCTCATAAGCAAGCACCGCATTGGCAAATGCCGCAATACCCGCCGCACTGATAACAGCATCAAGCTGCTCATCAATCACGGAAAAAGTTTGATCTTGCTCACGTTGTTCTAAAGTTTCACCGATACATAAAATGGGTATAAGGCCTTTAGACTGCGCTTGGCAAAACCGCGCTGCTACCGATGCGTTGCTATCGCCATAATAGGTACGCCTTTCGGAATGACCTACGAGCACATATTTGCAGCCGACTTCAACTAACATTGAAGCAGAAATTTCACCGGTAAAAGCACCGGATTCTTTATCGGCAACATTTTGCGCACCTAACGCTAAAAACGTGCCTTTAGCAACGGTTTGCAGTCCGGGTAAAAAAACACTCGGTACGCATACAGCAACGTCGGTACTTGAATCTAAACCGGCAATGACACCTCTTGCTAGCGCTTCAGCACTGGCAAGTGTTCCATTCATTTTCCAATTACCTACAACTAGCGATCTACGCATCGTTACCCCCAATAGAATAAATCCGAGTATGATATATTTTAACGACCATAAATTCAAGCACCTATTGCTTTTTTGACGGTATCTGCCAGATCATGCGCATAATTTGCGACCGCAACACCATCCTGCCCCTCCACCATCACCCGAATTAATGGCTCGGTACCGGAGGGGCGCAGTAACACTCTACCGGTATTTCCGAGCTTATTTTCAACAGCTTTAACGGCAGATTGAATGCTGTCATTGGCCTCAGGATTAATTTTTGACTTGGTCTTAACGTTAACTAAAATTTGCGGGTATTTTTGCATACCCGACTTTAACTCATGCAAGTTTTTGCCACTACCTTGTATTTCCGACATCACTTGCAAAGCAGCAATAATGCCATCGCCGGTAGTAGTTTTGTCGAGACAAATAATATGCCCTGAGTTCTCGCCGCCCAAAATACCTTTATGCTCCTCTAACAACTGCATAACATAACGATCACCTACATTTGCTCGGATCAAGTCGATACCTAACTTTTGCAGGCCATGCTGCATACCCAGATTTGTCATTAAAGTACCCACCACAGGGCCTGTCATCTGCTTAGCATCTAATCTCGATTTAGCGATAATATAAATCAACTCGTCGCCATCAACAATTTCACCCTTATGATCGACCATAATAAGGCGATCACCGTCACCATCCAAAGCGATGCCTAAATCGGCTTTGTGCGCTAATACGGCAGCAGCCAGCAATGCTGGCTGAGTTGCCCCACACTTGTCATTAATATTGATACCGTTTGGTTCTGCGCCAATAGTAATAACTTCCGCACCGACTTCACTGAACACATGTGGTGCAATATGGTAAGTTGCACCGTGCGCACAATCAACCACCAATTTCATGCCGAAAAAATCTAAATGTGACGACACGCTGGCTTTACAAAATTCAATGTAGCGACCCGCAGCATCTGATAAGCGCCTGGCCTTGCCCAGCTTTGACGATTCAACAGTCGTAATCGGTGAATCCAAATAATGCTCTATTTCATACTCAACTTCATCAGGTAACTTTGTGCCCTGTTTTGAAAAAAACTTAATGCCATTATCATAATACGGGTTATGTGATGCACTGATCACAATGCCAGCCTGTGCTCTTAAGGTGCGCGTTAAATACGCAATACCTGGCGTAGGCATAGGGCCTAGCAAGTGCGTCCCCATACCAGCAGCTGTTAAACCCGCTTCTAAAGCAGATTCAAACATATATCCCGAAATACGTGTGTCTTTACCTACCAACACAAAATTATCGACTTTATCGGCAAATACGCGACCCGCTGCCCAACCCAGTTTTAATAAAAAATCTGCGGTAATTGGCGGTTCGCCTACTTTTCCTCTGATGCCATCAGTGCCAAAATATTTTTTTGTCATGCTATTAATCCCTTTTATTGGTATGACGTGTAATGCTATCTTATATATGTCGTTAAAAACGTTCAAAAAAAAGGAGAGATACTATCTCCCCCTCTTTTCGAGTTAAACCAGACAAAGCTTAACTTTGCCTGGCTGTTTCACCGATTGATTTTTCAGTAGACTTACTGTCTTTAAATTCATCAGACTTAACACCGCCACCATGCGAAGAAGGGGTATCATCCCAGCCTTGCGGATCGCGCACAGGTATGCGTGCCATTAAGTCATCAATTTGATATTTATCAATGGTTTCGTATTTCATTAATGCATCGGCCATAGAGTGTAAAATATCAATATTTTCACGCAGAATTTTTTCGGCACGCTCATAGTTACGGTCAATGAAAGAACGAATTTCTTCATCAATAGTGTGCGAAGTTTCTTCGGCAACGGTTTTATGCTGTGTTACCGAACGCCCCAAGAATACTTCGCCTTCTTCTTCACTGTACGCCAAAGGCCCTAATCGTTGTGACAACCCCCACTTAGTCACCATATTTCTGGCCAATTCAGTTGCGCGCTCAATGTCATTAGACGCACCGGTACTGACTTGTTCCCAGCCAAAAACAATTTCTTCAGCAATACGACCACCGTATAAACTGGAAATCATACTGTCGAGCTTTTGTTTGCTGGCACTGTACTGGTCACGCTCAGGCAAGAACATAGTGACACCTAATGCACGACCACGCGGCATAATACTGACTTTGTACACAGGGTCATGCTCAGGCACTAATTTGCCAACAATAGCGTGTCCGGCCTCGTGATAAGCGGTCATTTTCTTTTCTTTTTCGTTCATGACCATTGAATGCCGCTCAACACCCATAATCAATTTGTCTTTGGCTTTTTCCAAATCACTCATGTTGATCATACGCTTGTTCATTCTGGCTGCAAACAATGCGGCTTCATTGATCAAATTGGCTAAATCAGCTCCTGAAAAGCCGGGTGTGCCTTGGGCAATATATTTAGGGATAACATCATCAGATGCCGGTACTTTTCTCAAATGAACTTTAAGAATTTGCTCACGGCCTCTAACATCAGGCAAACCCACAACTACCTGGCGATCAAATCGGCCTGGGCGTAACAGCGCTTTATCCAATACGTCGGCACGGTTAGTCGCAGCAACGACAATAATACCTTCATTGCCTTCAAAGCCATCCATCTCAACCAATAATTGATTTAAGGTTTGTTCACGCTCATCGTTACCACCCCCTAAGCCTGCGCCACGTTGGCGACCAACGGCATCAATTTCGTCGATAAAGATAATACAGGGCGCGTGTTTTTTGGCTTGTTCAAACATGTCACGCACCCGCGAAGCGCCAACACCAACAAACATTTCCACAAAATCAGAACCGGATATGGTGAAAAACGGCACTTTGGCTTCACCGGCAATGGCACGCGCCAGCAACGTTTTACCGGTACCTGGCGGGCCTATCATTAACGCACCGCGTGGAATTTTACCACCCAAGCGTTGATACTTAGCAGGATCTTTCAGAAAATCGACCATTTCAACCACTTCTTCTTTGGCTTCATCGCAACCGGCCACATCCGCAAAAGTAACCTTAATTTGATCTTCTTCCAGCATACGGGCTTTACTTTTGCCAAAATTCATGGCACTGCGGCCACCGGCTCCGCCACCTTGCATTTGACGCATAAAGAAAACCCAGACCCCAATCAATAACAACATGGGGCCAAAAGACACCAATAATTGCATTATTAACGAAGGCTGCTCAGGCGGAACCGCCTTTATTTCAACGTTATTGGCTAATAAATCATCGACAAGATGGGTATCTGACGGCGCATAAGTTCTAAAAACCTGCCCTCCTTGCATTTTCCCTTTGATAATATGTTCATCAATCATAACCTGCTGGACTTGCCCAGCTTTTACCGCATGAATAAACTGCGAGTAAGATAATGACTGATCGCCTCGTTCATTTTGAGGGGCAAAATTATTAAAGATGGACATCAACACAATAGCAATGACAACCCATAAGAGTATATTCTTTATCGTATCGTTCAATTTACACGCCCCGAACCTAACTGGTTCATATTATAAAAAACAGGGTGATTATATCAGGAGTTGACTTTTCTAACTGCAAAGTATTTATTCCAAATAACCCAATTACACTTGCTATGCCACTGATTTATAAAAGCACATAGCTATAAAAACAAAACACTCCCTAAAAGTAAAGCTGCGCATCAATTTAAACTATTAGTAATCTACAATAATAAGGTCTGCTATCATTTATTTAAAGCCTTTGGCCAAAATATAAACTTCATTGCTGCGCGGACGAGATGCTTTGGGTTTTCTAATAATGACGACAGAAAAATACTGTTTAATCTCATTATAAAAAGCATCAAAACCTTCTCCTTGGAATACCTTAACCAGAAAAGTTCCATTTTTCGTTAATACTGATTTAGCGGTTTCCAAGGCCAATTCACACAAATACATAGCGCAAGGTTGATCAACAGCTTTATTTCCGCTCATATTAGGTGCCATATCCGACAACACCAAGTCCACCGGCGCACCGTTAAGAATCGCCAACAAATCATTAAAAACATGTTCTTCACGAAAATCGCCTTGTATAAAATCAACTTCATCCAATGGCTCTATCGGCAAAATATCCAGCGCTATCAGTTTATTTTTTTTACCAATAAGCGGCCTTGCAAACTGCGACCAACCGCCAGGCGCTGCACCTAAGTCGACGATATTCATACCTGGCTTGATAATATGATCTTTTTCTTGAATTTCTTTCAACTTAAATACCGCCCGTGAACGATAGCCTTGCGCTTGCGCTAACTTCACGTATTCATCGTGAGCATGTTCTTGTAACCAGCGATTACTGCTTTTACTGCGTGCCATTATGTGATTCTAGTGTAAAATTAATATTTGAGTTTTGAGAAATAAAGCATGCAGACTGTAGACAAGAAAAAATTCAAAGCGCAAGCTCATGCGCTCAATCCAGTCGTTATGATTGGCCACGCTGGATTTACTGCTGCTGTACTTGCAGAAATTGAAATTGCGCTGAACAGCCACGAACTTATTAAGATCAGGATACGTGCAGAACGCGAAGAACGCAAGCTGATTAGCGAGAAAATCTGCCAAGATAGCGGCGCTACATTGATACAGGCTATTGGTCAAATTGTAGTTGTTTACAGACCAAAGCCCAAAAATTAAATGGTGAGTGCTATTTTTACAGGCTCAAAAAAATCTGCTAACGCGGAACTTTCTGTACTCTATTAACTCAATAACTACGAACGCTGGTAAAACGGCGTTTAATCAGCTTAATTTCCCCTTGTTTATAAGCTGATTTTTCTTAAAAGCCCCAGCCCTAAAGCTTTAGTGGCTGGGGCTTTTTTTTGACGATCTACCCACCTGCAAAACGACTGCCATTAAATTAAGCACATAAAAATTCAACCACTTATGCTGACTTAACAAAACAGTAGCCGATGATTTTTACAGGGTAAATTCCTGTCTTTTCGCTCCAGACATAAATTTTGTAAAAACTTCGACTAAGCTCTCTGGTTTTGCCAAGCTAATTTAGGCATCAACTTATAAGTCAATAATATCTTATAGCCATCCTGAGTCGCGTATTATCGCATTAAACGATACCATGCCAAAAAATCCTCAAGTTGCTGTAAAATAAAGGGCTGCTTTGCAGCCAAGGCTTTATCTTCTGCAGTATTATATCCCCACAAGGCAAAAATCAATTTAACACGGCTTAATGTGTTGGTGCCTAATACATTTATCAATGTGGGCAATCTGTCTTCAACAAAGTAAAGTGTTTCAGTATTGTGGCTATGCAACAAAGCTTTCAACACGTCGATTTTACTCATATTACGATCCAAACCGAAAATTCGCTCATCAGCTAATTCAATTGCATAGGCTTTGAGTATGTGCTTAACAAAACGCTCTTGTTTGGTCGTGATAATGTACCACGTATTGTGTTGACCAAGCTGTTGCAGTTTTTCTGCTACCCCTGCAAATAAAGGATTCATGTTAATCCAATCAGCTAAATCATCAGCTATCCATTGGTCACGGGTTTTACCAAACAGTTTTTTTAAGTCATTAACAGAAACCTGAGCTTCTTCTAATAGCGTTTTAATTTTATCATTATAGCTGCTGTAAACTGCCTCGATAGACTCATTTAGATAGAGTAAGCGCATAACTAATATCGCTTCGTAACCGGTTTCTATGATGGGTCTTAAAACACGAAAACGCTCAATCATGTCTGGCTGAATAGTCTTTGGCATATCGGGCCAAAGAGTACAAGCAGCTTTCCAACCAGTCATTGCTGTTTCTACGGCGCTATCGCAAATAACACCGTCAAAATCCAGGGCATAAATAAGGGTTTTATTCATATTGGGGTATAAATAGTAGGCACTAACGTGCCGTTTACATAGTAAGGTCGATAGGTAGTTTATTTAACTTATCATCACCCACTTCTAAAATCACCGTATATTCATGATCACCCGACAATAATTCCAGCACCTTATGGCCATTAATACGGCACCAGGTGGGAATATCCTGCATTACACCAGGGTCAGTACAAATTACCTCCAGTTGATCGCCTGGCTGCATTTTCTTAACCTTATCTTGGGTGCGGATCACTGGCAACGGGCATAACAAGCGCCGCGCATTCAATACCTCCCGCGTCATATGAACCACGCTTTGGGAATATCTTGCTCAAGCATGGGTTTAACCTGTAAGCAACGCTCAGCACCGTCTTGATAAAGCACGTTAATTTCAACCTGCTCAGCCTCGCGCCCCTGACCATAACGTGCGGTAATGCTGGCCGCCAGATACAAATCTTCGGCGGCAATCGTGCCATCAATTAGCACCAATGGGCCTTGATGGCTAACGCATTTCATGCTGATATAATCTTTTTTATAGCCTTCCAAAAAACGGCCTTCACCTTCTTCACGGGCAATAATCAGCTTGTAATGCGGCTGTGGCCGTATATGCCTACCGACTTTTAACAGCATCACATCGTCCAGCTCATATTCACGGCTGTCCCGCGCCTTCCATAAATCCACCAGTTTCGCGGAATAATATTTATCGGTCAGGAAGCAGCAACCGCCAGCGGGTTGCGAATATTCATCAATACCAAAGTCTTTGGCCATCGCCATCTGCGGTTTACGTGAACGCCCCGTGATGTCATGCAATTTCTCCCGATCCACCCAACCTTCGCGTTCTGGCAAAGTGGCGGGTAAATTTTTAGCGCACAAAGGCCGCAACAGCAAGTCGTCCGCACCAGATTCTCTAGCCACTATCGGCATAGTAGCTTTACGCTGCGACATAGGCCGCTGGCCGATGACTTCACCGGTAATAATGAAATCGAAATCGTTTTCAACTATCCATTGCTTGGCCTTATTCACCATGAAGATTTTACAATCCAGACACGGATTCATGTGCTGGCCATAACCGTGCTTGGGATTAAGCAGCACATTTTTGTATTCTTCGATGACATCGACAATATGCAGCTTGATACCCAGTTGCTCGGCCACCCACAGGGAATTATTACGTTTGGGCTTGGCTTTATCTTTTTCGCGAATGGCATGCGTATGGCCTTCCACACAAAACCCCGTGAAAAAATTAATACCTTCAACATGGATGCCTTGTTCTTGGATAGTTCTTGCCGCCAGCATGGAATCCAGGCCACCGGAAATCAATGCTATTGCCTTTCTCTGTTTGTTCATTTTCCCAAACGCTGTAAAAAACTGGCTATTATACCGGAATTAGTCGATTAAAGGCTTAAAAAACCGCCAGATAACAGACTTCCTGCTGCACCGCCACAGTATATTAATGAGAATCGTTTGCATTTACATAAGTATTTACTTTATACTTTGCCAAAAACATCCTGCTACGAGCAATACACCATGAACATGATTATTAAGCCTTTAAAACACGCCATCTTGCTAGCCTGTGTTAGCTTAACTACACCTGCTTATGCCCTAGATAAACCTGCCACGATGGATGAAATGTGGCAGGTTATTCGAGCGCAACAAAAGCAAATTGATGAATTACGTAATCAACACCATGCGGTTGAAAAATCATCCAATACAGATACACCAAGCTCTGAACCCGTTGCTACAAAATCAGCCAATACAGATGTAAAAAATCTGGAGCGCAAAACCGATGTGCTCAGCCAAGAAGTCGAAAAACTGCGTACTAATCTAGCCATTCCCGAAGAGGCTAAATACAAAAGCGCTTATGGCTTAGGCCCTGCTGCCTCCAAAATTTATGCCGCTGGCAAGGGCTTGTCGATAGGCGGCTATGGCCAAGCCAGTTATCAAGCCAAAGTGGATGATAAAGGCACCGAAAGCGATAACGCCGATTTGGAGCGTATCGTACTGTATGCCGGATATAAGTTCACCGACCACATCCTGTTTAACAGTGAGATTGAATTTGAACATGGTACGACGGGTGAAGGCGCGGAAGAAAAAGGCGAAGTCTCGGTAGAGTTTGCTGCACTGGATTTTTTTATTAACCAAAAAGCCAATATTCGCGCCGGTTTGGTGCTAATGCCAATGGGCTTTATCAACACCATCCATGAGCCGCCGTTTTATTTCGGCAACAATCGCCCAGAAGTTGAACAGCGCATCATTCCCAGCACTTGGCGCGAAGTGGGTGTAGGTTTGTTTGGTGAACTGCTGCCCAATTTAACCTATACCACCTACGTAACCAACGCTTTAAATGCCAAAGAATTTGGCTCTTCTGGTATTAGGGAAGGCCGGGGCAGCGGCACTGAAGCTAAAGCCGAAAGCTTTGGTTATATTGCCCGATTAGACTACGCACCACCGCAGATACCCGGACTCTCGGTCGGCGGCTCTGCGTATGTGGGTAATTCTGGCCAAGATCAAACTTTTGTAGGCAAAAAAGTGGATGCATTTACCCAGCTTTACGAAGGCCATTTACAATGGAAATACCGTGGTTTAGAGTTTCGCGCACTGGGTTCGTGGGGTAGTATTGGTAATGCCGATTTACTCAGCCAAGCGAAGGGTGAGGTCATCGGCTCAGAAAATTTTGGCTGGTACACCGAATTAGGCTACGACATCATGCCGCATTTATTTGCTAATAGCACCCAATATCTCGCACCATTTTTCCGTTACGAAAGACTCGATACCGTCGCTAAAGCACCTGGCAGTATTGGCGTGTTGGCTGACGACCCGCACCAGGACTGGGAGATTTTTCAGGTAGGGCTACAATACAAACCTATCCCTAATGTAGTTGTTAAAGCCGATTACCGTAACCGTGTCGCCAAGGATGAGAATACCAATCCGCTGTCTGACGATTTTAATTTGGGTTTCGGTTTTATTTTTTAAAGCGTGTATGTTTCTGGTTAAAGTACATTTAACCACTACTTATCGACTTCTTGAACCAAAATCACCAAGGAGTCGAAAACGTAAACACAGCAAGCTGCCCAACACTAATGAAGCCATTGATCGTTTTCGTCCTTTAAAAAACACCTTATGAAACATACACAACATCAAATCAACTCGGCTCAGTTGAAATTTTCAATGAACTGGGGGATTGGCCTGATTTTTCTTACCACAGCCTGTGTTGTCAATGCGGGTGAATTGGTTGCCGCTAAAACTAGCGCTTTAACAGCCAAAGAAAAACTGGGGCAACAATTGTTTTTTGACACTAACTTGTCCACGCCTGTCGGCCAAGCCTGTGCCAGCTGTCATAACCCTAAAACATTTTTTATCGATCCTGATAAAAATCAACCCACGTCTGATGGCGCGTTGCCCCACCTTAAAGGCAACCGCAATACACCGATGGTACTTTATAACGCTTTCAGCCCCCCCTTTCATTACGACAGTAAAGAAGGCTTGTACATCGGCGGACAATTTTTGGATGGCCGTGCCGCAACCCTGGCAGAGCAAGCCAAAGGACCGTTCCTGAATCCGCTTGAAATGGCCAATCCTGACAAAAACACCGTCGTCAACAAAGTACGCAAAGCCAGCTACGCAAAACTGTTTATCCAGGTCTATGGCACTAATGCATTCAACAACGCTAACAGCGCTTATAATAAAATTGCCGATGCGCTTGCCGCCTTTGAGCGCACACCAATATTTAGACCTTTCACGTCTAAATATGATTATTTTCTGGCCGGTAAAGCCAAATTCACCGATCAGGAAAAGCGTGGCCGCCAACTGTTTGAAGACGAAAATAAAGGCAATTGTGCTGCCTGTCACCCTAGCCGCCCCGCAGAAGATGGCACACCACCATTGTTTACTGATTTTTCTTATGATAATTTAGGTGTCCCCCAAAATCCTAATAATCCATTTTATCAACTACCTAGCAGACTTAATCCAGAAGGCCGCAAATTTGTGGACAAAGGCTTGGGCGGTGTTGTCCATGAGACTGCCGAAAATGGCAAATTTAAAGTACCCACCTTACGCAATATTGCTAAAACCGAGCCTTATATGCACAATGGTTACTTCAAAACACTGGAAGGCATAACCGATTTTTACAGTAACCGTGACATAAAGCCAGTTTGCAAAAAGGCGTGGGTTACCGAAGCTGATGCCCTTAAACAGGGCTGTTGGCCAAAGCCAGAAGTTACCCAAAATGTAAATATTAATGAGTTGGGAGAACTTAACCTGAATACCGAAGAAATAAAAGCTCTGGTTGCCTTTCTTAAAACCCTGACCGATGGGTATAAAACCAACAATTAGACCCCTCTGACATCGGGGGCAACTTACAGCGTTTTCAACTTAGGACAATTACAGCCACCGTTCGTGCTGAGCTTGTCGAAGCATGAACGGCACACTTCGACAAGCTCAGTGCGAACGGTTACGCTGTAACTATTGAACTGTGAAAACGCTGTATTACTAACAATAACCCTTCCCTTGTCAGTGGCGTAACCTTAAGCGCATACTAACTTTACGCACAGCTGGCAAAAAACAACGCTGGATGTCCCAAATTATTCGTTGCTGAGGTATAGTAAACACACTCAAGGCCACCAATGGACACTTTTAAATGAACTTGATGATTCAAAAGTGTTCATTAGCCTTATATGATCTTCCTTAAGTCAATCTACTTAATATGGGATAACCATGCAAACCTTACGACTACTGTTTTTTTTAGCGTTATTTGCCGTTGCTACACCTGTGCTTTCCGGTATCTTCTACAGTAAAAACGAAGCAATGGAATTGGCGTTTGGCAAAGGCGCACAGGTAGAGCCACAATCGCTATTTCCCGACGAACAGCAAACCGCCAGCATAGAACAACAGGCCAAAGTTAAACTGACTTCTGGTATGCTCACCTTTTATGTCGGCAAGCAACAAGATAAGATACTGGGTTACGCCGCCATTGAAACTATCACGGTCAGAACCAAGCCGGAAACCCTGATGATCATACTGACACCGGAAGGCGAGCTGCGTAATGTCACCACGTTGGCTTTCCATGAACCGTCTGAATACCAGCCGCCCGACCGTTGGTTTGAACAATTGTACAAAAAACCGTTAGCCGAGCTGGAGTTTAACAAAGCTGTCGATGGCATAGCGGGGGCAACGCTCAGTACCCGTGCTGATCTTGACAGTGTGCGTAAGGTGCTAGCGACTTACCAAGTGATGATAAAAGCCAAGGATGCGCACTGATGCGTTATTTTGTTACCGGCGAGCAATACCGTAAATCCTTGTTAAACATGTTGGTGTTGATGTTTCTGGGTTATATAGCTTTATTATGGCTCAGTAATGGCTTGATGTATTTTCACCACATGGATTTAAGCGCCAAATCGGTCACCGATTATTATCTGGGTTCAGAACAGCAATTCACCCAGCCGCGCAGTTATCAAGGCATGTTGGAAGTGTCGCATTTCCATTTGTTTGCCATGGGAATGCTGGTGCTAACGCTCACCCATTTGATGTTAATGACCGAGTTTTCCGTGCGCCTGAAAATCTGGCTCAGTTATGCCACTTATTTTTCTGCGCTTGCGGATGAAGCCGGTGGCTGGTTGGTGCGGTTTGTACACCCGTGGTTTGCTTATTTTAAAATTGCCTCGTTTTTGTTACTGGAATTTTCGTTGGCAGCGTTGGTAGTGGTGGTGAGTTTGGCTTTGCTTAAGGCGCGTAAACACATAAATTTAACGCCTAGAGCACCGATGCTGTAAAGCACAGGTTTATTGATCACTAAAAAACCTTACCCAATAAAAGGCTTACGCAAGAGTAAGGTTTAATTCAGCCGCAGTGACAATTTATTTTGTTTTATTATTAACATCTCGCATAAGAATAGCAGCGCTGTATTGCAAAAATTCGTCCAAATGCTGCGTAATAATACTGACAGTAATCGGCAGTAATAAGCGCTGATACTCATGTACGGCAATGTTACGAAAACCAACCATACGTTTTAGCGCATCGGCCAATGAACTGTCAATCCAGGCGGCTTGCGCCAGTAAGGTAAATACATCACGCGCACTTTGCGGCACACCCAATCGCTCACGACGGATGAGATGCTGCCCCATATCCAGGGCGGCCTCACAGGCGCGTTGAATATTTAAAATCGCTGCATCTTGGCGCGTAAAATCAGTGGCAAAATTTTCGGAAGCGGCGTATTCTTGCCGCACCCGCGCAACACAGCGCTCAATACTGGCCGATTTGTTAATCAAAACATCATCCACCATAAATTTTGCCTTTTTTAACTATATCTGCCAATAAATCAGCTCTGGCTGTATTCAGCGCAGTTTTTTCACTCAAAACAAAACATTCAAACAACCCTACCGCCAATTTGTCACCCCATAACAATCGGCCAGTAATAATAATTTGATACTGCATTACAGTACTGGCAGCCCGTAAATCCAGCAAATCGATATCACACTGCACCTGCTCAGCTAAATCCCCCGACAACTGCCATAGCAATAATGGATCAGTATAACCTGGGGTTAATACTGCCAAATCTAAATCGCTGCTAGCTCGCGCTACGCCCTGAATGCGACTACCAAACGCATAAATGGCCATAACGTCTGGCAAAGCCGAACGAAGCTGGGTGACCACAAGGCCATTTTTATTTAAAAGATGGCTGCTGTTAAAGAGCTGGATCATTAGGGCGTATTTGCAAAGAAGTGAATGTACCGAATAGTTAGGAATGTGCATGAAATAAGTTGAACAACTTAAACTCCACTTCCGTTCGTGCTGAGCTTGTCGAAGCATGAATGTGCTCAAGTTATTTCATGCACGTTCCTTAGCTTAAGTGACATGAAAAATAATATTAAAATAGATTACGTCTACACTACAACACGGTTTAACGCCAAATACTCACAATATTAGTAAAATCATCCGTCCAAGGTTTTAAATCGAATGACAGCGGTAGCTTTTGCCAACTACCCAAATCACTGACACGTAAAGGCTCTAAAATTGCGCTGTCTTTGGCCATCACTACCCAGTCGGTATCTACCACCAACGGCATCTCTTGTTTTGGTTTAAACTCTTGCAGTAAACCGTCAAAATGCAGGTTTTTAGCATGATCTGCCAGTACGCGCTTAATCTCTAAATGCCGATTAGTAATATGAAATGCCAGTAAGCCGTTAGGTTTAAGCTTTTTAAAGTACATCGTCAAGGCTTCTTGTGTTAACAAATGCGTCGGTACAGAATCCGAGCTAAACGCATCCATCACTAATAAATCAAACTTAGCATCTGGTTCTTTATTAAGGGACAGCCGCGCATCACCAATACGCATTGTGGTGTTTTTGCCACATTGGCTGATGTAAGTAAAGTATTGTGGATTACTGGCAATTGACACGACTAATGGATCAATCTCGTATTGCGTCCAGGTTTGACCTTCTTTGGCATAACAGGTTAACGCACCTGCACCCAAACCTACCACGCCAACCTGCCAATTCTGACTCACACCGTCATAGGCTTTAAACAACTGCCCCATAGGTCCTGGTACGCTGTAATAGGTTAACGGTGTACGCGAGTTATTTGCCGTTAAGCGTTGTGCGCCATGTTTGGTAGTACCATGAAATAATTCACGTACTTTTTCCGGATGACCTTGCTCATCCATTATGGTAGTTTCCCGCACGGCTAATACCCCAAAAAACGTACGCTCTTGGTATAAAGTATTGGACATCAATCCGTGCAAAGCCATTGTAAAAGCAATCAACGCACCCGATAACAGCGCCAACGTAATCGGCTGATTTCTGAAGGCATAGGTTAAGCCGACCAACAGAATTAACGCCACACCCAGGCTATCAAAATACGCCGACCAATCTTCAATACTGAAAAACACGACTGTGCCGACAACAATCAGCAACAATGGAAATACCGCTTGTAACAACGCTTGTTTACCATCAGTAAATGCCGATTTTACACCGGGGCGTAGCAATAACGCAGCAACGATCATCAACGGGTATTCGTACACAGCGTTGAATATAAACGGTGCGATAAAGCTGTTGAACATACCACCTAACATACCGGCAAACGACATAATCAGATAAAATGTGGTTAAGTGCTGGGTAGAAGGTCGGTTTTTAACCAGTTCACCGTGACATACCATGATAGCCAGAAAAAATGCCAGCAAATGCAGGCCCAAATCCAGCCAATACGGCAATACCGCCGGATTGATGAAGGAATAGGCGATAAAAGGCAGCAACACGATCGGCTGTAACTGCACCATCAACGGATGAATCTTGTCGTTCCATTTAGAAAACACAATGACAAACGACAGCAAATACAAAGTCAGTGGAATAATCCACAGTAACGGCACCGAGGCAATATCGGTGCTGATAAAGTTGGTTAAGCCCAGCAATAAGCTGGATGGCACAAACGCCAACACCAGCCAATGCAAGCGCGTGGTGACACTCAACGCTTGTTTTTCTGTGGTATCGACTGCGAAAGCCAGTGTATTTTGCTGCGATTTCCACAACACAAACGCACACGCCATAATTAACACACACAGCACGCCGTAACCGACACTCCACAGTGTCTTCTGGCTGGCCAAACCGATATTAGGTTCTAATAAAAACGGGTAACTTAACAACGCCAACAGGCTACCGATATTACTGGCCACATACAGAAAATACGGGTCATCACTGGTATGATGGCCGACACTGGCAAACCACTTTTGAATCAGCGGCCCTGTGGTGGATACCACAAAAAATGGCAGGCCAATCGCCAGCAATAATATCCAGAATAACCAAAACGCTGGATTACCTTCCGTAGGCGGCACAACGTTATCAGGCAATCCTAAAGGCAAAGCCAAAAAACTGACTAAAATAACCGCAATATGGAGCAAAATTTGTTTGTGTTGACTAAAACGGGTGGAAACCACATGCGCGTAAAAATAACCCAAGAACAAAATGGTTTGATAAAACACCATACAGGTGTTCCATACAGCGGGCGAGCCACCGAGCAAGGGCAATAGGATTTTGCCAAATAGCGGCTGTATAACAAACATCAGCGATGCGCTGGTAAACAAAGTCAGCGCAAACAGCAATATCAGCGAGAAACGTCGGTCTGTTTTTACATCTGTCGAGTTGTTCATTGTTTTATAAGTCGCTTTTTAAGCTTATAGTTGTAATAGGCTAATGATAAACCATTTGTGCTGGCAAGACTTCCCCTGAACACTAAATTTTGCGTAAGCAAGCATAAACCCCAAACTTTATCGCATGACATTGACAAAAACTTTAAGCGAAAATAGTGCTATGCAGTTAAGTCCGTATTCCGACAATATCGCTTTATGGTACGGCGTAATTAATGAAGCCAGCGATTATCAGCGTTACTGGAAAATGCTGGTTGAAGAAGAACAACACCATGCGAGGCAGCTTAAAAATGAACGGGTACACAAACGCTATGTCGTTGTTCACGGCCAGTTAAGAGCGCTGCTCGCACACACATTACAGCGAGCGCCGGAAAAAATAACCATTGCCAACGCAGCACACGGCAAACCGTATTTGGCGGATTACCCGCAGCTCGGCTTTAATTTGTCGCATTGCGGCAATGTGTTTGTAATTGCGCTTGGTTGGCATTGCAAGCTGGGTGTCGATATTGAAAATTCTAAACCTCGCACTAATCTGGCGGCACTGGTTAACAAATGCTTTGCACCAGAAGAGGCGCTGTACTGGCAACAATTACCTGATGCACAAAAAACAGCTGAATTTTATCGGTTTTGGACGCGCAAAGAAGCCTTTGTTAAGGCGACGGGTTTTGGTATTGCTTTAGGCTTGCAGCATTGTGTTGTTAATCCTCGACAACCTAATGCTTTTCTACGCATTCCCGATAACTGTGGCGAGGCTGTAGACTGGCAGTTACGGGAGGTTGTTTTACCCGCATTAGATTCGCAAATGCTGTGCGCTGTGAGTGTTGATAAAAAAATCACCGAAATATACGTCAACGCATTATTTTAATCGTCAACCCAGTAAGCTGGGTAAAAATTCATGTTGAAGGCGGCTTGATTGCTTTGCCAAAGTAGTGCAAAAACATATATTTTTGTGGGGTCGACTATTTTTTGTTGTACTGTGTGTTAATTGTTGATTGTACGCATGGATAGTTTAGACGTTTGCCATAAAGCCTTCGGCAAAGTGTAGGTGTTTTTATTATGTTTAAAATTTTAAAAAATGCAGATGGTTACAAACAGGATCACATTGTATTTTTTATACCCAGCACTGAGCTTTTATAATATTTGCCATGAATACCGAGCCGTACTTTACGATAAACTTTGCCGGCATAGGCAACAAACATCGGTACAGGGTTTTTTATCATAAACGCTAAGGCAGAATGATCGAAATGATCATCTTCGCGTTTCTTTTGTATTACACGTTGGTACAGTATTTTTATCGCTGCTTGGCCATTCACATAACGCAAGAGATGAAAATCGGTCTTTGGAATAGCTAAACCCAAGCCAGTAAGACAGGTTAAATAAGGAAAATTAACACCCGCATAAAAAGAACCCAATAAACTCCCCCAAAAACGGGCATTTATTTCGATCACTTTTACCTGCTGATCCTGTTCGTCGTAGCGCAAATCAAAATGAGCGATGCCTGTCCAATTCATTTTTTCGACCAGTGTTTTAATGACATCATAAATTTTGGCATTAGCAACAAATTCAATTCCAGCCGGTGGTGCAAAGCGGCCTGAACCCGCCATAAAACCTTTTTGAATGGTATATGCCTGTATTTTTCCTTGTCGACATAAAACACTGCAATCAATATCGTAACCGTTGATAAAAGATTGCACCACATATTCAGTCTCTGCGTTTTCTTTGCAAAATTCAAGTAATGCAGATGATTGCTTGAATATCTGTATACCGCGTCCACCAATACCTACGTCACCTACTTGTTGAGTTGGCTTCAATAATACGGGAAATATCAGTGTATCTAATGCTTGCTCAAACGACACATTGGCTTGGTACAAAAGCGTGGTAGGACGAGGAATCTGATGTTTTTGCAACCATTGCGCCAATAGCCATTTGTTTTCAGCAATATCAATGGCTTCAACGTCGGGTAATGGTGCTAAGGCTGTTTTCGCTAGTAAAGACGCGCCATGCGCGGACAGCAAGCGCATAGTGGAGGTATCAACAGGTAAAATGATGTCAACATGGGTTCGCTTTAGTGTCTCTTCAATTGCCGCTAATTTTGCGGCATTACCCCCATTGCAACGGTAACTAAAAAATTGACTGGTGTATCTGGAAAAACGCATTGGATCCCAAGCATTGTTAGACAAAACAATTACTTCAACACCTGGAATATGTGCTAAACAGCTTTGCACAGAATAGGTTAGCCAGCTTTCTCCATCCGGTATAAGTACCGAAAAAACTTTATTTTCTGATTTTTTCATTGCCTTATCATCAATAAGAAGGATACAAATATCGATAATGCTATCGATTTTGTCGATTAAATAATGAGCGCTCCAACGAGCTGTTTTTAAAATAAGATATTTATGGTGATGGTATTCGTAAAATATTATTTTACTGGTTACGATGATAACATGGATATTTTTAACAACTGTAAAAATATTTTATATTTTTGTATGCGCAGCTATCTTTTAATAGCTAGTCTAATCTGAATTTTTATTGGGTTATGACATTGATTGTTTTACACAAAAAATCAATGTATCGACTGTGTTAAAGATTTATAGTTGCTGATTTTTGTATATCAATATTCGGATTGAATTGTATGTTTTTTCGGTGGCTTTGACCCAATAATGCCAATGCGCTATCGTTAAGCACAATCAGGTAGATTGTCATTCTCAATGGGCTTTTTTGCAGAAACCAGCAAAAAACCATGTAATATTTGGCAAGTGAGCTTGGCAATAGTCAATTACAGCATTTTCACAGTTCAATAGTTACAGCGTAACCGTTCGCACTGAGCTTGTCGAAGTGTGCCGTTCATGCTTCGACAAGCTCAGCA
>NZ_FUKI01000061.1 GCF_900163755.1 Crenothrix polyspora | reverse complement strand
GACAGGCTCAGCACGAACGGTGGTGGCGTTTAAGTTGTTCAAGTTATTTCATGCACGTTCCTATTGAAAACGCTGTAATTAGATGTTGTTTGTAAATAATTGTTCCGTTTTAATGAGAGTCATACTATTTTTGCATACCAAATTTGCAGTGACTGCAAATTTGGTATGCCGGTAGTAGTAGATAATATGTTATTTCATATGTAATCAATATGTTAAGTTTAGGCACGATTTATGCTCAACAATAATTAGTTCTGTTTTTGAAAAAAACCTGTTTATTCGTAACACATTTTTTTGAAAATAACTGAGCTTTTCCATACCAATAAAGCATTAACTTAGCGGATGGATAAAAATATTGTTGATAACGCTAAAAAAAATCGGAGTCTATTGTGAATCATAAATTTTTAAGTATGGGGTACGCTGTATTGGGCGGTGCTGTGTTAATAACAGGCATGCAGCAAGCTTATGCGGCTAATCCGCTGGTGGCAGTAAAAACAGCAAACGTACCCTTAGTAGATGGCACAGTAGATGCCGTTTGGAGTAAAGGCACTGCGGTTACTGTAGCTGTTGGCGGTGGAAAAAATTTACCCGGTGGTAAAACCACCGTCACTTTAAAAGCTTTATACACCGACACAATGGTGTATTTTTTGGCGCAATATAAAGATCCTACCCAAAGTTTAATGCGTCATCCGTGGCAAAAACAAGCTGATGGGTCTTGGAAAAAGCTTAAAACACCCAATGCTGATGAGGATGAAAACAAATACTACGAAGATCGACTGTCTTTAATATGGAATATCAATACACCTTTATTTGAAACACAAGGCTGCGCGGCGGCGTGTCATTTGGGCGAGAAAAAACCTTACGGTAATATGTATACGCCTAAGGCCGGCCAAACCTTAGACATGTGGCATATAAAAAGTGTACGTACCGCGCCCGTTGGTCAAGCCGATGACCAATATATCGACAGCACTCGGTTTAGTGCTGCTAATGCGGATGCGGGTCGTCATTCCGATCCAAAAATCAGTGGTGGCTATACCGATAATGAAAACGCTGGTAAGACTATGCCAATGTATGCGTTATTGGGTAATAAAGTAGCGCCGCCGTATTGGTTGTTAAATGCCAAAAAAGTGCCTTTCGATAACACCAAGTACAAAGCAGGTGACACAGTACCCAGTATTATCGTCGCCCCTGTTAAAGGCGATAGAGGTGATATAGCTGCTAAAATGCTGTGGAAGAACGGTGTATGGACTTACGAATTTGCTCGTAAGCGCGTGACAGGCAGCAAGTTTGATGTGCAATTTAATAATTTAGCTAAATCTTATGCTTTTGGTGTGGCGGCGTTTGATAATTCCGAAGTACGTCATGCTTACAGTGCTGGCATACAGGTCTTAACGTTTAAATAGGCTGTATCTACACAGGGTAATTCTGTGGGATATGGCACAAAAAAGTGTAAACGTGTGGCATATCCCGCAATTTATAGAGTAATTTTTTTTATTATATTGATTATGTAGGATATTGTTTTATGGCATGGTAAGTGCCATATAATAATTTAGGTTTACCATTCAATCGGGTTACATAACTCACTGTGAGAACACATCATGTGCAATGCTGGTGTTTGGAGTAACCCGATCTTTTTTTAACCCCACAAGACGTGCCAAAGTACGTTTAATTTAATTGTTATACTAAAGGAAAATTATGAAATCAAAAATGACAACAATACCGTTATTAGCACTGGCATTATTAACAACAACGTTTAGCGTTAATGCCGTCGAAGTAGGTCAGCCTGCACCGGAATTTACTCTGCCAAGCTTGCAAAAAAATCAGCCGACTGCTTTAAAAGCACATTTAGGCAAGGTGGTCTATTTAGATTTTTGGGCCTCGTGGTGTGCGCCGTGCCGTACCTCTTTTCCGTTATTAAATAAACTGCACGAAAAACTGAAAGCCAAAGGTTTTGAAGTAGTCGCAATTAATGTCGATGAAGATAAAACCAAGGCGGAAAAATTTCTTCAAGAAATCCCTGTTGGTTTTACCGTGTTACACGATAGCAAAGGCGAATGGGCAGATAAATATGTGGTTGAGTCTATGCCAACGTCATTCATTATCGACAAAAAAGGCGTAGTGCAAAAAATACACCACGGCTTTACCGCTACTGATATTGATGAATTAGAACAAAAAATCACCGAATTGTTGGCAAAATAAGCGTTATTTATGAAGCTATATTACGGGTTATTGTTTATCAGTGCTGTGTTACTCAGCGGTTGTACGGAAGTAATGCCAAGGCAACGTGGCGCATTGGCGCTGCCGCAAATGGCTTTTACACCTGATCCTTTAGAATTTGGCTTTAGACAGCACACCGCATTCAGTAAAGAAGCAGCAGCAGGTGGCTATGGCGGCGGCGGAGGTGGTTGTGGCTGTAACTGATGGCAATAACGCTGTTATAGACCGATTTAATAAGACTTTTATAGCTGGGGATGTGGGTGAGTAATCAGGAAAAATCTAGTTTTGTTGCCTGTTTAAGTGTGGCGGCGTTAGCGTTGCCAGGCTTAATGCAAACAGCACAGGCAGGCCGTGTTGAAGAAAGCTATAACGCTGATTTTCAATACGGGCATTATTCTGAAAGTAGCTCGCGCATTGATGTTAACACCTACGAAGCTGCGCTGTCAGCGCCCATAGGCAAATCGATGACAGGATCGGTAGCACTGGTAAAAGATGTGGTGGCCGGGGCATCACCTAAAAATAACGCATTGGTTAATGGTGAGATTAAACAAGTTATCAGTGGCGCATCACAAAAAGCTTTAACCAGCGAATGCGGTAAATCCATTTGCGACAGCCGCGACGGCATCGCACCGTCGATAACCTATTTTTTTGACAGTGGTTCAGTTAATTTAAACGGCGGCTTTTCCAGAGAAAATGATTACACCTCGCGTTATGTAGGCACTGCGTTCAGTAAAGATTTTAATAAAAAACTCACTATGGCTAATTTCAGCGCGTCAGTGGCGTTTGATGAGATCGATCCTACGGATCGTCCTGCACTAAAAGGCAGTAAAACCACCCAGCAATATTTATTGGGTTTTTCGCAAGTGATTAATAAAGACAGCCTAATGCTGAGCAACGTTACCTTTGCCTACAGCAGCGGTTATTTATCTGACCCGTATAAGATGGTTAACTTTTACGATGGCGGGTTATATGTTGATTCCAGGCCGGATACCAGGCCACGCGACAAGTTTCAATTTGCCTGGTTAACCCAGTATATTCGGCATTTTGGTGATTTTAATGATGCCGCTTTACATGTCGATTACCGTTTTAGTACCGACAGCTGGGGCGTTAATGCCCACACCGCAGAAATCAGCTGGCATCAGCCGGTTGGGGATGGCTGGCAGATTATTCCACGCGTGCGTTATTATTCGCAAGATCAGGCAGATTTTTACCAAGCGGTGGGTAATGGTGATGCACTGCAAAAAGGCGTGTATTCCAGCGATTACCGATTGGCGGGTTTTGGTGCGGTGACAGCGGGTATTCATGTTAGCAAAGAGATTGTTGGTTTAACCCCGTTAACGCATTTAAAATTTCAGCTAGGAGGGGAGTATTATAACCACAGTGCCGGTTTGCAATTAGGCGGTAATAACGCCAGTAATTTTGCCGATTTTAATTATTTCTTAATTACCGGCTCGTTTAATTTAAAGTTTTAGACCCGCGCATACGTTGCCGGTTTAAGGGTGTGTTGCTATGAGGATTGATGTGATGAAAAATACCTTACCCATTATTTTATTGTTTTTAATGAGTTTACTGTGGGTAGATATTGTTTTTGCCGAAGCACCGACCGCGCAAGTGGGTGTTAATGTCATTAATGCAAAAACCTGGCCGACGCAGTATAAAATTACCTTGACGATTCCTAAAGATCATCATGCGTATTTAGATAAGGGTACGGAAAATATCTATCTACCGGTTGCCTTTGATAGCGAAGCGAAGCTTGCTAACGCAGGCATCAAGATCGATAAAATAGAAAAACCAGCCGGTGTTTATGATGCCGAAGTGAAAGCCACCGTGTTACGTGAGCAAGGTGACTTTATGCTATCACTGGCGCAAGTTGGTAAAGCGGTGACTGTTGCAAATACCGCTGTAGATATTGATTACCAACTGTGCAATGACGTGACGCATGTGTGTTTTCGTCCACAACACACCCGAGCAGAATTACCATTGCCTGCGCTAGTAGCCGTTGTTACAAAAACAGTTGCGCCTCCTGTAGAGCAGGAGTCGTTGAGTTTTACCGATAAACTATTGTCTTTGTTTAAAACCAATAAAGACAATGCCTTCATTATGTTTGGTTTAATGTTGATTGCCGGTTTGTTATCGGTTGCGACACCGTGTGTTTACCCGATGTTGCCGATTACTTCGATGTTTATTGTTAATCGCGCTAACGGCAAAAAAGACAAAGAAAAACACCATGCCGGTGCCTACATGGTGGGTATGATCGGTACTTATATTGTATTGGGCTTACTGGCAGGGATGACCGGTGGTGCATTCAATACCTTTATGCAATCAGCAGCGGTTAATTTGGCGTTTGCGGTATTTTTTGCGTTTTTTGCGGTGGCTTTATTGGGCTTTTACGAGCTTAGCTTCATGCAAAACGAAGTGCATACGTTAGATCAAAAAACTACCCGTGTTAATGGCTTGGGTGGCACATGGATGATGGGTACTGTGGCAGGCTTGGTTATCTCACCGTGTGTAGGGCCAATTGTATTCGCGTTATTGTTGCAAGTGGCTGATAACATCGCCGCCAAAGCCGATGCCTTGGCCTTGGTCAATCAGAGCATGGGCTTTTGGGATAAATTGCTAGTCGCCTCACAGGGTGGTTTTATGATGGGCGGCTTTGGTTTGGGCGTGGCGTTACCGTTTTTTATCGTCAGCGTGGTTAAATTTAAAAAATTGCCCAAAGCCGGTTACTGGATGAATAAAATCAAATACGCCTTTGGTTTTATGATTTTGTATTTTGCCTATATCTACTTTGCTAAAGGCATGGGTGTATTGGGTGTTGATCCTGCTGTGACCGTATCGTTAGCAATTGGCATGGTCGCTATTTGGATTGCTGTAGTGCATTGCCATGTGTTAAGTTTGTTGCCGCGTGATGCCATGCCGAATGAAAAAATGCACCATTATTGTGGTGTTATTACCTTATTAATTGGTGGCTGGTTGATGGCATCGGGTATGGGAAATTTACCCTTTATAAAGACTACGCAAGCAGGCGGCGCATTGGCCAGTAACAGTACACAGGCTGTGGCAATGGCAGGCAATGAACGCGTTGCACATGAAGAAGCCGGTATTACCTGGTACAGAAGTTTTGCTGAAGCGCAGAAAGTAGCACAAAAAACCGGTAAACCGATCTTCATTGATTTTTATGCCAGTTGGTGTGCTAACTGCACTGCTTTTAAAGAGGAGGCCGCCAGTAATGAGAGTTTAAATCAAGCGCTACGTGAAAAAGCGATTGCGGTAAAGCTGATTGATAAAGAACCTGATTTTGAAAAATTCCGCATTGATCCTGAACACCGTCCATTAAAAATTGGCTTGCCGTATTTTGCTATTTTAACACCCGATGGCAAAGTGACCTGGTCAGGGACTGATTATAAAGCCACTGAGAAAATGGTATCAGTACTGGATGGTGACGCAGTTTAAAAATACGACTATCTTAAGGCAATAGTGTAGGTAGGCTGAGGTAACGAACTCAGTCTACCTCAGGAACGTGCATGAAATAACTTGAACAACTTAAACGCCACCACCGTTCGTGCTGAGCCTGTCGAAGCATGAACTTGCTCAAGTTATTTCGTGCGCGTTCCTCAGTCGTATTATCTTATCCCGTGTGTGGGTAGCCAAAATATTTTTTGAGAAGCGAGATGTTGTAGATGAATAAAAAAATACTCAGTGTTGCCACCTTGGTAATAGGATCGATAAGCGGTATAAGCGATGTTTTAGCAAAACCGGAATTTGTTATTCCAGCCGGTGCGACAGGGTGTACAAATTGCCATTTAGATGATTTCGGTTTTGGTTTTAAAGCCGGTGTTCTTGATGCGTTTAAAGGTGGATTGCCTGGGCTTAAGGCATTTTTACACCCAACACCTATAAAGTCTGGTGACAGTAAGCCGATATTGCACCCCATTAATACCTATTGGGATGTAACTGTGGGCGGTACGCCACTGGTGCTTCCGTTATTGGTTTCTGATGCAGAAGATGACATGTTTACTGTCAATATTTCAACGCCGACTAACGCTTTGCCGGTTAAAGGCGCAATTCTATCGCAGGAGCGTACCGATATAGCGAGCAATTTACCCGCTATTGATTTTAAATGGCGACCCACTGTCGCACAAGCTAATCAAACCTATACGGTTAATTTTACGGCACAAGAAAAAGGTACGGGACGCACGTTATTGTCAAATACAGTGACTGCGACGATCAATGTATGGCCTGCTCGCAAGACGGCGACTAAAAATGTCAATCAATTTAAAATACAACGCGCACAGTGGAGTAATAACACACTTACTCTTGCTGGTGCCGTTATTTTTAAAAATGGCTTAACTACGGCGCAACGTGCGGCAGCATTAAAAGCGCTTTATTTGAATATGAGAACTAACAGTGGATTGGTTGTAGGGACAGCATCGCATTTAACGGTTGATGCTAGCGGCAATTGGAAAAAAACCGTGCCTTTTAAAGCAGCGACAGTGCCTTGTACGGTTAAGCTGGAATACGAGGGTTTAAATGCAACCAGTCCTGTTAAATTAGCACCTAAAACCTGTTTGCAATAATTCTTACTCACGGTAAAGTGGATCCCTTAGTCAAGACAAAAAACTATCGAGTTTAAGAGGGTAACCTTTCACTTGCAGCGGAACGGCGCTGCCCCGTTATTACTTCTATTTCTGAACGGTTTCTTCTGTTTTACTGTATTTGTCTACAATCATTAGCTCACCCCCGCTTGCTGCAAGGCGGGGCAGTATCAGGTTAAGCCTTGCAGCGTGTCCCACCTTAAGTGAGTAACCTGTTTTTGACCAGCGAGAAACCTGACAGGGTCTTTTTCAATTATTCATCATCCCAATCTTCAAAAACCTCAGCCAAATCGATGGCTAAATCGGGGAATAACATGGGTATGGCAGCGCCATCTGCATACATGCGTTTTAATTGATAACGCCCCTTGTCATCCAACACAAACTGATGAATTGCTTGCTGTTCTGGATAAACCAGCCAATATTCGCTTACCCCGCTTTCTTCATACAAATCATACTTAATGTTCATTTCCCGCTTGGAATTACCTTTTGATACAATTTCAATGATCCAATCGGGCGCACCGTTACAACCTTGCTTATCCAATAAATCAGGATTACAAATCACGCATAAATCGGGTTGCACTACCGTGTGTATGTCTTTACTGGCTAACATAGATTTCTTGCGATCGTACAAACGTACATCAAAGGGCGCAGCGTAAATCCGGCATTTCTTATATTTAAAATAATTATGCAGCAAGGTTGTTAAATTTACAGAAATACTTTGATGCTTCACATTTGGCGCAGGCGACATCAGCGTAATTTTGCCTTTGATTAGCTCAACCGCTTCGCTAAATTGCCAGGTTAAATAATCGGCATAACTGTAGGTTTTGTTTAAATCTAATTGTGATAGTTCGGTAATTTTTGGCATGTGTTCAATCCTGTTTTGTATGGCATTTATAACCATAAAGTAAACGTGTTATTAACTGATGTTACGCAGGCAAACGAAGAATCAATGACTTACAAAGCAAAAAATAACTGTAAGTTATTGATAGTTCGTAGTCGGTGCGTAACATCAGTTATTAAGTTCACACAAGCGGGATATTTTTTCCGACAAGTTATTTTACTAAATACTGTTTTTACTGAAAATTATATCCCTTGCGTATGATCAACTGATTGTTTTTATTGATTTATTATTTATTGTATTTAAATTAATGAAAAATAACATTAAAAAATTATTTCGTAAAAATAAACAGCATAATCAAGTTTTGTTCAGCTTACGTTCATAATGACCAGATTACCATCTGTTTTCTGATTAAAAACGTACAACTTTTTGACATATTGTTTGGTTGGGTTTTTTGGATAAAATTTTAACCTCAATCGCGATTGTATGTTTGTATCAGTCTAATTAATATTATTATTTTTTAAGCGGTATTTCACAATATTTGCTGTGCTCATTGAGTTTATATAACAAGGAATTTCAAAAATATGTCGAAAAGAAATTTAAATCCAGTTAGATCGCAACAACAGTCTTTAAAAAAGCCTGTCAACGTAAAAAAAGCAGTGTTTATAGCGGCTACCATTATTTCACTCACAGGGGTAACATCTACAGCGCATGCTTGGTACGCGAATTGTTGGGGTGTTATACGAGGAACGCCTGGCAATGATTTTATATCCCAGACGGTTGGAAGCGGCTGGGGTGGTATATTTGCTCAAAGCAATGCTAATCAAAATGAATGTAACGTTAGGGTAACGGATTGGGCAGGTGGAAAGAATCGTCAAGATGTTGCCAATGCCGCTTGTGCTTCTGGACAGCCTAACAACTCTACTATAAGGGCTTGGTCATCCGTAGGTACATCAGGCTGGCGCTCTTCCCATTGGTTTGGTATCTTGACCAATATTCCCGCAAGTACAGTAAGAACTTATGTATGCCCCGCTGGTTCGATTAATCTAGTAGCCTCACTTTCCCTTCCAGTCACTAATCCTTCCACATTTAATATGGGTGGTGTAGCGTCTATGATTACCCTTCCTTATGACACCTTGCCAACTCAAGGGCATTGTATGAAATTGGCGGTAGCATACACTTTGTTGCCATCAATAATACCACCAGCAAGAGGAACTAAAATAGGAGGTGGGAATAATACTAATGGTTATGATAGTAATGCCCCATGGGGATATGCTTGGGATAGAGAAGCACATCAACGAGTTGCCCCGATTGCTGTTGACACAGTAACACCAGCTCAGTGTCATTTTTAATAAACCCTACCGCTTCAATTTTTTATACAGGCATACAACTATGATATTCAAAAAACAAAAACCATTTTTAATAGCCGTTACCATAATTCAATTGATGGGATTCTCTACTCTTGCAATGAGCAAAGCACTTCCTAATAATTGCGGAAATGTAACAGTACGAACTTGTCCAGCAGGTTCAATTAGCACAACAACTGGCTTGCCAGGTGTAACTAATGATAATCAGTGCAAAAAACTCGCTGGTGAAATAAACATAAACGCTTCAGTGCCAAATGGCTCTTCAATTGGTACTTGGGGTGTTGTTTCCGACAATAAAATATGGCAATACGTTGCTGCTATTGTTACCATCGAAAAAGGTTGTCTTGATCCAAACATTTAGCACGGTAATTACGACAAATATCAATGTTTTTACTCACATTGAGCGGCTATCACCCATAGGAAAGTTGATATATATTTGCTACCGTGGGGCCA
>NZ_FUKI01000048.1 GCF_900163755.1 Crenothrix polyspora | reverse complement strand
CTGATTTACGTGTTTTTACGCGAATCGGGTAGATATAAATCCTAAGACCGACAGACTCCTAGCGGGGCGCAATATGGCCATTAGCATCGGAGAGAATAATTTCCACACGCCGGTTTAACTGGCGGCTGTCGGCACTGTTGTTGCTGGCTACCGGATAATCTTCACCATAACCACTGGTGGCTACGCGGTCGCCGCTAATACCCATGTCGAGCAAAGCCTTTTGTACAGCAGCCGCTCGGCGTTCAGACAGCGCCTGGTTATGGCCATCACTGCCGGTGCTGTCGGTGTAGCCTTCAACCGAGACTTTGTTTTGCGGGTATTGCGCCATGAAATCAGCCAGTTTTTGTACATTGGTGATGCCGTCCGGCTTTAGCCGCGCCATGTCCGTATTGAACAAGACATCACCCAAGGTAATCACCATACCGCGTTCGGTTTTCTGGGCATTCAATTCCTTAAGCTGCATGATTAACAGCTTTGCGGCATCGGCTTCAGCTGTTCTGGCCTCAAGACGCACCTCAGTGCGTTTTACACCGGCGTTGGTGACCGCTAATTCGGCGGTTTTGCGCTTGGCATTTTCCTGGGCAATCCCTACTCGTTGTGTGGCCAGATAAGCCAATTGATTGATTTTGTCTTCACTTTCACCCGCATTCACGGCGAGGTCGGCCTTGCTTAACGTATCACCGGCATCTTTTAATTCCAGTGCTGCCAGGTTAGTCACATCTGGGTTGGCACGGGCTTCGCTATAACGGCTATGTGCATTGCTGAGAGCCGTATTTTGCGGCATGGCGGCACAGCCAGCTAGGATTGCAAGTGAAAGTAGCGTAAAGGGTAGGGTGTTATTTTTTTTCATGGTGAATTCCTTTGAATTATTGGACTTTACGGTCAATTTCTTGGCGCAAGATTTGGTTACCTTCGTGCAAGGCAGTGGCGGCTTTTTGCGCCTTGGCGGAACGTGCCGTTGCCGAGGCCAGTTGTGCGTCAACCTGTGCCTGTTCCGCTAGCTGACGAGCCAAGGGATAATCTTCTGCTGTCATCGCCTTTTCAGCACCGTCCATTTTATCCATTGCCGATTTGAGCTGTAGCGGGGCAAACTCATTGCCGCCTGCACTGTTGGCGCTGTTGACCGCCGCCTTGGAAACGGCCATTTGTTCTGTGGGTGCGGGTATGCCTGCGCAACCTGCTGTCAAGATGACGCAGGCCGCTGTGACAGCGAGCTTTTGCATCATCCGCGTTGATCTGGGTGTCTGAGGTTTTTTCATTGTTTTCTCCATTGCGTTAAACAGCGACAACAGACCTTATGGGGACTGTCGTGGCTAATTAAATACCCTTTCACAAAAGTACTCAGTTCGTTAGCGTACATAAGCCCGGACAAAATATTGGCTTCTGGCTACTACATGTAATGTGTGTCACCGCACCGACGCACCAAAAATTATCCCGTAGGCTTGCCAAGAACGTATATCAATCGTGCAAGACAATGGGAGATTCATGATGAGCAAAGAAAAACCAGTCCAGCCTAAAACGGAAAAATCGGGAGTAGCAGCAACGCTTTCAGTCGGCAACGGTGGCGAGTGGCATCAAGCTGCCAGCGACGACCAGCCAGCATTGACCACCAACCAGGGTGTGCCGATTTCCGATAACCAAAATTCCCTAAAAGCCAATCCAAATGGCCCGACCTTATTGGAAGATTTTATCCTGCGCGAAAAAATCACCCACTTTGACCATGAGCGCATTCCAGAGCGGATCGTCCATGCGCGTGGCAGTGGCGCACACGGCTTTTTTGAGCTAAATCATTCCCTGGAAAAATACACCACCGCTAAAATCCTCACTGAAGTGGGTGTGCAAACCCCGTTATTTGCACGCATATCAACGGTGGCAGGTGGTTCTGGATCGTCTGATACGCCGCGTGATGTGCGCGGTTTTGCCATCAAGTTTTACACCCAAGAAGGCAATTGGGATTTGGTGGGCAATAATGTCCCGGTGTTCTTTATTCAAGATGCCATCAAATTTCCCGACCTGATCCATGCCGTCAAAATGGAACCTGACCGTGGTTTTCCACAAGCCGCCTCGGCACACGATACTTTTTGGGATTTTATTTCTCTGACCCCAGAATCCATGCACATGGTGATGTGGATTATGTCGGACCGCACCTTACCGCGCTCGCTGCGGATGATTGAAGGTTTTGGTGTGCACAGTTTTCGTTTGATTAATGCGGCTGGTGTATCGACTTTCGTCAAATTTCATTGGCGGCCCAAACTGGGTTTGCAATCGACGCTGTGGGATGAAGCCGTCAAGATTGCCGGTGCCGACCCTGACTTCCATCGCCGTGAACTGTTTGATGCCATCAGCAACGGGGATTTCCCGGAATGGGAGTTTTCCGTGCAGTTGTTTACGGAGGCTCAAGCCGACAGCTTTCCGTTCGACCATCTCGACCCCACCAAGCTGATCCCCGAAGAGCTGATCCCGCTAACTGTGATTGGCCGCATGGTGCTTAACCGTTGGCCGGACAATTTTTTTGCCGAGACCGAGCAAGTGGCTTTTTGCCCGTCGCATGTGGTGCCCGGCATTGATTTTTCCAACGATCCGCTATTGCAAGGCCGTTTGTTTTCCTATCTGGATACTCAGTTATCCCGCTTGGGTTCCGCCAATTTTAACCAGATACCGGTCAATGCGCCCAAGTGCCCGTTTGCCAACCAGCAGCGCGATGGCCATATGCAAATGGCACAACCGACAGGGCGCGTGTCTTACGAACCCAATACCCTGGCAGAAGACTCGCCACGCGAACACGCCAAAACCGGCTTTAGCAGTGCAGCGGTAGAGGAGAATGGGGTAAAAGGTCGGATTCGTGCAGCAAGCTTTGCCGACCATTACAGCCAGGCGCGGCAGTTTTATATCAGCCTGAGCAGTTTTGAACAGGCGCATCTTGCCTCTGCTTTGGTGTTTGAGCTTTCCAAGCTGGAACACCCGCATATCCGTACCGCCATGGTCGGCCATTTACGCCATATTGAAGAAAGCCTGGCACAGCGCGTAGGTGTGGGTCTTGGTATGCACGACTTGCCAACGGCTCCAGTAACAGCGGTAGCGGTGCAACAGCTCCCTGCATCGCCTGCACTGCAAATCATCGGCAATATGAAAGACACGCTCGAGGGTCGTGTTATCGGCCTATTGCTTGCTGACGGTTCGGATGCAGCCAGCATTGAAGCGGTTCAAAATGCGGTTATTCGTGCCGGTGCAGTTGTTAAGTGTGTGGCACTGACCATAGGCCAAGTTACCCTAGAAGATGGCCGTGTTTTGGATATTGATGGCCAATTGGCCGGTACGCCGTCGGTGATGTTTGATGCGGTCGTCATTATTCTTTCCGATCAAGCCGCCGCGAAATTGGCCAAGGAAGCCGCCGCTGTTGATTTTATACGGGATGCGTTTGGTCATCTAAAAGCTATTGGCTTTGATAGGGGCGGGGAGGCCTTACTGAAAGCTGCCGGTATTGGTTCTGATGAGGGTGTTATGGCTATTGAAGATAATGTAGATAGCTTTGTCACCGCCGCTAAGACACGGCAGTGGGGGCGGGAAACTAGTGTCAGGACATTGGCTTGATAAAGCAGTGTTAACTGTAATGGTCAAGTAAATTTGGATACTGCATTAGGCGCTTTTTAATTGTGTTGTTCAAATTGGTTAGGTGACGTTTTCTCTATAGCGGAATGTATCTGTTTGGCAGAATGGAAGCGATTTGGCGACAGCTTGGCTTCCCGTATTTTTGAAACACAGGAAACTGAAGCCCATACCTGTGTCGCGGCGATGAATATTATGACCTACTTGGGTATGCCGGTTTCGGTTCGGGTAGGGATAGCGCTGTCCTAAAAAATGGGGTAAGGGGAAATGTCGGTATCGATTAATTTATGCACCAACGCCTATAATTCCCCGTACTTTTACAGCGTTTTCAACTTAGGACAGTTACAGCCACCGTTCGTGCTGAGCTTGTCGAAGCATGAACGGCACACTTCGACAAGCTCAGCACGAACGGTTACGCTGTAACTATTGAACTGTGAAAATGCTGTAATCACAACCCTAGATACCTGATCGGTCAATTCTTTCTCCCACAAAGTTACTTGTATTGGGTGAACCCCAAAAATATTGACCACAACGTTAACTGTCTTGAGACCCAGAATCGCGTCAAGAACGACTTTAGCCTTGAAATCACACGTAAAGTATTTTCGTTTTGTTTCGCTCATAATCTGCTCTTCTTTAATTGCAGGTTACCATCTTAAAGTATGGCTCTGAAAATGAGCTTCACTATAGTTGCAAATAAGTCAATAAGTTTGATGTAAATATATTGCTTTACAATCTAACGTTTAATATACTTACTTGACGAAAATAATAAATTTTCAAACCGCAAGTTTCAGGTTTTTTTAGGGCCGACTTTAACCGCATCTGGTGAGGAGAGCACCGCGTTTTTATTGGTTATAAAGCCAAGTTTGTACGAACAGAGTCTAAAAATTCATTTCAGAATTCTGTGTTTATTTTTAAACTCTACGCCCCGCTGCTTCAATAGTATTTGCAAAATTTAATCTTTGGCTTATGCAGGTGTGGTTAATGAAAAAACAACAATACAATCTCATGCCAACAATAAAATCAGGCTTGGTTTTATGGGTTCTGGTATTCAGCAAAAACCTCTTGGCAGATTCAATTACCGATACTTTATCTGCTAAAGGGCAGGACAAGAATTACCAATCGGTTACCCCCCAAAACAATGCCTCCCTGGATGCCAAATTACACGAGGCGATGGGCTTATACTACAATCGCCAATATCGCTTAGCCTTACCTATCTTGCGAGAAATTGCCGCAACTGATGATAGAACACAGGTATTATTTTGGCTGGGACGTTCCGCGTATGAAACAGGCCAAACCCAATTGGCCATCGAAAAGTATCAGCAAATTTTGGCACGCGAGCCTAAGCTTTCAAGAGTGCGCCTGGAATTGGCAGCGGCCTATATGCAAGAGGGCAATAAGGCAGCGGCACAAGTAGAGCTACAAAAACTGGCCAGTGAAAATCCGGAACCTGGGCTGAAACAACAAATTGAACAGGTTCTGCTGGAATTAGAGCACCCTCAAAAAAATGGGTCAGGAAAACGATTGTTCACAGCGCTTCGTGCCTCTATTGGCTCTGAATATGACAGTAACGTCAATGTTGGCACTAGAGATGAACGCTTTTCGATTCCTGGCGGCAATCTCGATGGTTGGTTGATTAAGTTTAATATCAATGCTGATTCAATCTACGATTTTGGCGACCCCAACGGGTTTGCCTGGCATAACCACCTTCAATTTCTCCACCATGAATACCCGGATAAGACCAACAGTAATTTTAATTACACGCAAACAGATGTTTATACAGGGCTTGATTACTATGCTTCTTGGTTTAAGGCAAAATTACCTGTTGGATTTATTGATCGACGCTTTTCCAATCAATCTTTATCCCAATCTTACTATTTCATGCCTAACCTTGAAATTAACATGCTGGACAATACGGATTTAACGCTGTCGTACCATTATGAAAATGAAACTTTTGTTTCCCCGTATGATCTTTTCAGCAATGCTACCCACACGGGTACTTTTGGGCCACGTTACAAATTTAAGGCTTTTGATGCTGAGCATTCCCTAACCTTGCTTGGCACTTACAGTCGACGTGATGCTAATTCTGCCAGCTGGTCTTATGATGAATGGTCGGTAGGGCCATCGTATTTTGCCCACTTTAAAACTGGAACAGAATTGTATCTGGACTTTAAATACCTGGATCGTCATTACGACGCACCGGCATTTTTATCTCTGGCGGGTAACCGTTTAGATAACCGCTATTCGTTAACTTTTTCCTTAAGTCAAACATTTTACAAATATTACTTCGTATCATTGAGTTATAACTACACCGACAATAACTCAAATGAAATATTGTTCGACTACGATAAAAATATGGTCGGGTTAAATTTCGGTACAAATTTGAATTTTTAACCCAGTCAGGAGGAAATAAACGATGAAAAAATATCAGTATTTTCCCAAGCATATTTACTTTGTTTTACTTTGTTTTGATGCGTTGTTTTATTGTCATGGCACGCTGGCTAATACCCTATCTGGTGTTGCACAAATTGAGCTGTGTACGGGTGAAATGCAACTGGTAAAACTGGATAAAACAGCTCATGTCGATAATGTGTTGTTGCCTGGCGATTCAATTCAAACCACCGATAATCCAGACAGCCGCTGTCGCATTGCGCTTCCAAATGGTAATGCCATCCATATGGGTTTCGCCACGAAAGTTAAGTTTGGTAATAGCCAACAGATAACTCTCATACAAGGCCAATTACTTGCCTATGCTATGCCTGCACTGGAGCAACAAGAGCAACCCATCATGTTACAAGTGGGGAATGGGACACTTACGTTGTCTATGGGGAAAATTTTTGCAAAATCGATCAATGACCAACGCCAAATTGCAATTTTCAATGACCTTGTTTCCGCAGTATGGCATGACAAGCAAGGCGATAAAACGTTGTACCCTGGAAATTTGCTCAACTTGTCATCGGACAATTTAGCTATTGCACAAATCCCTCAAGGCATGGATGTGGAGGTTTCTGAACAAATAAGCCCTGAAACACCGGCTGTCATTCGGGCCACCCAGGCATTTAAAAACAGGGATCTGGCCACATCAGGCACGTTGTTCAAACAAATACAGTACGCCTTTCCTTATAACGCCGCTGCTGCTTATCATCTTGGGTTATTTGAGCTTAAGGATAACAAGGTGGCTGAAGCTGTACTGCAATGGAAACACTACGCCGAGATTGATCCTGAAGCTGCCCAAAAAAATGGCGTTACCAAACAGCTCACGCTGATGAACACAAAAGCCATCAGGGATGAGGTAAAAGTGCTTATTGCCAAAGAAAAAAACCTGTCCCAGGAACAGCCAGAGCCCAATAGCATTGCGATCCATCCGCTAATAAATAAAGGCGCGGAACGTTACCAGCCTATAGGCAAGGGCCTAACCGCTTTTGTTATCAGTGATCTTATGAAAGTACCAGGCTTAAAAGTCCTTGAACGGGAGAAACTGCAAACATTAATCGATGAAATAAAGTTATCAGAATCGGGGGGTTTGGTAGAAAAAAATTCTCGTGTACGGGCGGGTCGTATTATGCGTGCAGAAAAACTGATGATTGGTGATTATTTAATAGAATCCAGCAAGGGGGCAAAATGAAACTTTACCCATTCCATAAAATAGGATTGCTGTTGTTGGTTTTATGCAGTTGTAACGTAGGTTTTGCTGAAGATCAGGAAGACGAGCAACTGACGGTAAATGCCACGACAACCGATGCAGAAGGCGGTTCATCAAACGACATTAAAGAGGCCAATAAACTGGCTGAAATCTTTGTGCTGCAAAAACAGCTGGTTTATAAATTGCTCCAAAATATTGGTATAACATCTGATAAATTATCGCCTGCTGTTAAAAATGCCATTAACAAACCGCAAACCACTAATGTTAAGGCGTTTAAGGCGTTTTGCTACTGCCTGGATTTAATGGATAAAGGCGAATTTAAAAAAGCCCGTGAACAATGTGATGAAGCGGTTAAAAATGACCCAAATTTTGCTATGGCACAACAATTGTTAGTTTCCATTCCTGACCATCAGGAAACCATGCCAGAGATTGTTTCTGATCACATGAACCCCCCAGTTGCGACAGGGCTAAAGCCTAGCCCGCCAAAACTATTGGTAATGCATAACATACCGCCTGATGAGCCCCCTGTGCAATTACCCAGCGATTTAGCGGGTGTTGACCGCGAAGTAAAAGGCATAGATAAGTCATCTCCCGCGTGCAATGACGCGGGGCAGTGTGGATTTTATTCTACTTTTTGGGCGTATCGTAATCCTGACGATGTTAAAACAGATTCAACCGCACCTTTTATGAACCGTGTTCCGGTTTCCATATCCCCTGTCAATGCCAAAGACGTGATTTCTATTAACCAAATTGGACACGAGGGTGAGGGTTTCTTAAACCTGCAAGTTGATCCGGCGCATAATTCTGGACGCATAACAGCGTTTAATGATGCCCAGCTTAATAAAGGCAGCAACATTGTAACCAATGGCCAATTAGAACGTATCTTACTCCCTACACCTTCACATAAATTTACGGGTCTTGAACTGGGCGCTTATTGGACCGGGTTTGATTTCCCTCGGTTAACAAAAGGCAACCATGGCTCGGCTTCTGGTCTTTTTCATGGCTATGTTTATTTTGTCGAGGGTCAACCGACACCCCTTGATATTGTAAATGCCCTGGGGCCACAGCGATACTTTTTTATAGGTAATGGCGATTTTTCCTCTAAAGGCGGCCCTTTAGTACCTTGTGATGGCTGTGGGAGAGGCTTCGCCCTAGTTGATTATCCCAACGAAAAACTTAACAACCTTGTACTGAACTATAAAGCGCCAGGCGTAGTTGCTCAAATCACAGGGAATAACGTTTCTTTAGACCCCTATGGTAGATTCCAGTTTGACCAAACGTCAGGCCATTTTTCAATAGGTGCAAATTCACAAGATGCGTCATCCGCCAAGGGAGTTCTTGTGGGAGGGCCGTTTGGTCCGCGCGGCGAATCTTTTGGTGGTGTGGGCGCAATCCAAAATGAAAAAATGCAAGGAATAATAAATTATGGTGGCAGTAGCCGTAAATAGTGGTTAATTTTTGCAACGGTTGTGTGTGGTTTGTTTAATCGCTCTCTTTAAAAAAGAATTTAGGCCAAATTACTAATCCCGCTTTTTTAAATTTAAATTGAGCACTGAATGTTAACTACGCGCGCAGTAGTATTATTTAGAGGGGGTTAAATGAACACGCATAAATTTTTAGGTCCCATTGGCATTGGGGTCATTATTGCCGGTACGATGAATCCAGGCGGCGAGGCTTTGGCCGACAGTAGAATTGCCGCTTGTTATTCAAAAGCACGCGGATTGGTCAGTATATTAAAAGTGGACTTAAAAACTCCTAGTCAAGATCCGACTGGCAAAGAATTAAATAAATTAAAGGATGACTGTAACCTACTTGCCGGTAGTTTTGTTATTTGGTCTCAAGAAGGACCTAGAGGACTAACGGGGCAAAAGGGTGATACTGGGGCGAAGGGGAACACAGGAGGCAGAGGTGATACAGGGATGCCTGGTTTCAAAGGGGATACGGGGGCAGATGGAAAAACTGGCCAAAAGGGTGATACTGGCTCAGCCGGAGCAGATGGAAAAACCGGTTTACAAGGCCAAAAAGGCGATACTGGCTTGAAGGGTGATACAGGGTCAAAAGGCGTGCCTGGAACACCAGGCACGCCTGGTTCTAAAGGTGATACGGGGGCAACTGGCCCAGCCGGAGCAGATGGAAAAACCGGTCTACAAGGCCAAAAAGGCGACACTGGATTAAAAGGTGATACAGGGTTAGGAGGCCTGCCTGGAACACCAGGCACTCCTGGTTCTAAAGGTGATACAGGGGCAACTGGCCCTCAAGGTCCGACTGGCCCGAGTGGCGTGGGAAGTGTAGGCCCAACTGGGCCACAGGGCGCAACTGGACTACAAGGGGCTACAGGTCCAACTGGACCAAGTGGAAGCATTTGCACGGAGACTGTAACTGCCATTAGAACACGACCTGGTGACTGCACTGCTTTCGCATGTCCACCGGTTACAGTGTCTGTACCTATTACAATTGAATATTATTGCCCTCCTCAAAATTCTGCCGCTATTTTGAAGGCTGTCCCCGCTCAGGCAAAGATTACTAGTAGCTTACCTTCTTATTGTCAACAACCTAAGGCAGGGCAGAACCTTGCCGGCTGTAACCTTACAAATTCGAGCGTCAGTTTTGCTGCTGCGGGACGTGATTTACGGGGTGCAAACTTGGTAGAAGCCAATTTAAATGGTTTGGATTTAGTGCTTTTTAACTTTACCGGTGCAAATTTAGTAAAGACCACACTGGTCGATACTAACTTTTATACCCAAAATGCTGCTAATAAAAGCGCTGATTTCAGTTTTGCCAATTTAAGTGGGGCAAATTTTACTAATGCTACTTTAACGTTTGCCAATTTTAACGGCGCTACGTTAAATAGCGTTAATTTTTCCGGTGCTAATCTTTGTGGTGCCAAACTACCTCTTGGTAGCTCTACTTCGGGCATAACCTGGAGTATTAGCAGTGTTTGCCCTAATGGTTCAGCTGCGTTATTACAATCGGGTGTGCCGCAATGTAGTGGCGCACAGTTAACAGCAGCCAGAGTTTGCAAATAGACATTAATAAATAGTAGGCCACAAGAGTAAAACTTGTGGCCAAAGGTTTAATTTCCGATGACATCTACAATCTGCCTAAATATGATTGTTAAGAATGAAAGTAAAATCATTCTTCGTGCATTGGCTTCAGTTGTCCATTTAATTGATTATTGGTTGATTTGTGATACGGGATCAACTGACAACACCGTTAGCTGTATTCAACAGTTTTTTGCTGAACGTGACATTCCTGGTGAATTGCATTCCGTGGTGTGGCAAAATTTTGGTTATAACCGTACTCAAGCTTTAAAATTGGCACAAAGCAAAGCCGATTATTTATTGTTCATGGATGCCGATATGGAATTGGTGGATGATGGTTTTAGCAAAGCGCAATTACAGGATGTGCATTATGTTCTTAGGCAATATAACGGTAGGCTAATGTACTATAACACCCGCTTGGTTGCTGCCACATTGAGATGGCAATCGATAGGTGTAACCCATGAATATTACGAACCTGAAGACGGTTACATTGCACCACAAAAACTGACTTCACTTTATTTTATCGATCATAGTGACGGTGGCAGCAAAGTAGACAAATACCAACGTGATATATATTTACTTTCGGTAGGATTACAGGACGAACCGGATAACAGCCGCTATAAATTTTATCTGGCCAACAGTTACAAAGATTACGGAGACAATACTAATGCCATTAAATGGTATGACCAGCGTATAGTCGATGGTGGCTGGGAAGAGGAGGTTTATTATTCATACTACATGAAAATGATTTGCCAATACCGATCGGATTGTCCTTTTAGCCAATGGCTTTATACTGGTTTGCAAGCTTTTGCCTATCGGCCACACCGTTTGGAAGCTTTGTACGAAATTGTTAAATATTGCCGAGAAAACGAACAATACAGCTTGGGCTATCAATTGGGCAAAGCGCAAGAAAACTTACCTTTTCCTAACGATATTTTATTTGTCGACCAAAGTATACACGAATGGCAGTTTATGGATGAGCTGTCAATTTGTGCCTATTGGGCAGGTGACTTAGAAATGTCGGCAAAATTAATTAATCGGATACTGTATGAAAAAAAATATTCAGTTGACCAGCATGATCGGTTGTTAGAAAACCTTTCGTATAGCCTGATTGTACCTGACTATGGGGCGGCCTATTTTACCGTTTAATCTTCCAGACGTGATGCCGTTGTCACGTCTGAATCGACAGCTAATCATAGATTAACTTTCTCTCAGCAAACAATCCAACTGATCTACAAATTCACACCAATCCGAATCCTCTTCAATCGCTTCAATCAGAAATGCCACTTGGGCATCGTTCCAAAAATAGGCTTCGTGCAAGATAATATGCGCAGGTAACGGTTTGTGTTTTTCAATAAAAGCAGATATTTGCTCTTCATCACTTTTCAAACCCAATTGATAAAATAATGCTTGTATTGAGTGCATTGAAGTATCCATTTACATTTCCCGAAAATAAGTAAAAAAGGTCTGTAGATACCATAAAAATATTGGTGCTCACTTGCCAAGATTGTTGTTCTACGCTCATGCTGTCATAGTCGGCTTATCCACTTTAACTTGAGTTTTGTTATCACCTACATGACCAACAACCCCAGCGGTAGCAATAAAACGTAGCGCATCCTCAACAGACAAATCTATTTCAAGCACATTTTCCCGCGACATAATCACGGTATTGCCACCCATCTGGTAACTGAAGGGTAAAAACACGGCAATTTGGTCGTCGGCAATCAATGTATGCGAAATTTCTTCAAAATCTGAAACCGTAATAAAGCCGATTTGTTGGCCATTACCGTGTGGTACTTTAACCAGCACCACTTGTTTAAATTTACCGTGCTTGCCGCTGGAAAACAACGCACTGAAATCACGAATGGCCGAATAAATACTTTTAACAATTGGAATCTGATTAACCATTTCTTCAAATAAACCAAATAGACTACGAAACGTTTCAGAATTTAGAAAGCTTCCGAAAAAAAACACCACCACTAGACCCAGCACAAAGCCAAAGCCATGGATATACCAATTGTCCGGCAAGAAAAATTTAAAAATATTGCCTAACGCCAATTCCGCAGTACTGGCTAACCAAAAGAGCAAATACAGCGTCAGCGTAAGGGGGATAATGGCGATTAGACCTTTGAAAAAGGTTTTACTGATGGGTTTCATTTTAACGGCTAATAGCTGATTCATGGTGATATTTTTACCCACAAGATTAAGGTTAAACGGTTCTACCATTCAAGGTAAAAGTGGCAGATAATCCAGTAGCGAACTGGCTATCCAGGGTTTTCAGCAGGTGTACGTCTAAATACTGCTCTTAAGCGACTCCAGGCTATTGATGTGTATGCCACGTTTCTGGACAGAAATAAGGCCTTTTTCCTTAAGGCGACCCAGTTGCCGACTCACGGTTTCTAAAGATAAGCACAGGAAGCTGGCAATATGATAGCGCGGCATGGACAAATTAAATTCCGTGCTGGAATAGCCCAGATTGCTGTAGCGATGTGATAGCATCAGCAAAAATCTGGCCGTTTTTTCACTGGCAGGATGGTTGCCAAGTAAGGCCGCCCTGTCATGTTGGGCAGCAAATTGAGAACCAATAATATGCAGCAGTTGTGATTGCAAGCCCGGTATTTTGCTGGATAACGGGCTAAGTTGCGCTAAGGGTAGCTCACACACAGACGCGGTTTCCAGTGCCTCGACAGACCCGCGAAACAGGCCTTTTTGCAAGGCTTCCAGGCCGATCAACTCGCCGGGCAAATGGAAATCAACCGTGTGTTCAATACCTTCTGCGTCCAGCACCGTGCTACGGAAAGAACCGGATTTGACAACAAACAAACTTTGCGCCTGATCATCCTGCCGGTATAAAAATTCACTCGGTTTTAAAGGGCGTTTATGGCTAATGATAGTTTCCAGCTGCTTAATCTCGTCGCCGTCCAGACCCTTGGCTAGGCAACCATTGGCTAGTCTGCAATTATGACATTCTACTTGGTGAGTTTTTGATTCCATCCTAGTACCCGTTAGCCAAAATAATAAATAAAGGGTTGATGACAGATAGCACTGATTAAACGATTGAAAAAACCAATTAAACTAGCCTAATCAGTGTTGTCCATGTGCTATTTAGTAGCAAAAAAAACATATTTACCGCTGGTCTACATAATCGGTGGCGTAGTCGACCACTGTTGCATGGCCTCTGCACCTGGACGATCGACTTTTACCTTGCCGCCCTCGGTTGATGTTACCCAGCTTAACGGAATGTAATGGTGCTGGCCGGTCTTATCTTTGGTCAACTTAATGGTATTTGTACCGTCCATGTGATCGACCGTGGCAAACTGGCCATCTAAGGAACACACAACCGGCATATCGGGTTTAATTTGGTCACTATTATTCATGATTTTTTCCTGTTAGCTTGTTATGGATAAGTCTTAATCAGTGTTAGGCAAGGTTTGAAGTCGCCTCTGATTAATTCGGGTTTCAACAGGATTAATCGAGTTATGCTTAACGACAGCTTTGATCAAATACAGCATTAATCCTCTTGCCTGGCTTGAAATATACACAGGCGATTACAGGCAGTCTGTGCGCAGCCGCACATAAGCAATCCGGCTGGATAGCTAAATTTACAATCCAACATTCCATTAAAAATTGTTTATCTGCAATGTGCGACACCGCACCGACGCTAATATTTTTTAGCCGTATTCTCTCCACCAACTTACATCATCAGTGTTTTTGACAGACTGCTGATATGTAAGCCTAACTAAAGGTTACCCATTTAAGACGGGATAAGTGCAGATTAAACCGGTGAAAAGCTTGTCGTTCCTTATACCCTTCGGCAGGTTTTTACATTGATAATCTTCGAACAAGTATCCCTGTTCATTGTCCCGTCTTAAGTGAGCAGCCACCTATCGGCATTTATTTTAAAAAACCAACACCAAGGAGATCATTATGTCTACACGTTTATCGTTAATAATGCTCGCGTTATCGGGCAGTTTAATGCTGATGACGGGAGTCGTCCAAGCCGACCAAGATCCAGCCTTTATTTTGGCGCGTAATTCGGCACTGGAAAACACCCACCGCAATGTTCGCGACCAAAATAATGCGACTCTTACCCCAGAAGACCAACAGGAAACCAAGGGCGACCTTCGTATCACCGCACATATACGCAGGATGCTGGTCAGAAACAAATCGCTATCCATTAATGCGCAGAATGTCAAAATCATCACCCGTAACGGACGGGTGACGTTGCGGGGGCCTGTGGAAAACAGGGCGGAAAGAAGAAAACTGAAAAAAATCGCCAAGCATACGCGCGGTGTCATCCGAGTCATCAACCAACTTGAAATCAAAGCGCCTTAACGGCCTAGGAGCATGTCATGAGTAAAGCAGTTTTTTGTATCGCCAAAAATATCGACCAAACCGAAATCATCGTCAATAGCCTAAGATCGGCTGGCTTTTCAAACAATGATATATCGGTGTTATTTCCTGACAAAACCACTACCAAGGATTTTGCTCATGAAAAACATACCAAAGCACCGGAAGGCGCTGCTATCGGTGGTGCGGTCGGTTTAAGTGCGGGCGCGGTTATTGGGTTATTAGCAGGGATTGGCAGTTTGGCCATTCCAGGTGTCGGGCCATTAATTGCAGCAGGTCCTATTATGGGCGCATTAAGTGGCGCGGCGGTGGGCGCTGCAACAGGCGGTTTAACCGGCGCTTTAATCGGCGTTGGCATTCCAGAATACGAAGCCAAACGTTACGAAGGCAAGATCAATGGCGGTAACGTCCTAATTTCGGTGCATGCGGCAAGCAGTGATGCGCGTGACCAGGCGAAAGACATCTTTGAAAAAGCCCATGCTGAAGATATTTCTTCCACTGAAGAAAAGACCGTCTAAGCTCAATCGACACAATGCCGGCAAAGGCCATCAAACACTGATCATACGGGAATTATCATGCATAACATCAACACACTTAACACGTTTTTGAAAGATGAATTATCGGCAATGGAAACCTATCAACAGGTGTTAAATAGCCTTAAGAACGAGGTTGGGCTGGGTAATTCTGAGAGCTTAATGCCGATTTATGATGACCATTCCGAGGCGGTTTTCAGCTTACAAGGGCTGATTCGCCGACTGGATGGAACGCCTGTTGAAAGCTCAGGTGCCTGGGGAACTTGGGCAAAAATGCTGATGGGTGGCGCAACTATGATGGGGCATAAATCTGCACTAAAAGCGTTGCATGAAGGCGAAAAAAATGGTGCAAAGGATTTTGAGGCCGCACTGGAAGATGCTGAATTACCTTCCGATATTCGCGCCTTGATTGAAACAAAGTTGTTACCGGATCAGCAAGAGCATATCCGTATTTTGGAGCAGCTTTTAGACGCGACCGTTGCTTAGCATTTACAGGCTTTGATCTGGCATTTTTGATTAAAGCCTGCGAAACTTTTCGTTGGCTTTAATCACTTGGTTTGGCGAAGGTATTGTAATTACACAGACAGGAGTTTTACTATGCATAATATTAAAATACTCGACAAATTACTGAAAAATGAATTGCTAGCAACAGAGGCCTATCAACAAGCTTTGGATAAACTTCGGAACGGTATCGGATTGGCCAGCCCCAATTATATAACGCCAATTTATCAAGAACATAAAAATGCAGTGTCCAGCTTACAGGCACAAATACGTCAACAGGGAGGCATTCCCTCGGAAAAATTAGGCGCTTGGAAAGGCACTTGGGCGAAAATGGTTATTGGTGGCGCTAATCTGCTGGGTAAAGAAACAGCGCTAAAGACGTTACAGGAAGGCGAAAAAAGGGGGGCTGAAGATTATGAAGAGGCATTGCAAAATACCGAACTGTCTTCAGATATGCGCTCCTTGATTGAAACAAAGCTGTTACCTACCCAACAAGAGCATATCTGTACGTTAGATCGGCTTTTGGACGCGGAAGCCGCTGTCTAGTGGTTTTTTAACCTGATTGGGTGTAATCAGCGGGCGTGAAATAGCATTTATTTACACCCGTTGTTAGTTTGACTTTTAGGCTTTGACAAAATCACCATGCAGCTTGGGGCATAGCCTTGACTGTCTTACTTTAAACATGACACACAGAGAAGCACATGAAAAAATTAACCAGCAGTCTGTTTTTAATCGGTGGCCTTGTTTTATCGGGCTGTGCCAGCCAAACAAACTGGACACCGACAGTGGACGGCGCTAACGACCCCAATGCGTATAATATTAATCAGGATATGGCTGAATGCAAACAACTTGCTAGCCAGTCATCAGGCGGCACGGGGAAAAAAGCCGCCATTGGTGCCGGTGTAGGGGGGGGCGGTAGGGGCTGTTGGTGGTGCGATAGTGGGTGCTTTTACTGGCAACCCCGCCGGCGGCGCTGCTATTGGCGCAGCAGCCGGTGGTTTTGGCGGCGGAACCCAACAAGGTTTTAGCGCTGAACAAAAATACAAGAATGCCTTTAAC
>NZ_FUKI01000059.1 GCF_900163755.1 Crenothrix polyspora | reverse complement strand
TGACAAGTCGGCACTTAAGTCTAAATCAAAATTTAACGGGAGGGTAGCCGCTCAATGTGAGCTAAAAGGATACATTCAACTATTGGAAGTGCTGCACCTAACCAATTTGAACAACAATTTTTAAAAAGCGCCTAATGCAGTGTCCAAATTTACTTGACCATTACACAGGCCAGGCATTGCAGGAGCTCGGCCAGCCATGTGGGGGAAACGGTGCCGGGCAGTTCCAATGTCTGGCCGTTGGCCAGGTGCAGCCGCAAAGCCTCTGCTGGCAGGAGGGCTACAGCGGGTTTGATGGTGACAGGTATTAGGGCCGGTTGCCCTGATGGGTCGTTGGTCTGGTAGGTCCGGAACCAGCGTGAAAAAGATTTTGGCTGCAGGCTGTGTTTTTGGCAATAAGCCGCCTGCGTCAATCCGCTGGCTTGCCAGTTTTTAATGTGCCTGATGTGATGTTTTTGGAGTGTCATCGGTTATCCTCGGAAAAAATCTGGAGGATACCAGGAGGGATGAAAAAAATTTAGATGGTTTTGCTACACGCTTACGTTGCGTCTTTGCCAAAAAGCCGCATCTGACCACCGCTGCTCTTTACGATAAAACTGTGCCTTGATGGTCAAATAATGACTGAAAATGTCTTCGATATTTCGTTGATAATGGGCTATTGAGGATAGATCGCCCTTACTGTGAACCACCAAAGTATTGGCCGCATGGCACGCTGAACTGATGGCAAAACCAATACCCATAGACGACACGGGATCAAAAGAGGCCGCCGCATCGCCAACTGCAATAAAGTTTTTTCGGGTTGTAGCATCGGTTATTTTTGAAAAAGCCGCTTTTACCCAGGGGCTACCAAAAGCTGATGCTTGATTGACCTTGTTTTTTGCATACACAGTATTGGCCAGAAGCTGGTTCCAATTTTCTGCTTTTTGTAAGCGTTTTTCTTTTACGATGTCGGCATCAGTAAATAAGGTGGCCACCATCACCTGATTAGGCAATGTGGCACAATACCACCAACCTTCTGCCACGGTTTCCAACAAAATATCTTGCTTGAGTACAGTCGTGTTATCAAAATGTAGAAAAGCACCCACAGCCATTAACTGGTCATGTTGTCTAATAGTCATGCCTAATTTTCTGCCGACGTTGCTTAACCTGCCTGTGGCATCTACCAGATATTTGGCTATAACAGAAAAATCGCCTTCCGTTTGGTGTTTTACGCTAATGCACCAATGGTTGTCTTCCGTTTGCTTAAAGTCAATACATTTAGCTCTAGGGATAATATCCGAACCTCTTTTCGAAGCTTCAGACAACAACATTAAATCAAACTTTTCCCTATCCAGTTGATAGCTCTCTTCTTGGGTGCTAAAAATAGAATCCCTTGAATGAATACCACTATTGCCCCACGCCGCCTGACTGTTGTAGCCACGGACAAAACTGCCTTCTTCAAAATCCTCTTTTCCGACCTTAAGATAAGTCAGCAAATCAAATAAGCTCGGATTAACTTGTTCCCCCACTCGAATGGTGTCAAAAGCGCTATTCTCTATTATCAGGACATTCAAGTCAGAATAAGTCAGCAAACTTAAGGCAGTGGCGGCCCCCGCAGGGCCACCACCAACAATCAGTACATCGGTATCAAAATGCAGCGCCATGGCTTAGCGTCTGTTTCTGGTGCCAGAGCGCGGCAACCCAAGGCCATCAGGATGGATATCGATGGCTTTAAAGGCTTTTTCTTCCAGATGCCGCATCAATAAAGCGCCCTTTTCATTTTTGGCAGCCACTTTATGTTTACATGATTCAATAAAGAAAACAGGTATTGTTGTTTCATTATCTTCATCATTGGCGCTTATTTGACCTACCGGCACATCCTTATAAGTAAACAGCTCATTATTCCTTTCTGTTTCAACAATAAAAGGATACATTCCTTTGGTGGTAACATTTTTGTCACGGATAAAACCTAAGGCGTACCAATATTCCACCATTTGCACAAAACTGTTGATGCCACGGGCGTAGTTCATTTGTTGTCCGGCAGGCACATGGGTTGCGGCTTGGCCTTTTGCGCTAAACTCTCCAACCAAGACATCCCAAGGACTTTGCGGTGGCCACCAGTAGGAATAATAGGTTGGCGGAAGAGGAACTGACCCTTTTGGTGTTTTTATTTTATTAATGCTGGGATCGGTGAAGTTAATGTACTGAACGGTACATTGGAAAAAATCCGCCTGCCAAGGACAGGCCATTCTTTTGGTCAAATCACCGGGTTCACAACCACCGCCTTCGCATTCATCCCGCGAAGGCGTTAAGCCATTTTGTGAATACCAGCTCTCACCCTGATATTGTTCAATCACATAGGGCGCTGAATAGATGACAGGGTTTTGCAAGTTCCAGGTGACTTCAATCCCAGGACACATGGGTAAGCCCACGCAATTACCGACACTGGCAGCATCTGCTGAGTTGACTGGATAAGACGTGTAATTAGGATCGTTAACAAAACAGCCATTAGCCCATTGCCCCATTAAAAACAGCTGGGTTTCATCCAACGCCATAAATTTCATGATGTTGATGTTGCTGACCGAATTACTGCCGGAGTTTAAGGGCATCATCGGGAAGATATCCGAACCATTTTCCTTGAACAATTGTTCTTGTGGCAAGTTGGGTGGCACCGGAGGCTGAGCATCATTTTGCCTAAAATAGGCTAGATAATTTTGCCTGTTGACTTTATTGCTGTCTGAAGGATCAGAGAAATCAAAAATATTGCTGGTGAAAGCCATCATCGGTTGCACATTGGCTACCCATTGATAACGACTTATCTTTTGTATGATAGGCAGGATGTCGCGCTGATAATTGGCCATATAACAGTCGTTCCAAACGCCGTTGTTGCACATCTCCGGCACCAAATTGAAGTTCCTGACCCCGACATCAAGCATGGTGTCGCTTAAGTTGGAAATATTAACAATTTCTGGGGCAAAATCGGGTGACCCAATAATAACCCATGCAGACAGGTTAATGTCTGGCGTACCATCATTAAAGGTCACTGTACAGTAAACCGGGCCATCAGAAATATCATCGTGCCAGGTGCTGGAGCCGCCGTAACTGGTCAATGGTTCATTGCCACCAGCGTTACCGAAACCGCCCAATACCACTAAACGACCTTGGTTATCGGTCAGCAAATCGCCAAGCGTGGTAACGGCTACGCCATAGGTGACTGTTTCAGGTGGGTATTGTATGGGGTACCCCGTCGGTGCATCGGCCTTGCTGAAACTGATGGCCTGTTGTTTGCCGGAAATGCTGCGTGGGCCTGGATCAACAATTAATGATTGTCGGTTTTCTGCATGAGGATTTCGGAAGGCAATATTTTGGATGGCATAGCTGTTATCTGGACCGTACAGCAAATTGCCCTGTAATTCGCTGTATTGATACCACGCCGCCTTTTTATTCGCCAAATGCACAGTCCACTCGATCGAGGCTACATTGGGCGTATCCAAGGTTAATTCTTCACCATTGTCTTGGTAGATTTTAAACGGTTGGCCTTGGCGCTTAATTAAGCCGGTGGCATCTTTAAATTCGTTAATTGGGCCGATTAAGTTGCCGTTATTGTCGGCATCATAAGGTAAGCCACCAATAGCATCGGGCGATAAGCAAATTTGGTCTTTACTGTTGCCCAGCCGAGCCACGCCGACTGAAGGGTGTAATGATAATGTCATGTTTTAATCCTTTTTGTTATTTTTTGCCACAACACCCGCAAACAGTCATTGGGACACCCTGGTTAGTCCATTGGCCATTCCAAGTTAATTTGCTTGAGCTGTTGGTACAGGTTGATGGACAGATATTTTTTGCATCCGATTGATTATTAATAAGTTGACTGGCTTGGACATCTAAACACTGCCCCATACCGACAGCAATATCATCAAAAATATGGCTTAACCCTCCTGACGTAGTATTTTTATTGGACATAATTGATTTTGTTCCACTGTAGCCGTGGCAACCAAAACAGTTGGACGCAAACCCCTGGTTCGTTGCCGGATTCAAATCAACATTTTGATGATCCGTCTCAGCCACTGTATTGGCTAAACGTAATGAGCCGCGTTGATTACTCGTTGAGCCGTTTTGTGGGGAGGAGTCTTGTGTAATATCACTAACCCATAGCGCCCCGACATTAAAATAATTTTTAAGGACGGCATAGTGGCCAGTTAAATACTGTGTGACATCTCTGTTAAGAGAAGTGATATCACCTACGTTCTCTGCATATTTCAAATCACTTTTTTCTGATCCGTAAGCGTATTCACGGCATATTTGGGTTGGGGTTCCGGTTACTTTTGTGGGATCTGTTTGTTTTTTGGCATTATTAAACTGACACTGAACAACGCCTAAATTATCTTTGTTTTCAAGTGCCGTAGCACATTGCGAACTCGCAAATGACCAACCCGCCGTTGTTGCTGGCGTGTTGCAATCAGGGGCGTTAGTATTATGCTCAAAAGTTGCCCAGACAAATTCAGGGTGGTCGGTAGTTGCTATAGCCAGGTGAAAGCCAATCATACCGAGTGTTGTGAGTGCGGTATCCTTACCAATGTTAGTCTTCATGGTTAAGTATTTGCTTTCTTCACCTGGCTTAAGTACTTTCCATGCCGTTTTTAGTTCTGTCGTGCCGTTAGGGAAGTTGTTAAGTTTCTTAATTTCTGAAACATTACACATATTTTTGCTAAATTTAACATCGTAATAAACGACATTGCCGTTTTGGTCATAGATAGTTGCGCCACCACCCGCTTGGTTGATTCGTTCAGGAATTACAAAGGGAGCGCCAGCATCTTGGGATTTGCTTACCCTAACAAATAAGGTGTTACCTGATTGGATACCGTCACACGAATTAGCCGGTGTGCCATCTGCATTGATTTCTAACTCTTTAAACTGCGTAGTATCTTGAAAGTTTTTGATGGCAGGATTTGCTTGGCTAGGAGACATCAAATAAGCAAAGGCTTGCCAGGAGAATTGATAAAAATCACAAAAATTTGAGCTGCCATCTTTCCCGTTTTTAGCGACTTCAGTGGGCATACTGGGTGAAGAGAACCACGTTGGATTCGCTTTACAATTATAAATTTCCGCTTGTACAGTGCCGCAAAAAGATGCTAGCAACAACGTACTTAAATATAATGGTGCAAAACGTTGAAGGTTTATATCCATGTTATTTCCTCTATTGGTCTGTCCATTATCCACAGTTTTTTTTCATTTAAAATCAAATAATTACTGATTGAAAATCAAGCAATTTTTTGCATTTTCCAGAGGAGTACCCAGCTCAAACTAAGAAAGACTGATTGATTGTTCCAGTTTGATTATGGATTTCACGTTTTTTCAGCAAAAAACGTAATTTAACTCTATGATTTTCATTGTTATTTGCTTTAAAAACAAGTAGCGCATTGATTTAATTTATAAAATATTTATGGGTGATGGACAGCTCTATTGGTGAGTGGACTAGGCCGGTAATGTTGGGTTAAAGTAAATACCTTAGTCAAAAATATGATGATAAGGCATCAATTAAAACAAGCGCCTGAGTTTTTGTCGCTTATCATATTGGCGAAGATATTGCCTAACAATTAAGGGGTAATAATTAGCCTAACGCCTTTATGAGTGACTAAAATAAGCTTAGTACATATTTATTGATTTACAAGTTGCAAAGGAAATATTTGCGAGACTGTAGAGCTACAGACACAAAAGGCATAACGTTTCCTGATTAGCAAGATGCTTCAGCTGAGCGAAGCCAAGCCGCTGGGCAAGATCCGGTACCGATGCAAGCATCAAGCAGCCGTTTGGGCAACTGGTCGAGTCTGAACCAGCGGTTGAAGCGATAAGCAAACGCTCCTAAGTAGCGCGAGGCGTACTTACTCGATCTTCAAGTTTTTAAATTTAAACCATCGAAAATCAGCCCGCAGTTCTGCACTGTAGGGAAGCCGTTGGTTGCATGCGGCCTAAATCTCGCCCAACCATATGTTTACCAGAAGGCATCAACTGGAAAACATCGCCAATCAGTTCCGCTAATTCCTTGAGTTTATCCGTTGGATTTTGGTGCTCCAGTATTGTCTTGATAAACTCCAGCAGCACATCCATTTGAGATTTTCTTTGCAGGCTGCCTACGGTATACGCCACTGCCATTAAGTTAAGAATAAAACTCAAAAATCAGGCAAGATGTTTAAATTTATCAAATGCCTAAAAAAAATGCAGGTAATAGAAATAAGTCGAATTCTAATTGAAAATGAAGATTTCAAAAATCGGAATCGGAAAGCAGCAACGATGTTCACGCGTATTCGATGCCTGCCATTTGCATTAGTCCTCATCATGATATTGAGGAAAACCACCAAGTCGCTACAGTGTATTGTCAATGAAACAGTCATCAGTTTAGGGATGGAAGAAGTCACTGCAAGCGCTTATTCACAGGCACGGTATAAATTGAAACACACTGCATTCATTGAATTGAACCAGAAGGCAATCGTTGACGTGGTCTATCAAGACCAGGATTTTAAAAAATTCTGGGGCAAGAGACTCCTGTCCATTGATGGTTCAAAAATCAAGGATTCAGAGCATAACGAAAACTCAGCGTGACGGGAGCCTAGCTTTTTATTCCGAGCACACGCCATCCGCTCTGTGTTGCTAGTACATCAAATCGTATAAAAACAGGATAATAAAAATCTTCAAATCATGAATGAAATGCTGATTGTGTACAGCATAAAGCTAAATTAAAATCCTGTTGACTTCCAATTTGGTGTACTAGAGTTCGCAGAATTTCGATTATCAAGTAGTTTTAGCGACTAACGTCTCCAAGGTGCATGCAGGTTAATCTCAAATTTGGGGTGAGAAATCCCCTGTATCCATCAAGTGGCAAACCGAAACTGCCTGCGAACACCCGCCATATTTTCCAGCAGCTCATCATCCAATTCAGCCCATTCCATAGCGCCGGCAAGCTTCTTCCAAAGGTCTTTCAAGGTTGGATGATTTTTTCCCTTCATGAAGGCCTCCTGAAAACGTGTGTTCAAAGTCATCAGTTGATGGATAATGTGCGCCATCTGCATGAATTGGAAGTAATTTTTAAGGGCACAGTAACTTTTTCTGGCATACTGGTGTTCCATGCCATAGCCGCCATTTTTCAGCGTATTGAAGCCTTCGTTCTCAATTTTCCAGCGCAACCGCCCCGTCCTGCTGGTATCGGCCACATTACCGGCATGGACGGGCAAATCGGTGATATGCACAAATCGCGTGGTTGTAGATTCCGTATCTGAGGCATCCGGCTTGGTCGGTGTAATGGTTTCCTGGCATTCTAACCAATTGAGATTATGTCCTTTATAATCAATGTCGGTAATCCAATGGAAGACTTGGGTTGCCGTGTTACCGTCAGGGCGATAGCAAATGTCTTTACGCGTGTTCTGGCTTTGCAATAACTGCAATGCCAAGGCTTCTTGCCAGACACTGGGCAGGTTGCCATTCTTAAAAGAGACGCAGTAAGACCATTGGTTGGCCTTACAAATGTTAAAAAATCCTTCATAAGGGTATAACGCATCGGCGAGTATCAATATTCGTAAGCGCGGGTAAAGCTTTTTCAGTTTATCTGCCAAGCGCACGAAAGTCTTACGTTCGCAGTCTTGCTTGTCATATTCCCCCCCTTCAGGATTTTCAATCCATTCACTGGCGACGGAAATGCTAAAACCAGCTGAGGTGACCAGGTGTTATGGTCTAATAATCTTGGACACAGTTTAGAGTTAAATTAAACTACTGACTGGACGAG
>NZ_FUKI01000064.1 GCF_900163755.1 Crenothrix polyspora | reverse complement strand
CCTTACGTGAAACTTGTTTATGGGGGCTGTTATTCGACATTTAAAGAGTGACTGAGTACTAGAATATTCCGTATTTAAATAGCGGTATTTTGCCGAATAGCAATTAACCGCATTGTCCTGATTTTTTTACTGGCTTTAAATAGAGCAGAATTTTGTTGGGATATTGGTTGCGCGAATGAGTTTTTTGTTAACAGACAATATGAAAATTGGCAGATTGATCGCATCGTATTATCGATTTTCAGATAAATAATTGCCATATGGATCAATGCTTTTATTTTTTATTCTGTAAATAAATTCAAGTTATTTATTTAAAAATAATCAGAATAATGTCATGAATTTTAACATGTAAAACAATGTGCTTAAGGGTCGGAAAGTATCTTGCTATTTTTTGACAATATACTGATAATTAACAAATAATTTATTAATTAAGCAGTATTTTTTAGTGCTATAAATAGCTGCTACGTAAAGAATATTAAGTATTTTTACTATTTATGTATGTATAGATATTTATTTGTAATGTATCTTGTCTTGCTGGCCATTATACGGACTCTTTGCGTGCGAGCAATAAAAATAACAGTGCTGCAAGACAGCCCATCACAACACAGGTTAGTAAGATAATCCACGTAGCATTGGTCCAATGCACTGGGTAAACGTCTTCCCGTACCGCTGCGCTAATGCCTGGAATACTGGGGATATCAACATCACCCCCATCAACTTTTAACTGCGCTTTCATGCCTTTTTCCATGTGCTGGGGTATTTCGCAATGCACCAGGTAGGTTTTTTTCATACTGGGTACAATCAACGACGCAGTTAATTGGCCTTGGCCGTACAGTTCCAAATGAAACATACCGTGCGGGTACAAATAGCCTGGCAAGCCATGCACCATTAATTGATGGCGTATTTGATCATCGTTAATAAAGGTAATGGTAATCTTGGCACACGGCTTTACCTTCCATTCTTGTTGATCAAAGGCGAACATTTTGCCATTAAATTTAGTCGCATGTTTATGACCCGCGCGTATGGTTAAATTAACGGTTTCCGATATTTTAGGGCAATCCTTGGGCAGGTTGTTTTCATTGGCATTCATAATCATGCTTTTTTCATCCATAAACATACCGTCGTGATTCATGGTCATGGCGGCAACAGGCTGTATAAAAAGTACCCATAAGGCTATCGACATTACGCTCAATTTTTTCATAGTTTGTTTTTTGTTTTATTAGCCAATATAAGTACCACCAGCAGACCGATAAGCAAACCCAGCGCCAAACCAAATAACGCCAAGCGCACCATGCTGATCTCAAAAACACCGGCTTCGCCCAACAAATGCGAAAACTCACCGGTATCCCACAGCGATTGCTGCTTGGAATAATACTTTTTGTTAAACAATTCGCTGAGCGCTGCCTCGTGCATTTTGGGCATACCTTGCTCATCTATCAAAGATTTATACGCCAAAATCGCCATATTACCGCCAGGTTCCATGCCATCGCTGCTCGTGCCAGTGAGTACGTGATCGTGGAACATCCACAAACCTTGTCCATAGCTGTGTAAGCCATCATCTAGGGTTTGTAGTTGTAAATCGATACGCTGTGCCGGGGCAACATCAAACACATCGCGGGTAATTTGCTGGGCGGGAGCCTGCTCGACACCATCATAAGCGGTAATCGTCGCTTTGTGGCCGTGAATGTGCATGGCAATAGAGGAGCGTTGGGCGTTAGCGATACGCAATTTTATGTTTTCGTTTGCACCGGCAATAATCATGCTATCACGCAGTGTGTAAGGGTAAGAATGGCCATTGAGCATAAAATAATTTTCAAACGACTCGGTCATATTGTAATCGCGGGTCATTTTGTTGGCGATTAACCGTGGATCGCCATATTCCTGTACCAGTTTGGTGAGTTTTTTATCCAGCGATTGATAAAATAAATCGTATTCCTGAGTAAACGTGTCTTTACTGGCTACTGAGCGGTGTCGCACCTGACCTGCCCCCACGTTAAAGGTTTGTACCCAGTTATTAGGCTTGTTTTCTTCGATGACAAACATGCCGCTTAAGCCCATCAGCATGTGCCGCGCGGTTTGTACGTGGCAGTGATAAAACATAGTGCCGGTATGGCGTGGCTGTATCTCGTAGGTATGGTTTTGGCCAGGAAACACCGGATGCTCTTCCATACCGTCGTTATCATCACCTTTTGAGTTATGCCACGGGTGATCAACCCCGTGCAGATGGATGGTGTGTGGCAAGTAATGGGTATTTTCCAAGGTAATCGTGACTTTATCACCTTGTTCCACGCGAATAGTGGGCGATGGCGCACGCAACAGCGGGTTGGCGGCAAACGTGGTGAAACTTTTCACCCCCATGCCTTGGGATTTGGGCGCAAACACCCACAGTCCTGGTTGAATACCTGGGGCAATATCAAAGGTATTAATTAAATAATTGCCATCAGGGCTACCGCCATTGAGCTCCATCACTTCAAGCTTAATGTCGATTACATCGGGATCGCCATCTTTATCAATGTCCTCACCCATAACAACGGCATCTTGTGCGAGTCGGGTTTGCATCAAGGTTGCCATCGATATATTGTTAGTGCCTTTTACTGAAGCTGCCACATCATACGGATTATCGGGTTCGCAGGCAGGCGATGCTTCTATCTCAACCTCGTCAATCACCTGTGCAGGTCGCCATTCGGGGTTTTCATTGGAACACGGCTTTTCTATATCGCTGGTATCTACCGAGCCATTGGCTAAGGTGACGGGTGGGGTAACACCGGCTTTTTGTTGGAAACTAGGCATTAATTGCACAACGGCAACACTCAGTAAACAAACAAGTAACATCAGTACAGCAAGAAGTTTTTTGGACATATACCTAAACAATTGAGCAATCAAAGTATTGCTAGCGGGCAATCCACAGTACATACAGCGTTTTCACAGTTCAATAGTTACAGCGTAACCGTTCGCACTGAGCTTGTCGAAGTGTGCCGCTCATGCTTCGACAAGCTCAGCACGAACGGTGGCTGTAATTATCCTAAGTTGAAAACGCTGTAACCGTTAAGAATACAACGATAACGACAATATAATGTGTATTTTTCAGCCGTTATTGCTTTAAACGCGCAGGAAATAACATCAACAACGTGGCCTCCCCATCAGGGCGAGGCAGCTGTGCTTGCGTTATTTTGCCGCTGTTTTTTAGCCTTTAGCATAAGCTTGATGGTAAAGCAGTTATCAATGTTTATCAATGTTTACCTGATGCTGGTATGCTTAAAGGTATTGAGTACAGCGCTGTGTTTTATGGTTTATGTGGATGTCAATACGCTTAGTGTTGAGCTATTTTGTTTTTTTGGGCAGTGGCAAACTATTTTTGATTTGCTTTTGCGATGTATTGTCCGGCATATTTTGTTCTGTTTCGGTTTTCATCTTTATATATTCTGGCTCTTCAACTTTGGGTGGTTCTGCTCGCCGTTTCACGGGAAGTTTATTTTCCGCAGCCTGTGTGGGAAGCGCCGCAACAATCGGTACACCAACACAAAATAATGGTACTGCAACTAGGTAACGTAGGTACTTGATAAACATTTTGATACCTTATTCGTAGAGTAACTGAATTGCTGGCTAGCAGGTATTACTGCATGCCACCGGATTTCTTTGTATGACCTGACCGGTATAGGTGTTGACGATTTCATCAAAACATCCTTGTCCAGTATCAATACGCCTAAGCAGCTGACCATCTGTTATAAATCTCTGACAAAGTACGGCATCTGCCACGATGATAGGAGCACTGTCGCTTGCGGCATTTGCGGCAGTGATTAACCCACCCATTTTGTTATTTTTAATAATGCCTTCCAACGGCACCCACCAATATCCAGGTTCTTTGTTTGGATAAGCGACTCGCAAAAGAACATCGCCAGACTTACAGATTGTACCGTCTACTTGTATATTCGTTTTGGTTGCATAGCCCTTAAATGGTGCTTTAGCGCATTCGTGATTAGTTCTCCACATGGTATTTTGCAATTCTGCAATTTCCGATTGCCCATAACCAACACCTAATTTGACTGACTTTATTGTTTCAATAAGCGTAGGTACAGAAGGGCTCAATAGCGCAATGAACAATGTGGGATGCACCAATATCCATTGCCACCATCGAGCCGGTGCGTAACGGGCATCACTGGATGTTGGCTTGTCAGTCGTTGGATTTCTGTCTGCTGATAATTTGTTCATAATAGAACCCTCCTAACGTGAATAAGCTAAATGTCCAAGAACATGCTCTAAACGTTGTTGGACATTATTAATGCTAGTTCTTTATACATGACTGTAATTTTTTTGTATGTTACATAATGCACATAAAAAATGTGAATATTACCTTGTCTATTGGGCATGCAGGGTAAACACATCCACTAACCGGAATTTGGGCGGGTGGTCAACAGAAATTTCGGTAATGGGGGTGTCGATACCAATCACATAGCCAGTGAGGGTGTTTGCTGTCAGCTTAAAACGGATCATGTGCCGATAACATTCAGACCGTGCGCCGCCGCCCGACTCGTTGGCATGGCCGTTATAGGCCAGCGATACCGCCAGATACCAGCCGAACCAGATACAGCTGAATAATAATCCTAGTAAAAATGCAGCCACTAAACGCCAGTTACTGATGGCAACGGGGTTACCTGCAAGTGCAGCCAATAAAACGCTGATGCCAATAACCCCCCAACTGGCAAATAATAGGTTAGCCAGTTTTTTCTGCTGATTTAAAGACAGATCCTTGACTAAAAAATCTCGGCTAAAGATATAGCCTGCTAATAAGGTGATGGCGGTGGCGGCGATTGAAATAGCCATTATATTGTACCAACTGCTGTATAGCACCAGGCACACAGGAATAGTTAGCTGTAAAAATGAGTGCCAGATACCGATCAGCGCAAATTTTATTTTACCGGTGTTATTGAGTAATTGCCCGCCTAAAATCACCGCCAGTGCTACTAGTCCCAGTGTCATTAATAACCAAATAAATATCATCATGAGGTTAAATGATGTGATTGTTGCACTGTAAAGCCCGTAGCGAAGAAAACCAAAGACAGTATAAGTAAGGCCGGCTATGGTTAATGCCCATAAAGGCAGTACTTCGAAAAATGTTTGTTTATAAAGTTTAGAACGCTTAATAAGAATATCACCGTAGCGGCGATTTAAAGTGAATATGAGTAGGGCTGTTATAAAAAATAAGGCGATTAATAACCCCGCTAACATGGGCTCTGGTAGCTGTTTACGTGTCCAACTGATTAAATTGAACAGCGGGAGAAAACTGCCGATAATGGCAATAAGAAAGATCAAAACATATTTTAGCCATGTTCGGTTGGCCACGTTTTTAAGCCTGTCCATATTGTCTGGTTTGGCAAGCCAATACACTTGTGATCCCATAAGTAGCACAATGAGCATAATATAGCTAAGATCAAAATAGTAGGCGCTAGAACAGCATTGCATGCTGTCGCTGATGCCAGAGGTATCCAGTGCGTTTCTCATGGAGGATAGCAATACCGTGCCAGTAGCGTCGGGTCGTAAATCTTCGGGCAGTAGCTTAAAAAGCGCCCAGGTATTTTCGGGGACTGTGACAGCAAAATAACTCAGTAAGGCAATTAAGCCACCGACTAGCCAGATATAACCACCTTGAATAATATTGAGTGGGTTGAGGATGGCTTGCGTTATTAAGGTATGTGAATCTTTACGTGATGGATAGAGTGCTTGTTGTGCGGCTTCATTTACATTAGTGTGACTAGGGTGTAAAAAAGCGCCGCCACCGCCCGCCACCACTGAAGCATAATTGGCGTGTGGGTTTTCTGTGGTGTTGCCCCAGTAACGGGCGTAGTGATGAATATCCCCGGCAATATCTAGTCGACATTTATAGCCACTGAGTGTGCCATCATATTTTTCTAAAAAGCTGGATTCTAAGCCTAAATAGGTAAAAGTATTGATAATCGCTGCGTCGTTTTTTGCCCACTTACCAAACACTGTCGTAGGCTCTGGTGTGGCGACAATTAATTTGGCTGGGCTGTATTCTTGTAATATTTGTCTGACAGTATTTTGGCGTGCATTATTAAAAAGGTCACCGTTTTTAACCAGCTCCGGTTTATCTTGACCCTGCAATAATGTGGAAATAAAAAACGCTTGCTGGCGTTTATCCATTTTGCCAGATTGCGAATCCAGTCCCCATAACCACCAATCGAAAGGTAATTTTAAGGCCAGATAGCTGGTGGTTTGTGTGCGATCAAACCCCAGTAAACCCAGTAAGTTGTCTTGTAGCTCTTTGGTGTCGTCGGTAATGGGTTTACTAAATTGCAGATTAAAACCATTGAGGACATCGTAATAATCATGATTAGCGGGAATACCGTAAATAGGGCGTTTATCTGGTTTTTTTTGCGTGTTAGCAACAATAGCTTGATATGCCCAGTTGAAAGGTGCTTGAAAGCGTTCTTTTAATGACGCTATATCGGCAATATGATAGGCGGTATCACCGCCGACAAACAGAAATTCACCACGCGGTAGTTGCTGGTTGTAGATATTATCAGCACTGAGCGCCACGCTGTTTGCGCTTATACCACGTTGATTATCTAACCAAAGATCACTCATACACAGATAGGCAATATTGTAGACAGCTTTCATACCATCGCCGGTATCGGAGATATAGTCGAACCAATAACACGCGGTGTCGGTATTGTTATGTGGCGGCGTAATAACTTCAGCATGCATCCAATCCTTAGAGCCAAGTTTGTCGCCAAGAAACGAGTAAGCCGCAATCCATTTTAAACCGGCTAACAGTTCGCGTCCCATTAGCCAGCTGACGGGACGTTTAAATTCGTGTTCGTTACCGTTATTGTCGTTGTTCATTTTAATGCCCCACGAAAATGCTGCTAAATAGAACCTGTATTATTTATTGATAAGACCTTTTAGATTCTCGTTCATTATGCCGATAAATAATGTGTTTGGATGTTAGGTTTTTCACACAGTTATTTAAGTATTTTTTGCGTCGCTTAGTCGGTTAAGTTGTTAATATTGCAGCTTTTTCACAGTTCAACAGTTACAGCGTAACCGTTCGCACTGAGCTTGTCGAAGTGTGCCGTTCATGCTTCGACAAGCTC
>NZ_FUKI01000057.1:5246-85493 GCF_900163755.1 Crenothrix polyspora | reverse complement strand
GGATGCTCGGATAAAATTGAAAAAGCTTTATCCGACACTTAAAGAGTGACTAAGTACTAGCCCGTTGCGAGTGCTGTTAAAGTCTTCAACCATAGCCAGATTGCCCTCGTATTCGGCATAGCCCTGAAAGCCATAAAACGTGGGTGACAATAAACCGGCACGTAAACGCGAAGTGAACGCATTCGCCGTTTGCACAGGCAAACCGGAGACCGGATTTGTAGGCCCTGCGCCCTGATTAACATTTTCCCAGCGCGTGTTCAAATCAATTTTAACCGCACCGTTTTTGCCGTAATGATAAAAATTAAGCGCATCTTCTACTTCCTGGGTGGCGCTTTTGGCTTGCGCCGAGTTGCTAACGACTGATAGTGATAAAACGGTTATCGAGAGTGGCAGTTTCAATAATAATTTAGACATGGCGATTTCCTTGTGAAATAAACAGGCTCAGTGGGTATGGTCACATTCCGTCAAAAAACTCAGGATGCTTTCTCTGTATTTATAATAATCAGGGTGTGTTAACAGGTCTTTTCGTGAGCGGGGTCTGGGTAAGTCGATGTCCTGAATTTTGCCGATTTTAGCGTGCGGGCCGTTAGTCATCATCACCACGCGGTCAGCCAGCAAAATGGCCTCATCGACATCGTGGGTAACGACAATTGCCGTTACATGGGTGCGCTCCCAAACTTCCATCAGTACTTCCTGTAATTCCCAGCGTGTTAAGGAATCCAGCATACCGAATGGTTCGTCCAGCAACAGCAGCTTGGGGGACAGCGCAAAAGCGCGGGCAATGCCCACGCGTTGTTTCATGCCATTGGACAGGTCGGCGGCTTTTTTATGCAAGGCATCACCAAGCCCCACACGGGTTAAATAATATTCGACAATCTTAAGCCGCTCACCCGATGTCGCATGCGGATAGACCTTGTCGACACCCAGCATGACGTTGTCAAACGCGGTCAGCCACGGGAATAAACTGGGCGCTTGAAACACCACACCACGGTCGGGACCTGCGGTGGTAACTTCCTTGTTATCGAGGATAATCACGCCTTCGGAAATGTCATTCAGGCCAGCGGTCATTGATAGCACGGTGGATTTACCACAGCCAGAATGACCTATGATGGCAATAAACTCGCCTTTGCGCATTTTCAGATCAAAGCCATCGACCACTTTAACGCTGCTGTTGCCATCGGGTGTCGGGTAGATTTTCGACAGCTTGGAGAACTCCAGGTAACGCGGGTATGGCATGTCTGATTGTTGATTGATCGGCGATTTTTCTACCTCCCAGTTAGTGCGGGTATTGGGTTTAACCTTGGGCAAAAACAGATTTTTTTGGATGCTCTCAGGGGTTTTTGCTATGCCGATAGCAATTAAATACTGGGTAATGTCAGCACGGATGTGTTTAAAAGTGTCGTTTTGGTTTAATGCCGTACGGTTGCGGGGGCGCTCAAGAGTAATAGGAAATTCCGGGCCAAAAGTGGCATTAGGGCCAGGATTGAGCGGGATCACCCGATCAGCCATGTAAATGGCTTCATCGACATCGTTAGTAATCAAAATGACGGTTTTCTTTTCCTGTTCCCAGATGTGCAAGATTTCATCTTGCAGGTTGCCGCGTGTCAGCGCATCCAGCGCACTCAGCGGTTCATCCAGCAGTAAAATGTCGGGGTTGGCGGCCAAGGCTCTGGCCACATTCACCCGTTGGCGCATGCCACCCGATAATTCCGCCGGTTTTTTGTCCATCGCCTTACCCAAATTGACCATGTTAATATAATGTTCGGCATGGGCTTTACGCAGTTCTGGCGACCAGTGACTAAAGATAACATCGACCGCCAAGGCCACGTTTTGGTACACGGTCAGCCAGGGCATCAGCGAATAGTTCTGGAATACCACACCACGGTCAGGGCCAGGCTCGGTAATCGGCTGGTTTTGCTTTAACAGTACGCCGCTGTCGGGCTGGATTAAACCCGCTATCAAGGAAATCAGCGTGGTCTTGCCGCTGCCGGAAAAACCGACGATGGCAATAAATTCACCTTGCTTGATACTGAGGTTAATGTCTTTTAAAACACTGGCCTTGCTGCTGCCTTCACCATAGGATTTACAGACATTTTTCAGCTCCAGCAGCGGCAGGTAAGGGTCGTTTGAGGGTTCGGTTGGCATGGGCTTGCCTTTTATGTCGATCACTTTATGGGGGACGGCGTTCATGGCTGCTCCTAGTTAGATGGCTCTGCCAAAGGAAAACACTTTTTGCAGCGACAGCATGATGCGGTCGAGGATAAAGCCGATGAAGCCGATGGTGAATACCGCCACCATGATGCGACCCAGCGAATTGGAACTGCCGTTTTGGAACTCATCCCAGACGAACTTGCCAAGGCCCGGGTTTTGCGCCAGCATTTCGGCGGCTATCAATACCATCCAGCCCACGCCCAAGGACAAACGCATACCGGTAAAAATGTACGGCATAGCGGACGGGATGATGATTTTTCTGACCTGGGTACTCCAGTTAAGGCGTAGCACCTTGCCCACGTTGGTCAAGTCCTTGTCTATGGACGACACGCCGACGGCGGTGTTAATCAGCGTAGGCCACAAGGAGCACAAAGTGACAGTGACGGCGGAGGTGATGAACGACTTTTCAAACCACGAGTCATCGGTGGTGACATACACGGCACTGACCACCAGGGTGACGATGGGCAGCCAGGCCAACGGTGACACCGGCTTGAAGATCTGAATTAACGGGTTGATGGCGGTATTGATGACAGGACTCATGCCGCACAGCAAACCCAGCGGCACAGCTACCAGGGTGGCAATGATAAATCCTGAAAATACGGTGTACAGGCTGGTGAATATCTTGTCCAGGTAAGTGGCCTGGCCGTTGTAAGGACGCACTTTGGTTTCTGCGGCGGAATTCTCTGCCAGGGCTTTGTCATTGCGCTCTTGTTGGCGCTGGTAGTATTCGCTCTCTTTACTGCGCTCGGCAAAATGCTCATCCAGCAAGCCGCCGGCTTCATGCCAAACTGCTGTAGGGCCAGGGATAGCACCCAGACTGGTATTCACCTGTGAGGCCGATACACTCCAAAGCCCCAGGAACAGCGCAAAAGCGATAATGGGTACACCCATAATCAAGAACAGCTCGCGCACTTGTTGGCTAGGGTTTTCACCGGCCATGATTTTGGCCAGCGGGATAAACCAAGTGAGCCCCGTGATGTTAAAAAATCGTATGAGTTTGTTGTTCATGGTATTGCCTGCTTGTGGGTCGGTCAGTTCGTTTTTTTATGTATAAATCGTTTAAGCTGGATTAAATCAGCGTCCTTCGTTTCGTGCCCCATGCCACTATTAAAAAATGGTGCATCCTTGCACCCGAGAAACATCCCATATTCATGAGGGAACAATCAGGTATATATCTCACATCAATAGCGCACTACAGGGACTGCTTATGGCCTTCTCCAAGGCATCATGGTTAAAAAATCAGTTGTTTAAACAGTGTGTTTCTAAACCGTTAGCTTGTAGGGTGGGCAACGCTTTTTTGCCCACCCTACATAACTCATGAGGGAACACCCGTCCTGTTATTTCAAACCGATGGCAAACTGTTTCAGGTAGTCATTGGGTTTGCTGGCATCAAACGTCACGCCATCAATAAAGTCGGAAGACGGTGGCTTAATGCCGGTTTCGCCGTCGGCAGGGAAATCACTGGGTTTGGCTTTACCTTCAGCGACCAGGGCTTTAGCGGCAGCCATGAACACATCGGGTTTATAGACTTGTTTGGCAATGTCCATATACCAAGAGTCGGGTTTGGCTTCACTGACCATGCCCCAGCGGCGCATTTGGGTCAGGCTCCAGATCGCATCACTGTAGTAAGGGTAAAAGCCGTTATATCGGGCGAATACGTTAAAATCGGGTAACGCACGTTTATCGCCTTTTTCGTATTCAAAGGTACCGGTCATGCTGTTGGCAAGCACGTCGGCATCCGCGCCGACGTATTGTTTTTGCGATAACATCTCAACCGCCTCATTGCGGTTTTTATTGCCTTCCGCATCCAGCCACAACGAGGCACGGATCAGGGCTTTAACGATAGCAATATGGGTTTTTGGATTTTTGTCGGCAAAGGCTTTACTGACACCAAATATTTTTTCCGCGCTGTTTTTCATCAATTCAAAGTCACTGATAACAGGGACACCAATGCCCTTAAACACCGCTTGCTGGTTCCATGGCTCACCGACGCAATAGCCCACTATGGTGCCAGAGTCCATCGTCGCTGGCATTTGCGGTGGCGGGGTAACTGACAACATGGCTTCTGCACCTTTTTGGCCAGAAGTGTCGCCAGGCTCATAAAAACCAGGGTTAATGCCACCCGCTGCCAGCCAATAACGTAGCTTCATGTTGTGCGTGCCCACCGGAAACGTCATCGCCATGTTGAAGGGTTTACCCGCTGCTTTATATTTTTCCAACACCGGCTTTAACGCATCCGCTTTAATAGGGTGTACTGGTTTACCGCCTTCCATTGGGATTTGTGGTTTCATCTGTTTCCAGACATCGTTAGAGACAGTAATGGCATCGCCGTTTAAGGTCATGGTAAACGCACTGACAATATCGGCCTTAGTACCGAAACCCACTGCACCGCCAAAAGGCAAGGTGGCCAGCATATGTGCGCCATCCAGCTCGCCGCTGGTGACACGATCCAGCAATACCTTCCAGTTAGCTTGTGCTTCCAACTGTACCGATAAACCTTCTTCATCGAAGAAACCTTTTTCAAAGGCGACCGCAAGTGGTGCCATGTCGGTGAGTTTGATAAAGCCCAGTTTCAGGCTTTCTTTTTCCAGTTTTTCAGCTGCACTCACGTAAGCCGACAACGTCAATGATGAAATAAGTGCGGCAGCTGAGATGGCTCTGACCAAACGGGTCAATGCAGGTTTTTTAGGTTGATTCATAAATAACGTGTCCTGTATCAGAATTTTTGAACAAAAAAAAGCGTCTCTAAACTGGCCGTGCTGCTAACAACACCTGCTGTTTAATTGACGCCTTTGTCAGATTGCTCAGCTGTTAGCTTAGCGGGAGATGCCATCGTTAGCGCCTCTGTAATGAATAAAGCACACACTGTGCCAAGTCCTGTTTTTGGGATATATTTTTTATTTTTGTAATTTATTACATGAGGTTACAACTGTTTATGGGCGGGTCTTAAGGTAGGATGTGGTGGGTGGGTCGCAAATGACAACTCAGATATTGCCCGACTAGGGTGCGGGTTATAGGGTTTTTGCACCAATACAGTGAGCTTCAGTGCCTTAAAATAAAAACGTGACAATAGCTTTTAAATGCCCGCGTTTAATAACAGGCATAGCCAACATACTGCTTAAGCTGTTTAATTCAGGATTGTATTCAGGCGCGAGTGGGGTTGTGGTCAGGATAGGTACACCGCTCAGCCAAACCCGGCCTAAGGCTCCCACGCCTTTTTTAACCGCAAAGCTTTCAAACATTTCCGCCAGCGTGTTGGTGTGTTTACTGTAGCCTTGCTGGCACAGCAATTGTTTACCGGTGGCATCTGGCATCCATAGCTGGATACGTTTGGCTAACGGGGTGGCTTTGGCCGACAAAAAAGTCATCACATAGCTTTGCCCGTTGTTGGTGCAGACAGGGATGGCCAGACCCGTGGTAATACCAGCCAGTTGTGCATCACCCGCACGGATGAATTCATCAACCTGGCCAATGTTATCTATTAAAACCGGTAATCCCGTTTGCCACGCCATCCCAGGCAAGCCTTTGCCTTTGGGCATGCTGACCAGCCTGGAGATGTTTTCAAAGTAATCCAGCGTGCCATAATAGCCATTCATGACCCGTAAACTATCCTGGTCTGTAGGGCTATTACCCCAGACTTCAATGGCTCCTGCATGCGCTTCATCATCGCCGCATAAAAACACCACCACGGCCAGTAAAAAATCACCGGAAAAAATCGGCAGCGCAATACCGCAAGTGAGTCCGGCTTTTTGTGCGGCTTCAGTGCGTTTAAAGTAAGAATACTCAAAGCGGGTCAGTACAATGGGATGACCCGCCGCCCAGGCTTTACCGGGCAAGCCCTCATTGTAGGCAAAATGCTGTTGTTCGCTGGCAGCTTTAAAATCATTCAAAGCACCGTACATGCCGGAACTGAATTCTAACTGGCAGCGCTGTTTATCAGGTATCCATATTTCAACCACTTTGATAAAAGTTTTCATAACAAGGGTCTATTTATTTGAGTAATTCGGCCATCGCAATGACATTTTTAGCCATTTCGCCCAGGGTAATATTTCTGTCCATCGCCAGTTTTCTGAGTGTGTGATAGGCAACGTTTTCGGTAAAATTTTGGGTTTTCATCAAAATCGTTTTGGCGCGGTCAATTTGTTTTCGACTTTCAAGTTGGCTACGTGCCTCTTCCAAAGCCTCTTTTAACAACTGGAGCTGATTAAATTTTGCCATTGCCACCTGGATGATGCTGTTAATACGGACACCGGTTAAGCCATCGATAATCAAAACACTGACTTCGGCGTTGATGACCTTATTAATGGTGTCGCCGCAGCAGTGGTTGGCAAACATAATGACAGGGAGCGGCTTATACTGGTGGAAACTGTACAGGCTGCTGATCAGAGGGTCTGAGGGTGTGTCGAGATTAAAAATAATGACATCCGGATCATGCGCTTTGGCCAATGTTAAAAAGCTGGCACCGCCCTGTACCTTTAAAAAATCATAGCCACATTTGACGAGCGCTTTTTCCAATAAGGTGCTGTTCACGTTATTTTCGACTAATAAAATATTCAGCATGTGTTTAGTGTGTTCTGAGAGGCGTGTGACTACTGTTCCTTGTCCTTTGCTTCAGCCAAGGCGTATCCGGCATTACCGGGTGCTACAACAGAGACGAATACAAACGGCTCTGAAGCCCTGTTTTTTGCACCATGCACTTGGCCAGGCGTAGCAACTGCAATGTCGTGCGTTGTAATACTGTATGCAAGGCCGTCACCTGCAAAATAGTCGGCCATGCCAGAAAGCACCGTCCAGGTATCTTGGCCGTAAGGATGGATATGGGCTGGAATTTCTTGCCCTGTTTGCACATGCCAAACAACAATAATTGACTCTGGGGTTTCGAGCACAACCGAACGTATCGGTTCGCCTTCTGATGGCTGAATATAGTCTGCGACAGGTAGTATTCTTGCTTCGATAACCATAACGTATTCGGGTTTTTGGTTTGTGTGATGTTTTAAAAAAAGATGCATCCTTGCATCATATCGACATCCAGTCTTCACAGGAGAGGTACAACTTTAGCAACATAAAAACAATAGATAATGCAAAAACACAGTTGTGCTGATTATCCCAGTCACTCCTCTTTTTAAAAAAAAGATGCATCCTTGCATCCATTGACATCCTGTCAATACGGAGGGTATAGCTGAGGCAAATCAAGAAACAGATATTCGTTACATAAAAAAACACACTATCCTTGTAGTTAGTAAAGCAAATATAATGCCAATATTTTATTTCTTCTCTATAAAATAAAATATTGCATTTATTAATAATAACTTACAGATATTCACTGGTTGCTAATCAAGTTATACGAGTCACCAAGCTGCATTATCCTTGTGCGTGTTGGCTTTAAAATGCACCAATTTAGGATTTTAAGGAAACCTTAATAAATCGCACTGATTTGATGCGGCTATGCACAATAATCCCGCTTTATTTTAAAAAAAATGGATGTTTTGAATTGTCGTTATGAATGTTTTTAATAAAAAATGCTATTATAAATAGCAAGATACATTTATTTATAGTTTGTTTTTAATATTGGCACTTATATTGCTTAAAATAATATATGGGTATGAGATAAAAGTCTCATACGATGAAGATGTATTTTAGGTCTCATTATTTAATTTGATGGTTTATGACAGAGTTTCATGCAGCAGTCATATTGAGCGTGTAAGCTTTGAATCAATTCAAATGATAAGACTATCTATCAAGGAGAAAACCATGCTAAGCGACTACCTAACTTTGTTATCTGTATTTGACTATCACGTACTGTGGCCGACACTGCCGCCCGAAACCTGGGTAGCAATGCTGTTGTTAACTACTTTCATCTTATTGGTTACTGCTGAGTTACATGTACCACGCGAAAAACTGAGTAAGAAAAACCTAAAGCATTCGTATCTTACCAACATGGGGCTGTTTTTAATTAACAGTGTCGTGATGTCTTTGTTGTCGGTAACTTCGTTGTTTTTGTTAGCGAAACATTATGCTGATCGAGGTTTACTGAGTGATATGTCTAGCCCGGCATTAAAAGCCTTGCTGTCATTGTTGGCGCTGGATTTGCTATTGTACGTCTGGCACAGGATTTGTCATCGCTACGATTGCTTGTGGATGTTTCATAAAGTACACCACAGCGATGCCGCACTCAACGTCACTACCGCGTTTCGGACACATTTTTTAGAGGTGCTGTTAACTAACCTTTTCAAGGCTATTGGCATTGTCTTGCTCGGTATTGAAGAAATGACGGTATTGATCAGTGAGGCTATTAGCACGTTGTTTATTATGTTTCATCACACCAACATTCGTTTTAACGCTGAAATTTGGCTCGGAAAAGTTGTGATTGTGCCTTATTTACACCGTGCCCATCACTCCACCTTGCGCAGTGAACACGATAGTAACTACGGTGCGGTATTATCGGTGTGGGACAGTCTGTTTGGCTCGCGTACCGAAGCCAGTCCAGCAGCCATAGGCATTAAGGGTTATGCGCCGCTAAGTGTTATGGGCTTGATAAGAGATGGTTTGACAATGACAACACCTATGTCAAAACCTGTGGTAATAGCCACATCGTTGGTTATTGCAATTAAGCCTACTGTGCTGGAACACATGATTGCTGAAGCAGCCTATTATAAAGCTGAAAAGCGCGGTTTTAGTCCTGGTGACGATATGAATGATTGGCTGGAAGCCAAGAAAGACATTATTACCAAAATCTATGGTGCTAGGCCGGTTAACAATGGCGTAGTGGCTTATTTTTCAAAGACAGTCCAGCAGATATGAAGAACATATCCCGCAAGATGACGAGTCTTTGAGATTCGTCATCTGTGCAATTTGTGAATATGCGGTTTAGCGCTTTACAACACCGCAAGCACTTCTAGCGCCAGAATCACCTGTCGCTAAAGTTGTTGCATCAGCGCCGGTTACTGGTGGTGTGGCGATAGGTGTTTGAGTATATCTAGCGGCTGGAGTGTTTGCATAGTTGTCAGCATCGGCATGTATAATAACAGCACTGCCATCCGCATCGAAAAGATCCTTGATTTTAAAACGATCTGTTTTAAAAACGGTTTTTACTTTACTGTTTTGGTTTACTAACAAAACGGGAAAATCACCACTGTGATTCTGATGATTAGAAGGCACATTCAAATCCCGTTTAAAATGCCCCATGGCTGAAGCGAAAGGCGCTGTTGCTGGAATTGTGTTTGCAACCACGCATTGCCCTACGGCATGAATATGAAAACCATGAAATCCTGCGGGCAGCTTAGCAACATCAACCTTAATTTCCACACCGTCGTTATGTTGAGTAAACTCTACTTTGCCTAAAGCAACACCGTCTTTATTGTAAATATTTGCTTTAGCTGAATTATATTGATTAGAAGCCTGTGCGGTTGCACACAAGGCGCTGATTACTAAAGAAAGAATGTATTTTTTCATGATAAAACCTCAGTGTTTGAAAATTAGTATTTCTCGGTTAATCTGACTTATTAGCGCATCCTTTTCAGATACAAAAATCCATACTCTCAGATTATTTGTAACATACTTTAGGCTATTTTAATAGTTGTTATCGGCGCTAAAATCACTGGCTTTTAGGGTATTTTACGGCTGTTCATTTAAGCTGAGATGGATTTTACTTGAAATAAGTTAACCAATTTCAATAATGCAGTGCGCCATGTGTCGGGAGTTGTTAGCGTCACCTAATTTGCACCGTCACATCGCAGGCATTATGATTAGAAATACGGTATATGCGATCTATATTCGCTGCATAGTTAACGCTAACATTGCCAATTTTTTACAAAAATACATAAACTTTTTAATATTTTACGTAATATAAACTACACTTTAATTTCAGTTAAAAAATATTAATACTTTAATAATTACACACAATACTCGATTCTAATTACAACTTTGAGCAGTGTTTATCCTAGGCCAGCTATCCCGATAACCTCCGTATTAGGTGCGCATAAGTCTTTTAAAGGCGTTTATCCGCCAATAGCGTCGGTATTGGATGTTAAATACCAATGTATGCCACTCAGTGGTCGATACGCTCTTGCATTGGCATTAGAGCATATTGGTTTACGGCCAGACGATGCTGTATTGCTACCTGCTTATCATTGTGAAGCCATGATTGCGCCGGTTAAATGCTTGTGTGCAACACCGGTGTTTTATGCAATTAATCCAGACACATCCATTAAACTGGATGATGTGAAGCACAAAATTACACCGCAGATCAAAGTTATTGTTGTGACGCATTATTTTGGTTTTATTCAAGATTTAACAGCTATCAGAGCGCTGTGCGATCAACACGGCATTAAGTTGATTGAAGACTGTGCCCACGCATTTTTTGGCCGTTATAAAAATCAACGTGTTGGCAAAGTGGGGGATTATGCGATTGCCAGTACGATGAAGTTTTTACCTGTCTATGAAGGTGGGCTTTTATGTTCTGAAACTATTAATTTAACCGATGTTAAAGTGACAGTGCCTGGTATCAGTTTTCAACTAAAATCGTTGATTAATAGCATTGAAAAAAGTATTGCATATAAGCGACTGGGTATTGTTGGAAAATGTTTAAAAGTTTTGTTAGGTTTAAAAAATACTGTCTGGATGACGCTAAAAAAATTACGCCCGTCATCGGGTGTAAGCCAAGGGCCTTCGTCATCCGATGGCGGTTATGGATTAGACGAGGCATGGGTACATAAAGGCATTTCATTGTTTTCTCGGCTTATTATTAGCCAATACGCTTTAAATGATTCAGCGTATCGACGCCGAGAAATCTACCAGAAATTACACGCAGCACTCGCACCATTACCTAATAGTCGTGCTTTATTTGAAAGCTTACCCGATCAAATAGTTCCCTGGGTTTATCCGCTGTACGTTGACTATCCGCAGCAATCTTTCATCGAGCTTAAAATGCAGGGTATTCCTATTTGGCGCTTTGGGGAGTTTTTAGATGCACAGATTAACGTGCAAGTGTGTTCGGTTAGCATAGATTACAGTCGGCATATTTTTCAATTTCCGTGTCATCAATCGTTAACCGATCAAGAAGTTGATTGGATGATTGCTTGCATAGCGCACACGCTAAGCAAGGAAGTCTAATGCATTGGAAATTTTATCCACTGACAGATTTTATTTGGCATCAAGTCAGTTGGGATAAACTCAATGTACAAGCCAGACAAACTACCTTATTAAGCACAGACTTTGTGATTCCATTGTTAGCGTATTTTAGTACTAGCGCCGATCGTCTGGCTATTTGCGGCAATGCCAGTGATCCGGCGGCAATGGCAATTATCACCAAGCGCAAATTTGGTGTGTGGGAAACACTGCAACCCTCACAAGCGCCGCTTGGCTTATGGCTGCAAAAACGTGACGTATCAACCGCTTTATTAATGGCGCAATTACTCAAGTGTTTGCCTTTTTCAACTTTATTATTTGGCATTACCCAGCAAGATCCTGACTTATTAGCTCGCCCCGAAAACCAAGATAAATTAACGACACTCAATTATATTCAGACGGCGCGGGTTATTGTTGCGGGCAATTTTGACGATTATTGGCAGCAACGTGGCAAAAATTTGCGGCAAAATTTAAAGCGTCAACGCAATCGATTAGAGCGAGAAACAACGAAAATTACGTTAAAAATAATAACCTCGATAGAACAAATATCACAAGCGATTATCGAATACGGAAAGTTAGAGTCGGCAGGTTGGAAAAATGTCGGCGGTACTGCTATTCATATTGATAATAACCAAGGTAAATTTTATCGTGATATGTTGATCAATTTTTGTCGGCATGATGATGCGTTAGTTTTCCAATATTATTATGATGACCGGCTGGTCGCTATTGATTTGTGCATTAAAGATAGTCAAAGTTTAGTTATTTTAAAAACCACTTATGATGAAGCTATTACCACATCGTCGCCTGCGATGTTAATGCGGCAAGATGCATTTGAGTATATTTTTAATAGTCACTTGGTTAAAAATATTGAATTTTATGGCAAAGTTATGGATTGGCATACCAAATGGAGTGATGAATTTCGTTATCTTTATCATATAAATTATCGTATGCTTTAAAAAACTATCAGTTTTTATAAAATTACCATTATTTTATATCTCTATTTTTAGATAAATAATTTATACACTTATTGACGTTAAACAATTTATTTTAATTTTTAAGTGTAATAAATGAAGATTATTTATCTGAAAATCGATATAAGAATTTTTATTATAAGTCGTGTTATAAAACAATAAATGCAACGAAAAAATAAAATATTTAACGGTGCAATACTGACAGTAGCCATGCGCTGGTCAGATAGGTTAATTGGTTTTGTGAGTATGATAATACTTGCAAGGTTACTTATCCCTGCTGATTTTGGTATTGTATCAATGGCGTCATTAGTAGTAGGTTTTATTGATGTATTGCTGGATCTGGGTGTTGCTCAGGTGCTGATACATAAAAAAAATCCAGATAAAGATGATTACAATACCGCATGGACATTACGCTTATTGCAAGCCAGTCTGGCAAGTCTTATTGTCTTTATGACAGCGCCGCTTATATCCGTTTATTTTAATAATCCGGCTATTGAAAAAGTACTTCAGGTAATGTCTGCTACTATTATTATCGGTGGTTTAGAAAATATTGGTATTATAACATTTCAAAAAGACATGCAGTTTAGTCGTGATTTTAAGTTTTTTTTTTGCAAACGATTGATAGGGTTTTTAGTTACTTTAAGTGTTGCTTATCTTTTAAAATCTTATTGGGCAATGGTATTGGGTTCAATGGCAGGGCGCATTAGTGGTGTTATATTAAGTTATAACATGCATACTTTTAGACCTCGAATTTGTTTGTTGCGTATTAAAGAGATATGGTCATTTTCGCAATGGATATTATTTAAAAATATTGGTATCTATTTTGATACCCGTATGGATAGTTTATGTGTAGGGCGTAGTTTAGATGCTACTATGTTAGGAGGCTATACGGTTGCTGCTGAAATTTCATCGTTACCAACCACAGAGTTACTTTCACCATTGGGGCGCGTTTTATTTCCTGCTTTTGTGGAAAAGCGAGATGACCCTAAGGCTTTTTCTGAGCGTGTTGCATTAGCCTTAGGTGTGCAAAGTTTGGTTGCAATACCGGCAAGTTTAGGGCTAATGTTTGTTGCCTATGATATTGTGTTTTTATTATTAGGTGAAAAATGGTTATTTGTTGTTCCTGTTATTAAAATTATGTCACTCAGTCATTTAGTGGGCACGTTGGCTCATTCCAGTGGTTACGCATTATTGGCTTTAGGTAAAGTAAAAACACAGGCTTTAATTATTTGGTTTCAAGCTATTTTATATGTGGGTATCGTGTTTTATTTTGATGTTTATGCCGATGCACAATATTTTGCGATAATACGATTTATAGTTATTACAGCAGGGTCTGTTTTATTAATTGGCGTTATTTTATTTAAAATTCGTATACTAAGTGCATCTGTATTTTTTTTATCTTTAATAAGACCTATTTTTGCAGCTGCCATTATGATAATAGTATTAATCTCATTAGATAGCATTATTACTAATGAGCTGAATTTATTAAATTCATTTTATCCGGTTAGCACCAAATTTATACCTGTTACTCGTTTATTATTAGAAATAATAATAGGGATTTGCATTTATAGTGCTACTATTATAATAACATGGCTATTAGTGCGTCGCCCTGAAGGAGCGGAGACTTACTTAATAAAAAATATTTTATATAAAAGAAAATTACATTAAAATATATTCTAAAGGTTCACATGATTTCAGTACTTAATAAATTCTATAATAAAATAATTAATATATTTAATAATAAAACTGAAGTGAAAAAATACTGCTGTATTTGCCATAGTAATGTTAGTGAATTTTCTTGTTACAGAGGTGGTTGGAAAGCACAACCAATACTCATGTCTATACTTGATATCGTTGGCAGTGATGTTGATAATTTCTCATGCCCTTTATGTGGATCGCATGATAGAGAGCGGCATCTTTATTTGTATTTAGAGAAGCTAGAAATCGTTAATAAATTAGCAGGTGCAAAAATTCTGCATTTCGCCCCAGAAAAAAGACTTTCAAAAATAATTAACGAGTTTAAACCTTTGAATTATGTAAAAGCTGATTTGTTTCCAACGGAACTAGATATTGAAAAAATAGATATGACAAATATACCTTATGAGTCTGAAACATTTGATTTTGTTATTGCTAATCATGTGCTAGAACATATTCCAGATGATTTCAAAGCCTTATCAGAATTAATACGTGTTTTAAAAAGTGGTGGTATTGTCATATTGCAAACACCATTCAGTTCAAAGCTAAAATCAACTTTTGAAGATTCAGGTATAGACAATGATTTATTACGCCTTCAAGTATATGGCCAAGAAGATCACGTTCGCTTATACGGCTTAGATATTTTCGATCGCTTTACTTCGGTAGGTTTCGTAGCTGATTTAAAACATCACGAATCGACACTTTCAGACATAGATCCAATTTACTACGGCGTAAATGCTCAGGAACCACTTTTTCTTTTCAGGAAAAAATCATGTGTTGGATAAATTGATTAATACAGTATGTATTTTCAAAAATTAATGAGATTTTAAATGAAACCAGTTTATGTTACACAACCCCATTTACCTCCACTGAATGACTTTATTCCCTATCTGGAAAAAATTTGGGACAGTAAAATTTTAACAAACGGGGGGCCATTTCACCAACAACTGGAGCAGGAACTGTGTGAGCATCTTGGTGTGAAGCATGTTGCGCTTTTCACTAATGGAACCATCGCCTTATTAACTGCCTTGCAGGCATTACGAATTACCGGCGAAGTTATTACAACACCTTATTCTTTTGTTGCAACTGCACATTCACTCCTTTGGAATGGTATTAAACCTGTTTTTGTAGACATAGATTCTAAGACACTTAATCTGGATCCCGATAAAATAGAATCCGCCATCACGCCTCAAACAACTGCTATTTTAGCGGTACATTGCTACGGGCAACCTTGTGATGTTGAGCGCATTCAAAAAATTGCTGACAATTATGGATTAAAAGTTATATACGATGCTGCACACGCCTTTGGTGTTCAATTTAAAAACGAAAGCATTCTTAATCATGGCGATTTATCAGTTTTAAGTTTTCATGCAACTAAAGTATTTAATACTTTTGAAGGCGGCGCTATTATTTGTCCAGATGCAAAAATAAAGCAGCGTATCGATCATTTAAAAAACTTTGGTTTTGTTGATGAAGTCACCGTAGTAGCACCAGGCATTAATGGAAAAATGAGTGAAATCATCTCAGCTTTTGGCTTATTGCAACTCAAAAATATTGATGACGCATTGCAAAAGCGCAAAGCTATAGATGAGCGTTACAGAAGCGCATTAAAAAATATTAAAGGTATTCAGTATTTATCAAATAGTCTTGAAAATACAGCCAATTATTCTTATTTCCCTATTTTAGTAAACGCAGAATATCCATTGTACCGTGACGTATTATTTCAGAAATTAAGAGATAACAATATTTATGCACGTCGCTATTTTTATCCATTAATAAGTGACTTTCCTATGTACAGAGGTTTACCATCTGCTGTTGTATCTAATTTACCTGTTGCGCAAAAAATATCCAATGAAGTCATCTGCTTACCTATTTATCCAGACTTACCTTTTGAAAAAGTTGATTATATTATTCAATTAATAGTAGATGAAATCACATCTTGAAATAGTAATTTTTCTTAAAAATATATACTCTATAAAATACAATGAGCTTTTTAACGACGCAAGAATTACTTAAAATAGGGTTTTCTTCCTGTGGCAGCAATGTTTTAATATCAAAGCTTGCTTCAATTTATGGCGCAGAAAAAATTAATATAGGTTCCAATGTCAGAATAGATGATTTTTGTATTTTGTCAGCAGGTGACGGAGGTATTTATTTAGGAAATCATGTTCATATTGCTTGCTATTCCAGCTTAATAGGCCAAGGTCGTATTACTCTTGAAGATTTTTCAAATGTTTCTTCGCGTGTTTCTATTTATTCAAGCAGTGATGATTATTCTGGTAAAAAACTAACTAACCCAACAATATCTGAAAACTATAAAAATGTCACTCATGGCCCAGTTATTTTAAAACGTCACACTATTATTGGCAGTGGTTCTGTTATCTTACCTCATATTATATTAAATGAGGGTTGTGCAATTGGAGCATTATCTTTAGTTAATAGTGACTGTGAAGAATTTAGCATTTATGCTGGTATTCCCGCCAAAAAAATTAAAAATCGCAGCAAAAAATTACTTGATATTGAAAAGGAATTTTTAAATGCCCAGTGATTTTTCGCCAAAACTCAGTGTTTGCATGATTACCTATAATCATGCCCAGTATATTGAACAAGCGATCGAAAGCGTTTTAGCACAGACAGCCAATTTTAGTATTGAGCTAGTTATTGGAGAAGATGCCAGTACTGATGAAACCGCCACTAAAATACAACAATTTAAAAATGCTACTGGCATTAGAATTAAAGCCAGATTAAATAATACAAATTTGGGTATGCTAGCCAATTTTACCAAGACATTATCAGAATGTGACGGTACTTATATTGCCTTATTAGAAGGTGATGATTTCTGGACACAGCCTTTAAAATTACAACAGCAAGTCGATTTTTTAGAATCAAATCCAGAATTTTCCATGTGTTACCACCCTGTTCAAGTGTTACGCAATCATAAACTGGAATCTGACACGTTAACACTTGATGCTCCAGAAATTAGCAGTATAAAAGATTTAGCCAAAGGAAATTTTATGCATACCTGCTCTGTTGTTTTTAGGGCGGGATTATTCGTCGAATTTCCTGCCAGTTTTTTTTCGTCATCGGTTGGTGATTATTTTTTCCATATGCTCAATGCACGCTATGGTTATATTAAACGACTTTCTGAGAATATGGCTGTTTACAGAATTCACGAGGGGGGAGTCTGGTCATCACAAGACAATGTGGATTTAAAAATACTTAATTATCTGGATGCTATGATAGGCTGCTTCGATTCGGAAATTAATCAATTATTAAGGGATCGTTATCAAAAAATTGCCTACAAATCGTTTTACAACCGGATCCATGAAGAGGGTTTTGAAGAGCGCTTATTAAAATGCATGAAACACGGATCAAATAATTTTTCTAACGAGATAAAAGAATTACTGCGCTGGGATAAAAAATCACATCATTCCTACTTCATAAGATTATTTAAAAAAATGTTTTATTAGTCAAGTAATCTATAATTACTCCTATAAAAATGCCAATAAAGATTGGATTTATACTGTTATCAAATTCAAAAAATCCCATCCCCAGCACACGCATAGCGGTGTTAAATATGCTGCCTTTTTTGCGAGCTGCTAACTTTGAGCCGCACATTGTGTTTGAACCGGAGTATGGCAATGAAACACCGCAACTTGATGGTTTGATGTCTCGTATCGTGTTGGAAGATTTTCAAATTATTTATTTTCAAAAAATACACGGCTCTAGTGCAGAAAATCTTGCCCAACAACTTTCTGTATTAGGGATTAAAACCGTGTACGGTGTGTGTGATTTGGTAAATGAGGCGATGGTCAGGGCAACCGATATAACTCTTGTGGTCACCGATTACCTTAAGAGCCTATACCCTCAAGCACTGCAAGCCAAAATCAGTGTTGTTCATGATGGAATTGAGCATCCGGAACACCACAAAATAAGCTATAATCCAACGTACGGTTCTCGTAATAAGCCACTGCATGCCGTACTGGTGACCTCTTCGTCTTTGGATAAATTACCTATATTAAACAGCATCCCCAATTGGTTGAAAATTTCTATTGTTGGACGCTATCCACCTGCCGAGCAGATACTACAAAACTTACAAGCAATGCGTTGGCAATTTTTGGCAAAGCCAAATACAGCTTTGCGCATAGAGTATCTTCAGTTTTTAGCGCATCGCCGCATTGCCCGCATTGCTTGGCATCCTACTCAGGTTTACAAAATCCTCCAGCAGGCTGATATAGGTATTATCCCAATAGATACTACAGCAACGACTGAGCAGTCGCCTCCTGCGTGGCAAATTAAGTCTGAAAACAGATTAACCATGAAAATGTGCGTTGGCTTGCCGGTAATTGCGACACCCATCCCGGCTTATGAACCGGTTATAAGACAAGGTAAAAATGGTTTTTTAGCGCATTCAATACGAGAATGGCATGATTGTTTGGATAGTTTGCGTGATCCTCTGGCAAGAAAAGATATGGGTGAACTTGCACGCGACTCTGTGCTGATTAAATATTCTAAACAAGAGCAAGCTAAGCACTTAATTATAGTTTTAAATCAGCTACTTTTAAAAAGTAGCTTTTAAAAATCACATAGCATTCAATTTGGCATAAGCCAGCATTAGCCACTTAATTCCTGCCTGCTTAAAATTAATCTGCACCCGTTCTTGTTCACCCGCGCCTTCGGTTTGCAGAATGACACCTTCACCAAATTTAATATGGCTGACTCGCTGCCCCAAACAGTATTGGCCTTGCGCTTGCAAGGGTGCTGAATAAGTTTTAACGGCGGTAACAGGGCGACTTACCTCAGCACGCAAGCGCACTTCCTGAACACACTCCGATGGAATCTCCCGTAAAAACCGTGACGGTCTGGGATAGCTTTCCCGGCCGTATAAGCGCCTGGATTCTGCATAGCTTACGTACAAATACTGCATGGCGCGGGTAATGCCTACGTAACATAAGCGACGCTCTTCTTGCAAGCGTCCGGCATCATCCAGCGATTGCTGGGAGGGAAACAAGCCCTCTTCCAGCCCGACTAAAAATACCAGCTTAAATTCCAAACCTTTGGCTGAATGCAAGGTCATCAACTGTACGCAATCTTCAAAATCATCGGCTTGCATATCGCCAGCTTCTAAAGAGGCATACGCCAAAAACATATCCAGTTCACTTAAGTTTTCCATGCCTTCCAGGGTGCTGTCAAAATCAAACAGCCGTGCCGCATTGACTAACTCGTGTAAGTTTTCGACTTTTTCATCGCCTTTATCAGCTTTTTCCTTGCTGTGAAAATCTAACAAACCGGTTTTTTCCACTACCAGTTGCACTTTTTCGAATAGCTCCAAGTCCTCTGCCAGTTGATCGAGGTGTTTAATCAATTGAGCAAAACTTGCCAAGGCATTACTGGCGCGGGCGCTGAGTTGGCCTTGCTCCACACATAACAGCATGGCTGCCCACAGTGATATGCCCTGATCACGGGCAACCTGGCGAATATCATCAACGGTTTTTGCCCCGATACCGCGTGTCGGCGTGTTGATAATACGTTCAAACGAGGCATCGTCATGACGGTTGGTAACCATCCGTAAATAGGCGAGGGCATTTTTAATTTCTGCGCGTTCAAAAAACCGCAAGCCACCGTATACGCGGTACGGAATCGCCGCCGTCATCAAGCGTTCTTCAAATTGCCGCGATTGTGCGTTAGAACGGTACAAAATGGCGACATCGTTGTGCTTGCCGCCGTCTTTCAGCCAAGATCGAATACGCTCCACCACAAAATAGGCTTCATCTTGTTCATTAAAAGCAGCATATAACGCAATCGGGTCGCCATCGGCGGATGCCGTCCACAAGGCTTTGCCCATGCGGCCTTCGTTATTGGCCACCACCGCGTTGGCGGCTTTAAGAATAAAGCCGGTCGAGCGGTAATTTTGTTCCAGCTTGATAATTTGATGGTCAGGGTAATGCTTTTGAAAGCTAAAAATATTTTCAACTTTAGCGCCGCGCCAACCGTAAATGGATTGGTCGTCATCACCGACCACAAAAATATCATCGCGGCCTTGGGTTAATAAGCGCAACCATGCGTATTGCACAGTATTGGTATCTTGAAACTCATCAACCAACACATGCCGGAAGCGTTGCTGATAAAACGCCAATACATCGGGGTTGTCGCGCAGTAATTCGTGGGCACGTAGCAACAGTTCGCCAAAATCGACCAGCCCTGAACGCTCGCACAGCGCTTCATAGGCCTGGTAGATTTTAAGCTGATTTTGCTGGTACAAATCGTAACCCGCCACGCAATGTTTGGCACGAATGCCTTCATCTTTTTGGCCGTTGATATACCACTGCACTTGCCGTGGCGGCCATTTGTCTTCATCCAGGTTTAAGCCCGCCAGCAAACGTTTAATCAAGCGCAGTTGATCTGAAGTGTCCATTACCTGGAACGTATCGGGTAAGTTGGCTTGCTTGGCGTGGCTGCGTAACAAGCGGTGCGCCAAGCCGTGAAACGTGCCGATCCACATGGCACGCGCCGACACCTGTAGTAAATCTTCAATTCGGCCACGCATTTCTTTGGCGGCTTTATTGGTAAACGTTACCGCTAAAATGCTGTGCATAGAAGTCCCCATCACCTGAATTTGCCAGGCAATACGGTGTACTAAAACCCGTGTTTTACCGCTGCCAGCACCCGCCAGCACCAACACGGAGTGCGCGGGGGTGGTAACCGCTTGGCACTGCGCATCATTTAACGTGCTGATGAGGGCGGTTACGGCGTTATTGTGCGCGACATTGGTCGCCAGTGTAGTTTCACTGCTCACGGATGTTTGTACCTCACTCTAAACTAATTTTAATAATTCACTGGAAATAAAAGATTATTTAACGATGATGGTTACGTCTTATCATCTGGGTGGTATAACAATAATTAACCTATACCGTGTAATATTGCTTATAAATTTAACCGTTCACTTTACCACTAACGATGGCTTCGTGATACTATCGTCGGTTTGACGCAAGTGCGGTTTCCATATATCATTATCAAGTTATGTTATCTCGATTACCTAAATATATAGAACCTTTGCAGCTCGCCGATAAGCGGGGTGAATTAAAAGGGCACATACCTGTCAGCGATTTAGATCGCTTAAGTGGTTTACTGGCGGCTGATACAGGCGAGGTAACGGTTGAGCTTTATTTTAGCCGTGAGGCGCGTTTGCCCAGAATTGAAGGCGAACTAAACACAGTTTTGCATTTGCAATGCCAAAATTGTTTGCTGCCAGTGATTTGGCCGGTTAAACACCGTGTAAAACTGGGTATTGTAAAAACCATAGAACAAGCCAACAGATTACCGGAAGATATTGAGCCTTTGTTGCTCGAAGGTGACACGGTACATCTTAAAGATATTATCGAAGATGAATTATTGCTGACATTACCCGCGTATCCTAAGCACCAACATGATTGTCTTGCCTTACTTGCAGATATTAGCCATACGGATGCGCCGATACAAAGCAAGCCATCGCAAAAAACCAATCCTTTTTCCATTTTAGCTAACTTAAAAAATACTGGAGATTTAAATGGCAGTTCCAAAAAGTAAAATATCGCGTTCAAGACGTGGTCAACGTCGGTCACACGATGCTTTAACCGCAAAAACCTTATCGCAAGATGCGATTACTGGCGAAACGCATTTGCGTCATCATATGACACCTGATGGCTTCTTCAAAGGTCGTCAAATTGTTGTTAAAGGCGATGACGAATAAACGTCATTGCTTAGCTTTAGAATGATAGACTGCCGAATCAACTCTGATTCGGCCTCTTTATAAAAACAATTCAGGAGTCATTCGTCAGCGTGAGCCTAACAATTTCGATTGATGCAATGGGCGGAGATATTGGCCCAGAAGTGACCATACCCGCATCACTGGACTGCTTAAAAGACAGCGCAGAACTTAAACTCATCTTGGTTGGTGATGAAACAGTTATCCAGCAGCATTTGTCACAATTCTCTGTTGACTATCAAGATCGCTTGGTAATCCGGCATACCTCTCAACGCGTTGAAATGGATGAGTCGCCTGCCAAGGCATTGAAAAACAAAAAAGACTCTTCTATGCGTGTCGCTATTAATTTAGTGCATGAAGGGGTGGCGGATGCCTGCGTCAGTGCAGGCAACACTGGCGCATTAATGGCCACCGCACGTTTCGTACTCAAAATGATCCCTGGCGTTGATCGCCCAGCTATTATTTCAATTTTACCGTCTACGTTTGGCCATACTCATGTCCTTGACTTAGGCGCTAACGTCGATTGTACTGCCGAACATTTGTTTCAATTTGCCGTCATGGGTGCTGAATTAGTCAAAGCAGTGGATAATATTGAAAACCCTAAAGTGGGTTTGCTGAACATTGGCGAAGAAGATGTCAAAGGCAATGAGCAAGTAAAAGCGGCAGCCAAATTGCTGGAAAATTCGCATTTAAACTACATTGGTTATGTGGAAGGCAATTCCCTGAATGCGGGTACCATTAAAGTGGATTTGATTGTCGCAGATGGTTTTGTCGGCAATGTGGCATTAAAATCCATTGAAGGGGCGGCTAAAATGATCAGCACCGCACTGAAAACGGCATTTTCTAAAAATCTGCTCACTAAATTAGTCGGCTTAATTGCTTACCCAGTATTAAAATCGTTCAAAGATCGCATTGATCCGCGCTTATATAACGGTGCTAGTTTTCTAGGTTTGCGAGGACTTGTTATTAAAAGCCACGGCGGCGCAGACATTTTAGCCTTTAAAACCGCGATAAAATTGGCTGAAATTGAAGTTGAAAAAGATGTGATCCGCAAAATCAGCGAACAAATTGAAAAAACTTTGGCGCTAAGGAACATTGCATGACCCGTTATTCAAAAGTCATCGGTACTGGCGGGTATTTACCGGAAGAAATCCGTACTAATGCTGATATTTCACAGACGGTTGATACCTCGGATAGTTGGATTTTTGAGCGTACCGGTATTAAAAGTCGCCGCATTGCCGCCGCGCATGAAACCGCTTCCAGTATGGGCGAAGCCGCTGCCAGACAAGCCTTAGCGATGGCAGATATTGATCCTGAACAGATTGATATGATTATTGTCGCCACCGGCACACCGGATCGGGTTTACCCTAGCACCGGTTGCTTATTGCAAAAACGTTTGGGCATTAAAAATTGTGTGGCGTTTGATGTGCAAGCTGCCTGTTCTGGGGCTATTTTTGCCTTGAGTATTGCCGATCAATACATTAAATCGGGCATGGTCAAAACCGTGTTGATCGTCGGTGCAGAACTGTGCTCGCGCATTACCGACTGGACAGATCGGGGCACTTGTATTTTATTTGGCGATGGCGCGGGCGCGGTGGTATTGGCCGCTAGCGATAAGCCGGGCATATTATCTACTCATATTCATTCCGACGGCGAGTTTGAAGACCTGTTGTTTTGCCCTAATCCGCAGGCGGCCAGTGCTGAAAATAGCGCTGAAGCCGGTTACATTCAAATGCGTGGTAATGAAGTGTTCAAGGTGGCCGTTAACACATTAGGCCGCATTGTTGATGAAACCTTAGATGCTAATCAGCTGGAGAAATCCGATGTCGACTGGTTAGTACCGCATCAAGCTAATATTCGCATTTTAGCGGCGACCGCCAAAAAATTAAATATGTCGATGGAGCAGGTGATTGTTACGCTGGAAGGCCAAGGCAACACTTCATCAGCATCGGTATTGCTGGCCTTTAATGAAGGTGTGCGCGATGGCCGTATACAACGCGGACACATTGTGTTGCTGGAAGCTTTTGGTGCAGGCTTCACTTGGGGTTCTGCGTTAATTCGATACTAAATATAGCCATGACTCATACACATAATAATCTCGCATTCGTTTTTCCAGGACAAGGTTCGCAGTCAGTCGGTATGATCACCGACCTGGCGAACAACTACCCTGAAGTACGCCAACTGTTTACCATAGCTTCTGATGTATTGAGCAAAGACCTGTGGCAGATAGTGACACAAGGCCCTGAAACCGAATTAAACCAAACCTATAATACCCAGCCTGCCTTATTAGCAGCCGGTGTTGCGTTATGGAAAATCTGGTGCAAACACAGCACGGTGCGCCCTGCGTGGCTTGCAGGCCATAGTTTAGGTGAATACACTGCCTTAGTGTGTGCTAACGCGCTGTCTTTTGAAGACGGCATTAAGCTGGTTGCACAGCGAGGATTGTTGATGCAAGCCGCCGTGCCTGCTGGTGTCGGTGCAATGGCCGCTATTTTGGGTTTGAATGACGCACAGATTATTGACATTTGTGCAGCGGCCGCTGAAGATGAAGTGGTGTCTGCGGTTAATTTTAACTCGCCAGGTCAAGTGGTTATTGCCGGCAACACAGCCGCTGTAGAACGTGCCATGTTAGCGTGCAAAGCGGCTGGTGCTAAACGTACCGTGCCGTTGCCGGTTAGTGTGCCGTCACATTGCGCTTTAATGCTACCTGCGGCCGAGCAACTTGATAGCTATCTACAAAATACTGTCTTTAATGTGCCTGACATTCCATTGCTACACAATGTCGATGTGATGACGCATGCTGACCCTGTGGCGATCCGTAGCGCATTAAAACAGCAGCTGTATCAACCAGTACGCTGGGTCGATAGCGTTAAATGGATGGCAGAACACGGCGTAACCCGCTTTGTAGAGTGTGGGCCAGGTAAAGTACTCATCGGTCTTAACAAACGCATTGTTAAAGAAGCCGAGCATTACACTTTTTATGACAGCGAAACTTTAAATACGACAATGGAGCAACTGCATGACTAAAAAAGTCGCTTTGGTAACCGGCGCAAGTCGCGGTATTGGCAAAGCCATTGCCGAAAGACTGGCCGATGATGGTTTTTTTGTGTTGGGCACAGCCACATCTGACAGTGGCGCTGAAGCTATTTCAGCGTATTTGAGTGCTAATGGCGCTGGTTTAAAGCTGGATGTTGCCGATGCTGAATCGGTTGCTGAGCTTATTAAAACCATTACCGATACCTACGGCACACCGGCGGTATTAGTTAACAATGCAGGCATAACCCGCGATAATCTATTGATGCGCATGAAAGATACGGAATGGGACGATATTATCAATACCAACCTAAGCTCGGTGTTTCGCATGAGCAAAGCGGTATTACGCGGCATGATGAAAGCTAAAACCGGTCGCATTATTAATATTTCATCGGTAGTTGGCTCTACCGGTAACGCAGGCCAGGCCAATTATGCCGCTGCCAAAGCCGGTATGATAGGCTTTACCAAATCAATGGCCAAGGAAGTCGGCTCACGCAATATTACTGTCAACACGGTCGCCCCTGGTTTTATCGATACTGATATGACCAAAGAGTTAAGTGACGACATTAAAACTACCTTGTTAGCCGCTATTCCGCTGGCACGGTTAGGACAAGCAAATGAAATTGCGCACGCAGTTTCATTTTTAGCCTCTGAAGGTGCAGCTTACATTACAGGTGAAACCCTGCATGTTAACGGTGGCATGTTCATGCCTTAATAGTGTGACATTGTTGCAATATCAAGTATAATTCCCCCGCCGTCTGGGATTGCCAGTGACGGGGTTTCTAGTAAAACTAATGATAATACCCTTGTGAGTGTCGCGTTAACGCTGATTAAGCTTGCATTGTTTGAGGATAATAATTATGAGTAATGTTGAAGAACGAGTAAAAAAGATTGTTGCAGAGCAATTAGGCGTAAAACCAGAAGATATGGTTAATGCGAACGACTCCTCTTTTGTAGATGATCTGGGTGCCGATTCATTAGACACTGTTGAACTCGTTATGGCGCTTGAAGAAGAGTTTGAATGCGAAATTCCAGACGATGAAGCTGAGAAAATAACCACTGTTCAGCAAGCCATTGATTATGTAACAAAAAACGCATCTTGAGTTGAAAGTTTAGTGGATGAATTTTTTCATCCACTAACCGTAACACCCTCTTTCTCAATTCTCTTTTATTTGTTTTTCCTACGGTACATTACATTGAGTAAACGTCGAGTTGTAATAACTGGATTAGGGGCGGTGACCCCACTGGCTAATACGGTTGCAGAAACTTGGGATGGTATTGTCAATGGTAGAAGCGGTATAAGCGCGATAGATTCCTTTGATATTTCTCCTTTCGCCAGCACCTTTGGCGGTGTTATCAGAAACCTGGATATCAGCCAATACATTTCTGAAAAAGATGCTAAACGCATGGATGGCTTTATTCATTACGGTATTGCAGCTGGTTGTCAGGCACTTGATGATTCAGGCTTAGAAATCACCGAAGCCAATGCTGAACGTATCGGTGTTGCTATAGGTGCAGGTATAGGCGGTGTTACTGGTATTGAAGAGTGTTACGCAACCTATGAAAAAGGTGGGCCACGTAGAATTTCACCGTTTTTTGTGCCTGGAAACATCATCAACATGATTTCCGGTAATTTATCGATTAAATACGGTTTAAAAGGCCCCAATTTTGCCATTGTTACCGCCTGCACAACCGGTACGCACAATATTGGTGATGCTCTGCGTATAATCCAATACGGTGATGCGGATGTGATGGTAGCCGGTGGTGCTGAACGCTGTACCTCGTCGCCTACTGCGATGGGTGGTTTTGCCTCCGCTAAAGCCTTGTCGCGCCGTAATGATAATCCACAAGCGGCTAGTCGTCCGTGGGATAGAGACCGCGATGGTTTTGTATTAAGTGATGGCGCAGGGGTTGTTGTGCTAGAGGAACTGGAACACGCTAAAGCCCGTGGCGCTAAAATTTACGCAGAAGTTATCGGTTACGGCATGAGCGGCGATGCGTATCATATTACTAGCCCCGCGCCCGGTGGTGAAGGTGCTGCACGCTGTATGCGTAATGCCATGCGCGATGCACAATTAAATCCAGAAAATATCGACTACATTAACGCGCACGGTACCTCAACACCCGCAGGTGATGTTGGCGAAACCCAAGCTATGAAAGCCGCATTAGGTGAGCATGCGTATAAAGTTGCGGTAAGTTCGACAAAGTCTATGCTTGGTCATATGTTGGGTGCTGCGGGCGGTATTGAAGCTGTTTTGACAGTGCTAAGTATTAAAAATCAAATTGCCCCACCAACGATTAATATGGAAAATCAAGATCCACAATGCGATCTCGATTTTGTGCCTAATGTTGCAAGACCGATGAAAATTGATATCGCCATGTCTAATTCCTTTGGTTTTGGTGGCACTAACGGCACGTTAATCTTTAAGCGTTACTTATAAATACATGCCCAAAGTCGCCTCGCGTTATGCTGCTGGTCAACGGTGAGGCCAAGGATTATATTCCGGTTACTGATCGCGGCTTACAATACGGGGACGGCTTATTTGAAACCATTGAAGTACGAGGTGGTAAGCCGGTATTTTTAAAGCAGCATCTGGCTCGCTTACAACAAGGTTGTCTTAGGCTGCATATCCCAGTACCTAGTGCCCAACACATCGGCTGCGAAATCGTAGCACTTCTTGAACACTCTGATCACGTAACTTGGCAATCCAGCGATTGCGTCTTAAAAATTATCGTCACACGCGGTTCTGGTGGGCGCGGTTATCGTCCGCCTGACAGTGTTGAACCCACGCGCATCATCAGTTTACACCCTTCCCCTGATTATCCCTCCAGTTATCAACTGCACGGTATTAACGCCCGTTTTTGCCAGACACGCTTAGGCTTAAATCCATTATTAGCGGGCATAAAACATTTAAATCGTTTAGAACAGGTTATAGCGCGTGCAGAATGGAGTACTCTTGATATTCAGGAGGGCATTATGCTGGACATTAATAATCACATTATCGAAGGCACGATGAGCAATATATTCTTTAGCAAAGACGGCATATTGCATACACCGGTATTGTCGCATTCAGGCATTTCTGGCATCGTTCGTAACCTTGTCTTTACATTAGCTTACCGCCATCACATTACTATTTGTGAGCATTTCTTTGATAAAGAAATGCTATTATCAGCCGACGAAATATTTGTCACTAACTCAATTATTGGTATATGGCCGATAAAGCAGCTCGAAACAACCGTTTTTCGTATAGGTTCATTAACACAACAACTGCAAGTGTGGCTAGATCAACTCAAAAAAGAATAGGATGCGATTATGATTTATAAAGTTTTAGCAAGTATATTACTTTTATTGGTGATCATAGGTGGCTGGTCTTGGACAGAATACCAAAGCGCAAGAAACACACTGGCTGTTCCTGGTGAACAAGTATCCATTGATATTAAAAAAGGTGACTCATTTGACAACATCACTCATAAATTAATCGCCCAAAATGTCAATATCAAGCCATTTTGGTTTAAAGTAGTGGCAATGCAAGAGAAGGCGACAACAAAAATAAAAATTGGTGAGTACGTGCTTAAGGGTGGTATGACGGCACCTGAATTATTGGCGGTTTTGGTCAGTGGCAAACAAAAACAATATTCAATTACCTTTCCAGAAGGCTGGGCTTTTAAAGAAATTTTGCAAGAGATTGCTAAAAATTCTTATATTGAACACACATTAACCGATAGCACAATTGATTTCTCCGCCTTAATGGCGAAATTAAAGGTAGAAAAAAACCACCCGGAAGGTTTGTTTTTTCCTGACACTTACTTTTTTGAAAAAAATACCACCGATATTGCCATACTCAAACGCGCCTACGATAAAATGCAGGTGGTGTTAAATGAAGAATGGGGCAAAAAAGAAGCTAACTTACCGTTAAAATCACCTTATGAAGCGCTGATTTTGGCTTCTATTGTTGAAAAAGAAACCGGTGCTAAAGTTGAGCGCCCGCTGATTGCCGGCGTTTTTACCAGAAGACTGGAGATTGGTATGTTACTGCAAACTGACCCAACCGTTATTTACGGTATGGGCGATAATTACCAGGGTAATATTACGCTTAAAGATTTACGTACGCCGACTACATATAATACTTATACTATCAAAGGCTTGCCTCCTACACCGATTGCTTTGCCTGGCAGAGATGCCATTGTCGCAACCTTACACCCAGCCGCTGGTGACAGCCTGTATTTTGTTGCGCGCGGTGATGGCTCTGGCACACATGTGTTTTCAGCCTCACTTAAAGATCATAATGCAGCCGTAAATACTCATCAAAGGAAAGCAAATTAACTGTGCCAATAGGAAAATTTATCACCTTTGAAGGTGGCGAAGGTTTAGGTAAAACCACCAATATCTGTTTTGTGCGTGATTATTTACAGCAGCGCGGGTTTAAAGTTGTGAGTACCCGCGAGCCTGGAGGCACTGAGTTGGCTGAAAAAATACGCCAATTATTACTCAATCCTGACGCTGAGTCATTCTCGGATCATACGGAATTACTGTTGATGTTTGCCGGCAGAGCGCAACACATTAAGCATGTTATTCAGCCGGCTTTGGCACAAGGTTGCTGGGTATTATGTGATCGTTTTACCGATGCTACTTATGCTTATCAAGGTGGGGGGCGCGGTATTAGTTTGGACAATATCGCGTGGCTGGAAAATTTAGTTCAAGGCGCATTACGACCGGATGTAACGCTGCTATTTGATGCGCCTGTTGAAATTGGTATGGCGCGAGTTACACAAAGAGGGGCGGGGATTGATCGCTTTGAAGCGGAAAAAATGAGTTTTTTTGAACGGGTTCGCCACACCTATTTAACAAGAGCACGGCAAAATCCGCACAGGTTTAAAATTATCAATGCTCAGCAAACCCTGCCAGAGGTGCAGCAAACACTGGTAGCGTTACTGGATGCGCTGATAGCAGCATGAGCGCGTTAGCCGAAATATTGCCTTGGCAACACCAAGAATGGCAGTATTTGCAACGCTATATTGTGCAAAAGCGTACTCCGCAAGCGTTGCTGATTACCGGTACTAACGGTTTAGGCAAGCGTCAGTTGGCTGATCAGTTTGCCCGTGTTTTACTGTGTGGACAGTCTGATGCACACGGTATAGCCTGTGGACAGTGTCAAAGCTGCTTGTTATTTAATGCCAAAACCCACCCCGATCTCATCTATGTTGAACCGGAAGAAATTGGCAAAAAAATTACAATCGCTCAGATTCGCAGCTTAAACACAGCGCTCACGTTAAAGCCACAATTTGACAGTTACCGTGTGGTCATTGTTAATCCCGCTGAGCAGATGAATAACGCAGCAGCCAATGCGTTTCTCAAGTGTCTGGAAGAGCCGACAGAACGTACCAGTATTATTTTAATCACAGCAACCCCCAGTCGACTGCCTGCCACTATTAGAAGTCGCTGCCAAAAACTGAGTATCAGCACACCGGATACCGCAACTCTGCATGCGTGGTTAAAACATAATAATATTCACAATGATTTAGAAATACTGGGAAAATTGACTAGAAATGCACCTCTACTAGCTCTGCAAGTTGCCACTGAAAATCATATTGCTAGCCGACTGGCGTGTTTTGCTAGTTGGCTTGCGATTGCAAAACACCAAAATCATCCGGTAATTGTCGCCGAGCAATGGCTGGCTTTACCCGACACGGCCTTATTATTTTGGCTTACTAGCTGGGTAATGGATTTAATTAAATGTGTTCATCAAGTGCAAGCTGAGCATCTGTATAATGCAGACTTAACAAAACCCTTGCAAGAACTGGCAAGACAGCTAAAATTAACGGACTTGTACGCATTATATGATTTGCTGCTGACCAGCCACAAACAGCTGCATACGCAAATTAATAAACAGTTACTATTAGAAGAAATTTTAATTACTTGGTCTAACCTTAGCGCGACGCACTAAAATCATGGCAGAATCATCAACCAGGCAAAGTGGTATATTATCCTTGGCAATAAAAGACAAAAGCGCACTTTACGCCGCTTATATGCCTTTTGTTGTTCATGGTGGTTTATTTATTCCGACTAACCGAGACTATGACATGGGGCAAGAGGTATTCATGTTGCTCAATTTAATGGAAGAAACTGAGCGTTTACCGATTGCTGGCAAAATTATTTGGAAAACACCTGTTGGCTCAGGCAGCTATCGCGCATGTGGTGTGGGTGTGCAATTCAGCGATCAAGACGGTGGTCTTGCGCGTAATAAAATAGAAACTTATTTGGCAGGTGCATTGGCTGCTGATCGCTCTACACATACCATGTAACTAATTGAATTTATAATGTTAATAGACTCCCATTGCCATTTGGATCGTATTGATCTAACGCCTTACGATGGCGATTTTGCTCGCTTTATGGATGAGGCCACTCACAGTCAGATTGAATATTTACTGTGCATAGCGATTGATCTTGAAAATTATCCGGCGATGCTGACATTAATTGACGGATTTTCGCGCATATCGGCCACCGTTGGTGTACACCCTAATACGCAAGATTGTCACGATCCCAGTGTTGATGAGCTGGTTAGCTTAGGCCAAAATACCCGCGTGATTGGTATAGGTGAAACCGGACTGGATTATTTTCGCAGTGAGGGTGACTTAGAATGGCAACAGCAGCGCTTTAGAAACCATATTCGTGCGGCTAAAATTTTAAAAAAACCGTTGATTATCCATACGCGGCAAGCCAAAGAAGATACCTTGCGTATTCTTGCCGAAGAAAATGCCGGTGAAGTAGGCGGTATTATTCACTGTTTTAGCGAAGATTGGGCGTTTGCCAAAAAAGCGATGGATTTGAATTTTTATATTTCTTTTTCCGGCATTGTAACTTTTAACAGTGCCCAGGACATTAAAGAGGCTGCCAAAAAAATACCGGCAGATCGTTTTTTGATTGAAACGGATTCACCGTATCTAGCGCCGGTACCGTTTCGCGGTAGAACTAATTACCCTACTTATGTACGTTATGTGGCCGAGCATATTGCCGATTTGCGCGGCACAACCCTCAATAAAATTGCCGATTTATCGACTGAAAATTTTTATACGCTGTTTAATCTTTCCTCAAACTAAAGTCAGTGATAGTCATGTTAACGTATTGTTATATTTTCACAAAAATAATAATGATCAAGTAGATTGTGCTGCCTGCTGTTTGGTAACCCAACATGGTAAACGGGTTGGTTATGTTGGCTTGAGAAGCGCGCTCAAGTCAAGCTGCACTTTTTAGCTTAAGTTGCTAGCCGCCTTATACAAGGTATGGCAAGGCTTCAGTAAAGTATTCAAGTTGAACTAAACTTAGCCTACTTCAAGCTAAAAACTCATAACGGAGTGGCGTACAATGAGCAAAAAAATATCTTTACTAGCCGCATTTAAAATCACAGCTCTGATCAGTTTGATAATAGGCGTGCAAGCCAATGCGAGTGCTAACAATTTTTATGTGGCGACGCATGGTATTCAACAAGGCGTTACACTGCATACGTTTAAGTTACAAGCATTAACCTCATTTAGTACGCCATTTCCGGTTACTGCACTGGCGGTAGGATTAAATAATGATGTGTATTTGGTTTCTGGTAATCGTATCTATAATTACACGGCTGATGGCGTACTGATTAAAAGCCTAGAGTCTAAGTCTACGGTTAATTATACGGGTATTTCCGTTATGGGTGATCGCGTTTATGCGTCTTACTCAGGTTATAATCGTGGTGTTAACGTTCGTGATCTCGCTTTGAATTCGGTATCGAGCTTTAGCACAAGTTTTATAATTAATGCTATTGCGGCAGGCGCTAATAATGAGCTGTATTTGGCATCGGGTAACAGCTTATATCGCTATCAAAGTAACGGAACGTTATTGGCATCAATCACTTTTTCTGATAAAGGACTCTATTATAATCATGTGGCTATTATGTGCGGTAAACTATTGTCGTCATATTCTGGTTCACAACGCGGTGTTTCAATAAGGGATTTAACCACGCTGGCGCAATCGTCATCTTTTTCTACCGCCTTTGAAATAACGGGACTTATCAGTGGACAAAACAATGATGTTTACTTAAGTGCCAATAATTATTTGTTTAATTACACACTCACAGGAATTCAAAAACAAAATGCTACAGCGTCTCAACCAGCTCTTTTATATGGCGATTTAGCGCGATAGTAAGCGTGTTATTTTTAAGCTGTCAAGTGTCTGCGCTGTCTTGCTTTGCTGGTTATTTAGGTACGCACGCGCTTTAAGAAATTTTGCACTTTTCAGTGTGCCAAGCTTGGTTTTCTTTAAAATTGTAAGATTTATCGGCTAATCGTATTCAGTTTTCCTGTTACAATCAAGCGCAGCACTTAAAAGACTGTGTAAACTATCTCACCTTAACCTACCGCTAAATAATGACGATTCACCTGCCCATTGGTCCTGTAATGCTTGATGTTGCTGGCTTAACGCTAACGCAGCATGAGCGCACTGTTATTAATCACCCTAATACCGGCGCAGTTATCTTTTTTGCTAGAAATTACCAAAGTCCAGAACAAATTACCCATCTGATTAATGACATTCGCGCTGCACGGCAAGGTGATATTTTGATTGCTGTCGATCAGGAAGGTGGGTGTGTGCAGCGTTTTCGTGACGGCTTTACCCGTTTGCCGTCAGCCAGTTGCTATGCAGGTACAGCCAGTTTGGCAAAGGCCGCCGGTTGGTTAATGGCGGCAGAATTACGCGCCGTGGGAGTTGATTTTAGTTTTGCGCCAGTATTGGATGTGGATTGTGGTATCAGTCAAGTGATTGGTGACCGATCTTTTTCAAGCCAATGCACTGAGGCTGCAACGTTGGCCAGTGCCTTCAGGGCGGGTATGAACAGCGCGGGTATGGCGGCAACGGGTAAACATTTTCCAGGGCATGGCGCAGTGTCAGCAGACTCACACTTGGCATTGCCCATAGATGAACGAGACTTTGATAGCATTATGACTAAAGACGTGCTGCCCTTTAAGCAGTTGATTGCTGAAGGCTTGGAAGCCATTATGCCTGCCCATGTAGTGTATTCTAAAGTAGATGCCAATCCTGCGGGTTTTTCAGATTTTTGGATACAACAGGTGTTACGTAAACAGCTTAATTTTAACGGTACTGTGTTCAGTGATGATTTGAGTATGGAAGGTGCGGCCTTTGCAGGTGATTTTCCCGCGCGTGCTCGTATGGCTCAGCAAGCGGGTTGCGATATGCTACTGGTCTGTAATAATCCTAAGGCAGCCGAACAGGTGTTGGAGTCATTACCTATAACGCAAAACTCAATGCGAGAGCAGCGCTTAACCGCCATGCAGGGCAGGGCAGGGGCGCTGGGTCTTGCACAATTACAGCAGACCGATAAATGGCAACACAGTGTTGCGCTGATCAATCAACTCATGGCTAAACATGCTTAACGAAATCCAACACATTCAAGAGACGGCGCAGTTACTGCACACCGAGCGACAAGTTGAAGCCGCATTAGATACCATGGCACGGCAAATTAATATCGCATTGGCTGATAAAAATCCGTTAGTGTTATGCGTGATGAATGGCGGGATTGTTGTCGCTGGCAAGTTGCTGCCCCGATTGACCATGTCGCTCACGCTCGATGCCATTAATGCCAGTCGTTACCAAAATAAAACGGTTGGTCAAACAATTGCGTGGGTGGTCAAGCCATCGACGACACTTAAAGACAGAACAGTGCTGATTGTGGATGATATTCTCGACGCTGGCATTACCTTAAAAGCCATTTATGATTATTGCTTTGAGCAAGGCGCTACAGCGGTGTACAGCGCTGTTTTAGTTAATAAGTTACTCGATCATGAAAAACCTATTACAGCAGATTTTATTGGCCTAGATGTAGAAAATCATTATGTATTTGGTTATGGTATGGATTATAAAGGCTATTTACGTAATGCCGCTGGTATTTATGCTGCACAACAGGCACAATCATTATGAAAAAAATAGCAATCATTGGCGGTACAGGGTTAACGCAGCTCAACGGCTTACAGCTCATCAGTAGTGAGAAAATCGATACGCCTTATGGATTGCCTTCTGCCGAGCTTATTACCGGTAAGCTGCATAACAAGCACATTGTATTTTTAGCCAGGCACGGTAATCCGCACGCTATACCGCCACACAGTATCAATTACCGCGCCAATCTGTGGGCGTTAAAGCATCTGGGCGTACAAAGTATTATTGCGGTGGCAGCAGTGGGCGGTATTACTGCGGCGATGGCACCTGCGTGCTTGGCTTTGCCTGATCAAATAATTGATTACACTTATGGTCGTAAACACACGTTTTTTGATGATGACACCACCCCTGTAACCCATATCGATTTTACCGCGCCGTACAGCTCAGCATTACGAGCACAGTTGATTGTGGCGGCAGCGCATGCCAACATTCAACTGGTAAATACTGGAACTTACGGTTGTACACAAGGCCCGCGCCTGGAAACCTCGGCAGAAATTAAACGCATGGAGCGCGATGGTTGTGATTTGGTTGGTATGACAGGTATGCCAGAAGCGGTGCTAGCGCGTGAGCTCCAGCTTGAATATGCGGCACTTGCGGTCGTTGCCAATTGGGGGGCGGGTAAAACCGAAGGCGAAATCACCATGACGGAAATTGAACACAACTTGCACGCAGGTATGGCGAATGCACTTGGCGTATTAGAGGCGTTTATCAGTAGCACAGAATAGGGTCATCACTAATTTGGATTCATTCGTCAGAATTTCACAATTACCAACTAAATTCATCTACACTACCTCGTTCAATGATTAAGTTTTTAATTCTTGATTTTAAAGTGACTTACTAAATTAAGTCTTACCACTTAAATGCTATCATGAAGCATCTGGGGGATTGATGAAAACACCTTGATCTGTTAATTTTTCTTAGCGTGTCAAAAAATCTTGAGTATTGGGTGCTCAGTAATTTTTTGACAATGTTTCGTTCTACATCAGTTTCTGGGTAAGCGTTTTTGAGCAACACCATCGATTTAAAGCCTTAACTACGGGCTTTTCAAAATCACCAAACAGTCTGTATTTTAAAGATTTTAGTCAAGCTGTTTTGACCACCATCAAGTTTATCGGGCATTAAAGTAGATCGTATGTCTGGTTTTGTGGTTTTTCCAGTAAAAAATTTTACAGTGGCGACACCGTATTGAACTGACGCAAATTTTTAATATTTGTGTTGTGATTTTTGAAGTATTATTATGTCGGTCAGGCGAAGGTATTTATAAGGTTGATAGTTGGTGTTCAGTATTGGGCATTGACATCTGTCCCCTTTCTACTTTACAGTTACTGCCGCATAAAGAATATGTAATTTACTATAACTATTTTAATCATTTTGGAGTGTATATCATGGCAAGACCTTTAATTCAAATGGCTTTAGACTCTTTGGATTTTGACGCAACCGTTGCGCTTGCAGAGCAAGTTGCGCCACACGTTGATATTTTTGAAATCGGCACACCTTGCATTAAACACAACGGTGTTAATCTGGTTAAAGCATTAAGAGCTAAATTCCCAGACAAATTATTGTTGGTTGACTTAAAAACGATGGACGCTGGCGAATACGAAGCCACACCATTTTACGCTGCTGGCGCGGACATTTGCACCGTTTTAGGTGTATCTGGTCTTGCAACTTGCAAAGGTGTTATTAAAGCGGCCAATGCACACGGTGCTGAAGCGCAAATCGACTTGATCAACGTGTCTGACAAAGTAGCTTGCGCACGCGCAACAGCAGAAGCTGGCGCTCAAATTGTCGGTATTCACACAGGTCTTGACGCTCAAGCGGCTGGTGACACGCCATTTGGTGATTTGAATGACATCGCTAGATTAGGTTTGCCCGTTAGAATTTCAGTGGCGGGTGGTATTAAACAATCTACCGTACAAGACGTAGTTAGAGCAGGCGCGAACATTATCGTTGTCGGTGCAGCTATCTACGGTGCGCCATCACCTGCTGAATCAGCGCGTGAAATTCGTGAATTGGTTGACGCTGTATAATTACAGAGAGTCAAGCACATGCATCAGAAGCTTATCATAGACAAAATTTCAAGTATTCTTGAGGCAACCGATAGTTCGTATGATGGAAAGCTGACGCAGCTTCTTGATGCTGCTAAGCGTATTTATATTGCCGGTGCAGGTCGTTCTAAGCTGGTGGGTAACTTTTTTGCAATGAGACTGGTACACAGCGGTTACGATGTCAGTGTTGTTGGTGAAGTGGTTACACCCAGCATTAAGAGCGGCGACTTACTGATAATTATCTCTGGCTCTGGTGAAACAGAGCAATTGATTGCATTCACCAAGAGTGCTAAAAAAGTAGGTGCCAGCATTATTTTGATCTCTGCGAAAAGCAGTTCTACTATTGGTGATATGGCCGAGGCTGTATTTACTATTGGTAGTGCCGATCAATACGGCAAACTTTTGGGTATGCCAATGGGTACAGTGTTTGAGCTGTCCACCTTGGTATTCCTGGAAGCAACGGTGTCTCACATCATTCACGACAAGGGAATTACCGAAGAGTTAATGAGAGAGCGTCACGCTAACTTGGAGTAATACATCAGTAGAGCGAATAGCCGTTACGGTTATTCGCTCCGCGTGTCTGTCATGCTGAATGATGACCGCCATCAAAGAATTTCGCGATACATAATAATAACTTAAGTATTGCAGTGTTTAATCATTTATTGAAAATTTAAGGGGAATAATATGACTTCGCGTCGAGAATTAGCGAACGCCATACGCGCTTTGAGCATGGATGCCGTACAAAAGGCAAACTCTGGACATCCGGGCGCCCCGATGGGGATGGCGGACATTGCTGAAGTATTATGGAATGACTTCATGAGTCATAATCCGACCAACCCAAGCTGGTCAAACCGTGACCGTTTTGTGCTGTCAAATGGTCATGGATCCATGTTGATCTATTCGCTGTTGCACTTGGCGGGTTATGATTTGTCCATTGATGACTTGAAGCAATTTCGTCAGTTGCATTCCAGAACAGCGGGTCACCCTGAATACGGTTATGCGCCTGGCGTAGAAACCACTACTGGCCCATTAGGCCAGGGTATCACCAACGCGGTCGGCATGGCTATTGCTGAAAAAGCCTTGGCTGCACAGTTTAATAGAGACGGCCACGACATCGTCAACCATAAAACCTATGCGTTTTTAGGTGATGGTTGTTTGATGGAAGGTATCTCGCATGAAGCCTGTTCATTGGCGGGCACGCTCGGTTTAGGCAACTTGATTGCGTTCTGGGATGACAACGGTATTTCTATTGACGGTCACGTTGATGGCTGGTTTACCGACAATACCCCGATGCGTTTTGAGTCTTACGGTTGGCATGTGATTGCTGACGTTGACGGCCATAATCCAGAAGCCATTGCCGATGCCATCAAAGCGGCTCACGCGGTGACTGATAAACCGAGCATGATTTGCTGTAAAACTATTATCGGTTTTGGTTCACCTAATAAAGCCGGTAGCCATGCCTGTCACGGTGCGGCATTAGGCCAGCCAGAGGTTGATCTGACTAAAGAAGCGTTAGGCTGGAAATACGGTGCGTTTGAGGTGCCTGCTGAAGTGTATGCGGGTTGGGATGGTAAAGCCAAAGGCGCTGCTGCTGAACAAGCGTGGGATACAAAATTTGCCGCCTATCAAGCGGCGCACCCAGAACTAGCCAGTGAATTTACTCGCCGTATGGCAGGTGATTTACCTGCTACGTGGGCGGCTGATGCAGAAGCATTTGTAACAGCGGTCAATGCAGAAGCTAAAACCACCGCAACACGGTTGTCTTCTTTGGCGGCTATCCAAGGTTTTGCCGATTTATTGCCAGAAATTTTTGGTGGTTCTGCGGATTTGGGTTGTTCCAATATGACCGAATGGAAAGGTTATAAACCCATGCGTGCTAACAAGCCTGACGCTAACTACATCAATTACGGTGTACGTGAGTTTGGTATGTCAGCCATCATGAACGGTTTGGCATTGCACGGCGGCGTTATCCCGTTTGGCGCAACCTTCCTGATGTTCTCGGAATATGCGCGTAACGCTTTGCGTATGGCTTCATTAATGAAGATACGTTCTATTTTCGTGTATACCCATGACTCTATCGGCCTTGGCGAAGACGGTCCGACTCATCAACCGGTTGAGCAAACAGCAACCTTGCGATTGATTCCAGGTATTCAAGTGTGGCGTCCGTGTGATGCGGTGGAAACCACTATTTCTTGGAAGGCTGCAATTGAACGTCAAAATGGCCCGTCTATTTTGGTATTCTCACGTCAAAACTTACCGCACATGCCACGCACGCCAGCACAAATTGCGGCGATTTCACGCGGTGCTTATGTGTTGGTTGATACCGATGGCCAACCTGATGCAATTATTATTGCCACCGGTTCTGAAGTTGAATTGGCTGTGAAAGCAGCTGAACAATTGAAAGCTGCGGGTAAAAAGATTCGTGTGGTTTCCATGCCATCTACCAATATTTTCGATGCACAAGACGCGGCTTACCGTGAGTCTGTTTTACCTGCGTGTGTTACTCAACGCGTTGCGGTTGAAGCGGGTGTCACCGATGGTTGGTGGAAATATGTTGGCACGAATGGCAAGATTGTCGGTTTGGATCGTTTTGGTGAATCTGCACCTGCGGGTGATTTGTTCAAAGAATTCGGTTTTACCGTTGACAACGTGGTAAAACACGTTGAAATGGTGCTTTAATTCTAAGGCCATACGAGAATAACTTACGACATACCATTAGGTGAGTGTTGTTGAAGCGCCGCTTTAACAACACTCACCACTTCTTTTGACTCATAGGTGAACAACGTGAAAAAGAATAATTTTAAAAATGGTCTATTAGCCGTGTTAGTGTTGAGTAGCGGCATTGTTTGTGCTGATGATCAATATCCGGCTGCAGATTTCCAACCGTCCGTGGTGTATTCGGATGATGCCTACATCGCCAAAGACAGCAAATCTGCAACCAGCAGCCAAACTGCACCAGCAGCGGCTAAAGCAGAAAGCTCTGCTTCAGATGATAAATATCCTGCGGCTACCCATAAATCAGAAGTTATTTATTATGATGCTGACTATAAACCCAGCAAAATGCCAGCGAGCGCTTCAGTAGATTCAACTGTTAGTTCCGCAGCAGCAAGTGCCGCACCTGATGCCGCAGCCGCGCCAGCTGATACGTTAACCAGTTATTTGATTGGTTTGGTGGTAATGGCTTTAGGTGGTGTTGCCTTTTTTAGAAGTCGCAACTGTGGTAAATGTACAAAATCTGCCAACTCTGCTGCCGCGCCTTCTAGCGCAGCTAAGTCGAACGGCGGCGGTGGATTGACTGGTGTTGCTAAATATTTGAGTAAAGCCTCTGGTACCGGTGTGAGCCGTTATTTGGACAAACACGTACAATCGGTAAAAGCTAGCGCGGCTACCGGCGTTGAAAAATACCTACGTAATCGGAGATAATAGATGGCACGCAGTCGCGCAATCGATTTAATCGATAAATCGTTATCTCGTCGTAAACCGATTGAAAGCCAGGAGAATTTTTTGGTTGCTGTTAATCCTAGCAATAAAGTGACCGGTGTGGCGAGATATTTGGCGACTCGGCCATCTGTTACTGGAGTTTCCAAGTACATGGAGACTATGCAAACCGTGTCATCGGTGGGTAAGTATTTACGGAAAAAAGACCTGTCATCACCTATAACCAGTGTTGCTAAGTATTTGCTTAAACAAGCGGTTATTGACAGGGCAAGCCCTGCTATGACCGGTGTTGCAAAATATACTGTCAAACTGAAAACTGAAGTTCCGGTTACGGCGGTTAAGCTAAGCAGTGTGGCAAACTATCTTGCTAAGCAAGATGTTGAAGCTCAGCCTATTACGCGTTTAACAGGCGTGGCTAAATATCAGGCGGAGAAGGACTGCGCTGCTCGTAAAACTGCGGCCGCTGCGATTATTGCCCGTTTTGTTGTGCAAGAAGCCAAACTTGCCCAAGACAAAGCAGAAGCGGCCTTAGTTGCTGCATCTGTTGTCACAGAGCCGTTAGTTACGCAAGATGACTCAGTATTAACTAGCGTTGAAAAATATAGCCAACAACAAGCAAAGCGTGCGGCGGGGAAACCAGGTGCCAGCGGTGTTGCCAAGTATTTAGCTAAGCTGCTGATTGCAGAAAAAAAACGGCCACCGCAAAGCGGCGTTGACAAATATGTTGCTTTGCAGCAGCGTAGTATCATACCCAGGCCAGTTGTCAGTGGTGTCAGTAAATACCTGAAATCGCAAGCCAGTTTGCCTGCGCGGGTGTATCCTGTGGTCAGCGGTGTTGAGAAATACCTTATTAAAGAAGCTGGCAATGTTAAAGCCAAACCATTAGAAAGCAAAGTTGCTAAATATTTGGCTGTGCAAGCGACAGCGCTTGCTGACATCAAACAAAGCAACATCATTGTTGTCAATTTTGAACCAGGCACAACAGGGCTGTCTCGTTATTTAGAAAAACACAGTCGAACTAAACTGCTAGAAGGTGAATTTATACCAGCAGGTCAAGAGGCTGTGACAGGTGTGGCTAAGTATCTTCGTAATAGTACAGCGGCATCTTAGGCTTGCGTATAAATAAACCGTTTTCTATCGGTATTTTTAGCTTCGGGGTAGCTGCCATACGTGGTAATACCCCGAAGTCAGTTATACAGTGGGGTGTCGAGGTTTTATCCCATGCCCGTCACTATAGCCGAGTAAGTGTTAACTTCGGTATTGCCACTGAATGAATTTTCCATTGCCATAAATGTCCAACCGCTTCTGATGCAAGACTTTATGGCTTGGGGTTGTCGATTTTTTTAACTTGAAAGTAGGTACTGCGTATGGCAAAGAATTTGTTGGAACAACTCAGAGAAGTGACTGTAGTCGTGTCTGATACCGGCGATATTGAGGCGATTGAAAAATTTAAGCCACAAGATGCGACCACTAACCCGTCATTAATTACCGCTGCGGCACAAATGCCGCAATACCAAGGTATTGTAGACGATACTTTAAAAGCGGCACGCGCAAGTTTAGGTGCAGACGCATCTGCTGCTGAAGTGGCTAACTTGGCGTTTGACCGTTTGGCGGTGTCTTTTGGCCTTAAAATACTGGAAATTATTCCAGGTCGCGTTTCCACTGAAGTAGATGCGCGTTTATCTTACGATACGGAAGCGACGATTGCTAAAGGCCGTGAAATTATTGCCCAATATGTGGCAAATGGCGTTGATTCTGATCGTATTTTAATAAAAATCGCTTCTACTTGGGAAGGTATTCAAGCAGCTGCCGTGTTGGAAAAAGAAGGCATACACTGCAACTTGACCTTGTTGTTTGGTTTGCATCAGGCGATTGCCTGCGCTGAAAACGGCATCACGCTGATTTCGCCTTTCGTGGGTCGTATTTTGGATTGGTATAAAAAAGATACTGGCCGTGATTCTTATCCTGCCAATGAAGATCCAGGCGTAGTGTCAGTCACTGACGTTTACAATTATTACAAGAAATTTGGTTACAAAACCGAAGTAATGGGCGCAAGCTTCCGTAACATTGGCGAAATTACCGAATTGGCTGGCAGTGATTTATTGACGATTGCACCGTCTTTATTGGCTGAATTGCAAGCCACCGAAGCGGATTTGCCACGCAAGCTTGACCCAGCAAAAGCGGCGGCTATGCCTATCGAAAAAATCGCTATGGATAAAGCTACCTTTGACAGTATGCATGCGGAAAATCGCATGGCAACTGATAAATTGGCTGAAGGTATCGTAGGCTTTGAAAAAGCCCTGGAAGCTTTGGAAGAATTGTTATCCGCTCGTTTGGCCAGTTTGGAAGGTTAAATCCTGTATTTCAGTCGAGGATTAATCCTCGACTGAAATCTTGCAAACCAACGCCTGAAAATTTTATTTCGGTCGTGTGTTACTGCACGGCTTAAACTCCTGTTTTTATAAAAATTAAATATGTCACAGAAAATTTTAGATGTAGTGAAGCCCGGCGTTGTCACCGGTGAAGATGTGCAAAAAATATTTGCCATTTGCAAAGCAAACAAAATGGCATTACCGGCGGTTAACGTGATCAGCACCGGCTCAATCAATGCGGTTTTAGAAGCCGCTGCCAAGGTTAAGTCGGCAGTTATCATTCAATTTTCGCATGGCGGCGCACAGTATGTTGCCGGTAAAGGCCTTAAAGCAGAAGGCCAGCAAGCAGCTATTTTGGGCGCTATTTCTGGCGCACAACATGTACACGCTATGGCAGAAGCTTACGGCGTACCGGTTATTTTGCATACCGACCATGCCGCTAAAAAATTATTGCCTTGGATAGACGGGCTGTTAGATGCCGGTGAAAAACACTTTGCTGCAACCGGCAAACCGTTGTTCAGTTCACACATGCTTGATCTTTCTGAAGAAAGCCTGAAAGAAAATATTGAAATTTGTGGCGAATACCTAAAACGCATGTCTAAAATGGACATGACGTTGGAAATTGAATTAGGTGTCACCGGTGGCGAAGAAGATGGCGTAGACAACAGTGGTTTAGACCATTCTTTGTTGTATACACAACCTGAAGATGTTGCGTATGCCTATGAAGAACTCAGTAAAATCAGCCCACGTTTTACCATTGCAGCGTCTTTCGGTAACGTGCATGGCGTGTATAAGCCAGGCAATGTTAAACTGACACCGACTATCTTGGCCAATTCACAAGCGTATGTGTCTGAAAAATACGGCGTGCCTACCAATACCCTGAATTTTGTTTTCCACGGTGGTTCTGGCTCTTCTGAACAAGAAATCAGCGAATCGATCAGCTACGGCGTTATCAAAATGAACATTGATACCGACACCCAATGGGCAGCTTGGGACGGTATTAGACAGTTCTACATAAAGAATGAAGGCTATCTGCAAGGCCAGATCGGCAACCCAGATGGCGATGACAAACCGAACAAAAAATACTATGACCCGCGTGTATGGCAACGTGCTAGTGAAGTCAGCATTGTGACCCGTTTGGAACAGGCGTTTTCAGATTTAAACGCGGTTGATTCTTTGTAAGATACACAAGCATTTGATGTAAAAAAGCCGATGCAGTTTTTGCATCGGCTTTTTTGTTGGTAGCTTTTGAAGTTAAATAAAGTCGATGCCGATGGCATCCACTAACAAGGTCTTTTTATTAATGCAGTGTTTGACACCGGCAAACTCTCGGTGATTAACCAGCAACACCAAAATATCTGCTTGGGTGATTGCGTCATTTAAAGACACTAGCTGATGATTAGCTAATGGTTTCGGTAATGCCCTGATATTAGGCTCGACCAGTAACAATTGCGTCGTTGTGGTTTTGGCAAATTGTTTGGCAATATGCAAAGCAGGGCTTTCCCGCAAATCGTCAATATTGGGCTTAAATGCCAAGCCTAAAACCGCCACTTTAAGTCTGGATTCTTCAAGGCCGCTAGCTGTTAAGCTAGCAACCGCATGACGAATCTTACCAAGCACCCAGTCTGGTTTGTGGTCGTTAACCTCCCGCGCAGCACGGATAAGCCTGGCTTCATTGGGAGTTTTATCGACAATAAACCAAGGGTCTACCGCGATACAATGGCCGCCAACACCGCAGCCGGGTTGTAAAATATTGACCCGTGGATGATGGTTGGCAAGCTTAATCAGCTCCCAAGGATTGATGTCGAGCTTATCGCAGATCATTGACAATTCATTGGCAAAGGCAATATTGATGTCACGAAAAGCATTTTCGGTCAATTTGCACATTTCTGCCGTGCGGGCGTTGCTAATCAGTAATTTACCGGTCACAAAAATTCGGTAAACATCTGCGGCACGTTTTGAGCACGCATCACTCAAGCCGCCGATGATACGGTCATTTTCCACCAATTCCCGCACCACATGCCCCGGCAGTACACGTTCTGGGCAGTAGGCAATATTAATGTCAGGATCAAGTTCATGCTCTACAGGCAGGCGTAAATCCGGTCTGGCCAAACTTAGCCAATCCAGTATTTTTTCAGTAGTGCCGACAGGGGATGTCGATTCCAGAATAATAATATTACCTTTTTCCAGTACCGGCGCAATGGATTCTACGGCGGCTTGCACGTAGCTCAAATCAGGTGCGTGGTCGCCTATAAACGGCGTAGGCACGGCAATGAGAAAGACATCGGCGGGTTCGGGTTTTGTCGTGGCGCGTAAGTAGCCTTGAGTGACGGACGCATGCACCAGCATATCCAAATCAGGTTCAACAATGTGGATTTTACCTTGATTAATGGTATCTACTGCGTGCTGGTTAACATCAACACCAATCACTTTGATTTTGCGCGAAGCCAGCATAGCTGCGGTTGGTAAGCCAATATAGCCAAGACCAATAACAGACGCGGTAGAGATATTAAATTGCTGCATGGGTGATTCCTTGTTGATCGTTTTTAATAATATTGACAATGTGCTGGCAAGCCTTGCCATCACCATATGGGTTATGGGCGTAACTCATGCGATTGTATTCGTCTTGATTGGTTAATAGTGTCGTGATGGCTTCGGTGATAATGGCAGTGTTGGTACCGACGAGCTTCACCGTACCGGCACTCAGCGCTTCAGGGCGTTCGGTGGTGTTGCGCATAACCAAGACCGGTTTGCCTAACGAGGGCGCTTCTTCCTGGATACCACCGGAGTCGGTAAGGATAATGTAAGATCGTGTCATTAAATACACAAAAGGCAGATAATCTTGTGGCTCAATCAAATGCACATTGGCGACATTGCCGAGTAATCGATTCACTGGCTCTAAAACATTGGGGTTTAAATGTACAGGGTACAAAAAATCAACATCTGGAAACTGTAGGGCCAATTGTTGAATAGCAGCACAGATATTTTTGAAGCCATCGCCAAAATTTTCTCGTCGATGTCCGGTAATTAGCACTAACCGCGCATTATCACGCAGGTAGGGGAAGTTTTTATGCAGTGATGCGTTAACGGCCTTATCGGCTTCTAACTTTTCCTTTACCCACAACAGTGCATCAATAACGGTATTGCCTGTGACATGTATGCTGCCTGCCGGCACGGCTTCCTTGAGCAAATTATCCTGGGATTGTGGGGTAGGTGCAAAGTGCAAGCGTGCGAGCGCACTGGTCAGTTTGCGATTAGCTTCTTCTGGCCAGGGTGAATACATATTGCCGGTACGCAAGCCTGCTTCTACATGCCCCACCGCGATGCGTTGATAAAATGCAGCCAGTGTGGTGCAAAATGTGGTGGAGGTGTCGCCATGCACTAGCACTAAATCGGGCTTAAATTCTATTAGCACAGGTTCTATGCGGCTGAGGATTTCTGTGGTAATTCCAGACAGCGTTTGCCCAGGCTGCATAATGTTAAGATCATAATCTGGCGTTATCTCAAACAGTTCTAAAACCTGGTCAAGCATGTGTCGATGTTGCGCTGTGACACAGACACGACTATCAAATTCCGGTTGTTGCGCCAATAATTTAACCAACGGTGCCATTTTAATGGCTTCTGGGCGCGTTCCGAACACGGTAAGTATTTTCATAGGCTTAAAGTTATTGTATAAATAGTATTTTTGACAAATAGCGCCTGAAAAATATTAACCTTTACCTTTTTTGAAAAAAATAGAGGTGTCATTATCAATTGTAAGTCTGAAGACTTTTTAATTAAGCACGTTAATACCTCGTGCAATGCGCTTTCAATGTTAATTATTATGATAGTTTTGTCGTTAAAAAAATTAGTTTTTTGCATTAATTGCTTGTATTTGGTAAAGAATATTTGCATTAAAGCATAGAGCATTATAGTTAATTTGCAGCATTTTACGGTTAAAATACCACACAATAAAATCATTGCAGGTTTTAGCTGTTGGCTTTGAGATTTAGATAAAACCACGAATAACCGGCATTAATATCGTTTTAGCGACAAAGTCTGAGGCGACTAAAGTAAAATGTCCGTAATCGTAAGTAATTAAGCCTTCTTTACGATCATTGTTAAGATAGGTGATGCAGCCGTGTTTATCGCATAATGGATTAATCAAGGACACATATCTCACCTCTTTTGAATTGTTGTACTTAGCGTGCAACAGCGTATCGGTATGCAGCACCGCTTTGTCAAGATGCGTGTTCATGCGCTGCGGATAATCCATCCAGTGCTGTCTTAGCATGATTTTATATAAAAATGGCTGCCATTGTGGCACAGGACCTACTAAGATAATATGCGCTACTCCGGCGGCTTTTAGGTGCAAAATAGTTTTGTCATAGTCATTATTTTCATGATTTTTCTGTTGCGCCAAAATAACGACCTTCGGCTTTAATTGTTGAATTTTTTCTAAAATAAACTGATTAGCTTTATTGCAGGTTTGCAAAGGGTCAGGATTTAAACGCTGTGTCGTAGGTGGGCAGCCAGAAGCCCCGGCTTGTAACAGCGAGACATCCGTTGGTAGATTATGTGTCAAGCCGTAATTTAAATGCTGCATGTGAGAATCACCCCACAGAAATACCACATTTTTAGAATGGGGTGTGTAGCACCGGCTATCAATTTCGGCTCTGGGCGTGGATTTTTCGATGTCGTAAAAATTGCACTCGTGATGTTCCAAGGCAACTAAATGGTGGCTGTGCGTGTAATTGAGGCCAGCAAAAAATTCGCTGTAATCAACCTTATCTTGCATACGAAAAGCAAAGCCATTGGCGGTTTGTGTGCTATAGCCTACTGCCAGTAATAAGGTTAATAGCACACAAAGCCCTGTGGTTTTATGGTGTGTGTTTGCGCCAAAGCGGATGGGTTGCTCAACGATGCGATAGGTTAACCACGCCAGAAAAATACTGGCAGCGACTAGGCTTAATCGCAGCGCCAGTGTTGGTGTGCCCAATACCATAATGCGAGCGAAGCTCAGTAAAGGCCAATGCCATAAGTACAGCGGAAAACTGATCAGACCGATAAAAACCAAAGCGGGATGTGCTAATAGTTTTTTGTTAAACCAGGCTGTAGTGCCCGCAAAAATTAGCAAAGTTGCACCCAGCACTGGCAGTATCGCCCACCAACCAGGAAATGCCTTAGTCTTGTCTAAGTAAAACACAGCAATGGCAATGCATAAACCACCGATAAATGCCGCTGTATTTTTAAGCAATGACGCGTATGAGCGTTTATTGTTCTTGTCGCCACGCCCTTCAGTGGGAGATAGTGGCCGATGTGATTGGCCTGGTAATACGCTTAGATAAGCAAGCAGCGATCCTGCCATTAATTCCCAAAATCGTGTAAAGGGTGAATAAAAATCGCTAATTGGATCAGTATGAACACTGCGGATATTAAATACAAAGGAAGCCAGAATAAACGCCAGCATTAGCCAAAGTAAGTTGTAACGTTTTTTAGTGGCAATTATCAATACAACGGGCCACACGAAATAAAATTGTTCTTCAATGCCTAAAGACCACAAATGTAAGAGTGGTTTAAGTTCGGCTTGGTTGTCAAAATAACCGGATTCACTCCACAAGACAAGATTGGCGACAAAGCCCGCACCGCCTGCGATGTGCTTGCCAAGTTCTTTGAATTCGTCGGGTAATAGAATAAACCAGCCCACGCCAAAACAGGCGCTTAACACCACAATTAACGCCGGAAAAATGCGTTTGATGCGTTTTGTGTAGAAAGTGCGAAAGCTGAAATGTTGGCGGGTAATATCGGTAAGAATAATGCGCGATATTAGAAAGCCGGAAATAACAAAGAAAATATCTACACCGATGAAGCCGCCTTTTAGCCATTCTGGAAAGGCGTGAAAACCCACAACCAATAACACCGCAACAGCGCGTAGGCCATCAATGTCGGGTCGGTAGTGTGGGCTAGTTGTTAATGGGTTAGTAGAATATTTTTCCATCATGGATAAGGTATTAATATTTCAAATTAGCACAGAACAATACGGTAACTATAGCTGTGTTAAACCGATTTTCGCTCCAACTCTGTTTTAGCCACCTTATCGCGTAAATACACCGGCATGGCCAATTCTGCACCCACCGCCAAACCTTGCGCAAAACCGTGTACCCCCAACTTAGCAACAGTCCGCGCACTGGGTAAATGCTGCGCCTCAAAATAGCTAAGCTTGTCATCTAAACGCAACTGTAATTCATCTTGATACACAGACCAAGCTGAGCCAACCCCAATGCCTCGTAATTCAGGTGCTACAACCAAACTAGCGGGAGTAACAACTTCCTGGCCAATTAATTGCGCAAAACCTTGGCTATCGCGTTGATAAACGCCCCAAAAAATCTCGCCTAATCGCGCATCCATCGCTGCAAACACCACATCCAACTCCGCAGTATTATGGTTGAAAAAACCTTGTGCCAATGCTGCTAAAGTAGACACCGGTACGACTGGAATATCCAGCCCAAAGGCAATGCCTTGGATAACACCGGTAGCAATCCTGACCCCAGTAAACGAACCTGGGCCACAGCCAAATGCCAACGCATCCAGATCAGCAGGTTTTAAACCCGCTTCGGCCAATAGCGAATCAATCATCGGCAAAATAAGCTTGGTGTGTTGCTGCGGGGCGATTTCAAAACGTTCCAGTATCCCGCCAGCAACAAAAAGGGCGGCGGAACAGGCTTCGGTGGCGGTTTCTACGGCTAATAATTTCATTCAGTTGGTGGGTCTTGGAAAAATGCAGTCACGTCGTCGATATGACGGGTGCGTTTCATGGCGGGAATACTGTCCAAGAACAATTGTCCGTAACTGTTTTTTAACAAACGCCGGTCACAGATCATTAATACGCCACGGTCATTAACATCGCGGATTAACCGGCCGATGCCTTGCCGTAAAGTAATAATGGCAACCGGCAATTGATGCTCAAAAAATGCATTGCGGCCTTGTTGGTTTAGCGTATCCAGCCGTGCTTTTAACACCGGATCACCCGGCGATGCGAACGGTAATTTGTCTATAATAACACACGATAAGGCCTCGCCCCGCACGTCAATACCTTCCCAAAAACTCGATGTACCGAGTAATACCGCATTGCCCAGTTGTTTGAATTCCGCCAATAACTGGGCTTTGGGCTGGCTGCCCTGGATTAATAACGGGTAGTCGAGTTGATCGGCCAAAATATCCGCCGCCTGTTTTAAGGCGCGGTGGCTGGTGAACAGAAAAAATGCCCTTCCTCGACTGGCTTGCAGCACTGGCAGGGCAAATTCGATAATATCCGGCACAAAATTCGGTGAATTGGGCAGCGGCAAGCCTTTGGGGTGATAAAATAGCGATTGGTTGGGGTAATCAAACGGACTGTCCCAGCTTTTGCTGACTGTGTTGCTAAGCCCTAAGCTGTGGGCAAAGTAATCAAAGGTATTGGCTACGCTCAAGGTAGCCGAGGTAAATATCCAGCTCGCTTGATAATATTGCATAAAGTTACGGAACTCCGAGGCAATATCCAGCGGTGTGCGGCTCAGGGTAAAGGATTTTTTATAGGTTTCGTACCAGCGTATCCATTGGCCGCTTTTGTCGTCCATAATAACAGTGAGCTGCGCCATGAGCTCGTCGGCGCGTTTATAACATGATTCCAGACCCTTGGCTTTTACCGAAGCCAGTTCCAGTTGCTTGGTTAAGCGCTGCAATTGGGTTTTGAGCTTATTAAGGCTGGCCAGAATATTAGGATTGCCGGCAATATCTTGCCAATCGCCGCGTTTTTGCTCCACACCAAACGCTAGGCGCAAATCTTTCACCTCGGTTGCCAAATCTTCCGACGCGCTGCGCAATACCGGCATGTCGGTGGCATCTTTAAAATATTCTTGCAGAGTATCGCTGGAAAGATCCAGTAGTCTTTTGCTACCGATACTGATGCCTAAAAAGTTGGAGGCGGTATCGGCCAGTTGGTGAGCCTCATCAATAATAATCACTTCGGCTTCGGGTAATAACTCGCCAAAACCATTGTCTTTAATCGACCAATCGGCACACAGCAAATGGTGGTTAATCACCAGCACATCGCATTCTTGCGCCCGTCTACGCGCTTTCACCAAAAAACATTCGTCGTAATCGGGGCACTCTTGGCCTAAACAATTGTCTTGTGTGGAGGTGGCGTGTTGCCATACCGGATCACCTTCCGCAATGTCGGCTACTTCGGCGATATCGCCAATTTTAGTTTTTTTTGCCCACAGTTTTATTTTCGACAGTGCGACCGCCTCTTCTTTGCTGTAGCCACGGATATAATCCAAGGCATCCCTCAGCCGGTATTTGCACAGATAATTGCTGCGCCCTTTTAGCAACGTGGCCTTAAACGGGATTTTTAAGGCGTTGCGGATAATCGGCACATCGTTGTTAAATAATTGGTCCTGCAAATTTTTGGTGCCGGTTGAAATGATAACTTTTTTTTCGGATAAAATGGCCGGTATGAGATAGGCAAAGGTTTTGCCGGTGCCGGTGCCCGCTTCCGCGATTAGATTGTGATTGTCATCAATAGCCGAAGCGATAGCGCTGGCCATTTCGGTCTGCGCTGCACGAGGCTGATAACCGGTTATGCTGTGTGATAATGCGCCATCGGCACTGAAGATTTTTTCTAAATTTGTCATTGCGTCACTAAAGAATACGAGAAGCTGTATTGCGATTTTCCGCTCATGGTAGAACACTGTGTAAAGAAACGCCAATATCTTGAGTAATTGGTTGAAATATAGGGCTACTCATTTAAGCAGGGACAATACGTAGTACTTAGTCATTCATTAAATGTCGAGTAAATTTCAAACACGAGGTTTTAAAAACTTCGTAGGTCTTTGCAATATCCGACAGGATAAAACTGACTGAGTAGTAGGTTGGTAGTGCGGTAACGAACTACAACATTGAATGTGTTTTGGCGTTGGGGTTTCTAACGTCACCACCAACCTACATCAGTACCTTATTTTTGCCCCAATTTACGTTGATAGCTAAATATCGAGAGTCTGAGTGAACCCTGAAATAACAGAAAACAGTTTTGATATCCCCACATTTTTAAAGAACCTGACCACTCGGCCAGGTATTTATAAAATGCTCAATGATCAAGGCGACATCATTTATATCGGTAAAGCCAAAAATCTTAAAAATCGCGTGTCCAGTTATTTTAGAACGCAAAGCGCCTCGCCCAAACAACAGGCGATGGTCACTAAAATAACCAGCATAGATGTCACCGTCACCCACACCGAAACCGAAGCGCTGTTGCTGGAAGCCCAGCAAATCCGGCACCACAAGCCCCGCTATAATATCTGTCTGCGTGATGACCGTTCTTACCCGTATATCCATTTGTCCAGCCACGAGTTTCCGCAAATTGGCCTGCACCGGGGTGCCAAGAAAAAATCCGGCCAGTATTTTGGCCCGTACCCTAGCGCCAGCGCCGCCAAAGACAGCCTTAAGATGTTACAAAAAATTTTCCCGATTCGTCAGTGCGATGATTCGGTGTACAACAACCGCACGCGACCTTGTCTGCAATACCAGATTAAACGTTGCACTGGCCCGTGCGTGGGTTTAATCGACAAAATCAGTTATGCACATGATGTTGATAACACAATCTTATTTTTAGAAGGCAAGGGCGGCGCACTGCTTGATCAACTGATCATCAACATGGAAAATGCCGCCATTGAATTAAATTATGAACTGGCTGCCAGCTTTAGAGATCAAATTGTTAAGCTGCGCCTGGTGTTGGAGCAAAATTTTATTGAAGGTGAAAAAGGCGATGTCGATATTATTGCTTGTGCGACCAAGGCCAATCTGGCCTGTATCCAGGTGTTTTTTATCCGCAACGGCCAGCATTTGGGCAACAAAGCCTTCTTCCCTAAAATGACCGATGCAAACGACCCCGCCGCCGTTATTCAGGCATTTATGGCTCAATATTATTTTGATAAACCGGTGCCGCATGAGTTTATTGTCAGCCATGAGCTGGAGGAATCTATTTTACTGGCTGAGGTTTTAGCCAACCAAGCCAAACATGCGGTAATCATTTCCCCACGGGTGCGTGGAGAAAGGTTAAAATGGCTACAGATGGCCATCACTAATGCCGAAAATACCTTGCTTAGCAAGTTGGCGAATAAGCAAGACAGTTATGCACGTTTTTTGAGTCTGCAAGACGTGCTAGGGTTGCAAGAAATCCCTAAGCGACTGGAATGCTTTGATATTAGCCACACTCAAGGCCAGCAAACCGTGGCCTCTTGCGTGGTGTTTGATAGGGAAGGTCCGGTAAAATCAGCGTATCGCATCTTTAATATAGAAGATATTACGGCGGGTGATGATTATGCGGCTATTCATCAAGCAGTGTACCGGCGCTTTAAACGCATTAAGCAAAATGAAATTGTCGCGCCGGATATTTTGTTTATTGACGGCGGCAAAGGCCAGGTCGCTGCTGCGCAAAAGGCATTGATAGAATTAGACATAAACAGTGTTATGATAGTCGGCGTTTCTAAGGGGCCTGACAGAAAAGCCGGTATGGAAAAAATGATTGTGGTGGGGCAAGAATGCCCACTGGATATTAATCCCCGCGCCAGTGCGCTGTTATTAATCCAGCATATCCGCGACGAGGCGCACCGTTTTGCCATAACAGGCCATAAACAGCGCCGCGCCAAAGCCATGCAGCAATCGGTGTTGGAAGACGTGGCCGGGTTAGGGCCTAAACGCCGTCAGCTTTTATTGAAACAGTTTGGGGGGCTGCAAGGGGTAGCAGGCGCAGGCATTGACGCGCTTTGCAGTATAGACGGCATTAGCCGGGCATTGGCACAACGCATTTACGCATTATTTCACCAAGATGAAAATTGAATTTAACTTACCGACCAATTTAACACTCCTGAGGATCGCGTTAATACCTTTGTTAGCGGTAGTTTTTTACTTGCCCTGGCAAAACGCTAACGTGGCCTGTATGTTTATATTTTTGGCGGCGGGTATTACTGATTGGTTAGATGGCTATTTTGCTCGAAAAATGCAGTTAGAAACCCCGTTCGGTGCTTTCTTAGACCCTGTGGCCGATAAGTTGATGGTGGCTATTGTGCTGGTATTATTAGTGCAACAACAAGCCAGTGCCGCCTTGGCTATTCCGGCAGCGATTATTATTGGTAGAGAAATCACTATTGCATCGCTGCGGGAATGGATGGCAGAAATTGGTCAACAAGCGACGGTTAAGGTATCGCAACTAGGTAAGTGGAAAACCTCGGCGCAGATGCTGGCCATTGGTATGCTACTTTACCGCGAAGATTTGTTAGGTATTCCTATCAATTATTGCGGTTATACATTGCTGTACATCGCGGCCATACTGACATTATGGTCTATGATTAGCTACTTAAAAGCAGCTTTTTCGGTATTATCGGAAAATAATTAACACATATACATCATTAGCGCATACAACGTTCAGATTGATGCTTTTGCGTTAAGCCCTACTACTATATAGCAAGATAAAAATCAGCCGCTTGGGCTTTAAAAAATACCTATATAGCCCATTGGATACGTTACGACAGAAGAAGAATGGATCAAGAAAAACTAGATACGCATACAACCGTTGACACACAGGATCAAATATTACTGGCAGCTTTAAAGTTATTTACTGAAAAAGGCTATTTTAATACCTCGTTAATTGATATCAAACAGGCTGCGGGCATAAAAACCCTGGCGATTCTGTATCAACATTTTCCCACTAAATACGCGATTGCAGCGGCTTTGTACGCTAATATTATTGATAGCTTGAATATCTCTATTGATGATATTCGTCGCCGTAATCAAAAATCATCCGAACAGTTGCGCGGTATTGTGGATTTATTATTTAAATTGACCGATGACGCGCCCGACGTGATGCGCTTTTTGTTATTGCTAAGATTTAACGAATTTTTGCCTGACGAAAAACCGCTGATGGAATCGGCTGCTTTTGTTAAAATCATTAAGATCATTCAAGCGGGCATTAAAGCCGGAGAAATCCGCAATGTAGATTCGGCTCTGATTAATACACATTTTTTCGGGATTATTAATAATACCTTGCGCTCGGTGTTGTCTCGCGAGTTAGATAAAAAAGCCGATGCCTACCAAGCACAAACCTGGCTTTCTGCCTGGAACGTAATTGCTAACAAACGTTAGTAATGCTTTAAAGTTAGTTGTCCAGATTTTGTTGAGAGACTTCGCTTAATCTGGAGAGCTGCTTGGGTTGGCTACGCGTGTTGGATTTAAGCCAACACGCGTGGCTATCTGGATATGGCGTACCTGTTTTTAAAATCCCTCCGCTTTTTTTCTTGCTGCTTTAGCGCCTTCTGGATTGCTCAGTAACTCTCTGGCCTTGGCAATTAACAGCCAGCTATGTTTTTTTAATTCCCTATCCTCTGATGCTAATAGCGCGGCTTTTTTAGCCAAATCTTCAGCTAAACGCGGTTGCGATTGGTTAAGTCTTGCCACTGCCAGTTTGTAATACAAGGTGGCATTTCTGGGTTCAATTCTAATGGCGCGTTCAAGAGCGACACCAGCCGCTTCTGGATTGCCGCGGTCAGTATCTTGCTTGGCAGCCAATACCAAAGCATTAACTGGCGCAGATAAGTGTGCATTGGACTCTAGCGGTGTAAAGGCTACGGGTGTGTCTGGTTCTGCGGGTACTTCTGGTACGGGTACAGGGTTTTCTTCAACGAATGGCGGCAGCTCTTCTACTTTTTCTTCTGGTATCGGTCTTGGGGGTTTCGGTTTTTGTCTGACGGGGTCGGGTGTTATTTCTATAGGGACAGCGTGCGGGTTAAACTCTTTTAAAGGCTTGGTAACTACTGTAGGTGGCGGGGCAATAGGTTTATATACAGGGGGTGGAGGGGCGGGAATATCACCTCCGTAGACAGGTGCGGGATAGTTGTTTTGGTATTCACCGGCACAACTTGTTAATAAAACAATCAGTGTGCAAGGTGCAAAAAGTTGTTTAATTGTCATGAGTAGATTCCATTGAAGCAGTTGAAATAGAGCGGATTTTAACTCGCTAATCTATCACCAATTGCCTGGATTAGGTATAAAAATATGGTTGCTAAAAACAATTGTGGCTAGTGTGAGTGCTCTTGCATCTTTACTGTTGTAAGATACAAGAGCGTTTTGACGTACAGTCTAGCAGCTAAGGTATTATTTGCCGATTTTTAATGCAAGGAATATTGGGCTACCACGACGCTGTATTAATACCGCAACCGATTTGCCCTCAGCCATATTATTAATGGCTTTATTAAAGTCATCGGTATCATTAATCACTTTGTTTTGTATGCGTAAAATTACATCGCCACGCATAATGCCGGCATCGCGTGCTGAGCCCTTACCGACTTCTTGAACCAATACACCGCCGGTAATATTTTGCAAGGCTTCCGTTTGTTCGGGGGTTAAATTACTAACGCTAATACCCAGTTTATTAGTGGGTTTTTTCTCTGCTTTACTTTCAACTATTTTTTCATCTTGATCGGGTAATAAACCGATTTTAAAGTTTACTTTTTCAGTATCACCTTGTCTGATGATGGTTAAGGTTGCTTCTTCGTTAATGGGTGTTACACCTACCATCGGTGGTAAATCGCCGGATTTTTCGATTTGCTGACCATTAAACTCAGTAATAACGTCGCCAATTTGCAAGCTGGCTTTTTCGGCAGGACTGTTAGGCAATACCTTGGAAATCAACGCACCTTGTGGTTTTTTCATACCAAAAGATTCTGCCAATTGCCGTGTGACATCTTGAATTTGCACACCTAGCCAGCCGTGCGAGGCTTTACCATTGGACTTGATTTGATTAACCACGTTCATAGCAATATCCATCGGGATAGAGAATGAAAGCCCCATGAAGCCACCGGTGCGGCTGTAAATTTGTGAGTTAATGCCGACTACTTCGCCTTTCATATTAAACAGTGGTCCGCCTGAGTTACCTGGATTTATCGCAACATCGGTCTGAATAAAAGGCACATAATTACCGCCTGGTAGGCTTCGGCCTTTGGCGCTAACGATACCGGCAGTCGCAGATTGTTCAAAGCCAAACGGTGAGCCGATAGCTAACACCCATTCACCAACCTGAAGTTGTGCCGCTGAACCTATGTTAACGACAGGTAAACCGGTTGCATTTACTTTGAGTAGGGCAATATCGGTACGCGCATCAGAGCCGATTAATTTAGCAACCAATTCTCTTCTGTCGGTCAGTTTAACCACAATTTCAGCAGCATCTTTTACTACGTGGTGGTTGGTTAAGACAAAGCCATCTTGCGAAATAATAAAGCCTGATCCTAGTGATTGTGCTTCTTCTGGCGCAGAGCCACCTGGCGCACCGCCGCCTTGGCCATTAGGGTTTTCTAAGAAATGTTTGAATAACTCTTCCATTTCAGGTGGGATGCCTTCGGGCATTTGTTGTTTAATTGCGGCATCCATCTCCAAGGCATTGGCCTTTTGAGTTGTGCTGATATTAACGATAGCCGTGCCATTGGCTTTTACCATTTGGGTGAAATCTGGTAATTCAGCACGGGTCGGTTCAGAAAACAAAATAACCAGAAAAAAATACCAACTTAATTTTTTGAGCATAAATTCCTCATTCTACAAACAGTGACAAAACAGTTATTTAAGTATTACACCTGTAATATTACCAGCTAAAGTGAATACTATAAATTTCTTGTACAGTATAGTGCTGATTTATTGGGTGAGTCGATACATTTTAAAGCTAATATCGATGGGGTAAGTGCCGCGTAGCACTGTTATTTAAGTTAACAGCAGACTCTTTTTCAGAGTGAGAAGCTTACGGATGAGAGAGATTTAGCGGGTTAATTTTATTGTCCTCGTCTCAATTCTCTCTATCAGCAGAGGGCGTTTTTTCCTCAACGGTGGCCTGTGGGTTTTTAGAATGGGTAAATGCGCTTATATTGGCTGGGAGTAAAATAACAGTGGTCTTCAGTCAGTAACCGCCCCTTAACGACTACTGAAAAGTGCAGTGATTTTAGTTGCTGCACTGCTGAAGACGTGTGTTACTCCTGCGTTATGTCTTTAAGGCTTAAAAATACAGCGTTATTTTCTGTTAAAGGCGGCAGTTTCTGCAATATGACTTGCTGATTTATCGGCAGTTGGTACGGCATTTTTACTTTGAGCCTGCATATAATCATTAATTTGTGTATTCAGCGGTAACTGTTTAATAATGCCCTCTGGATTTTTTTTGGCTTGTCGCTGTGCCTGTGTCATCGCTGATGCCGCTTTCATTTGCGAGCCATTTATTGTCGTTACATCTTTGGGTAAAATGACAGCAATTAAGGCAGCAGAGGCGACTAATGCCAGCATTTTGTGTTGTGGCTTAATGGTTAACGGCTGTTTGCGCTGCGGCAACAAATAAACCGGTTCGTGTTCAAGTTCTTGATGAATTCGATCTAAAAAATCAGCTCTGGGCAGGATAAAGGTTTCTGTTTTTAGCGCCTGTCCAATGGCTTCATAGCGTAGTAGCCTGTTTTTTAAATCTTTATCTAAAAGCATCTGCTGCATTAAAGTCATCGACTCATTGGCATTGAGCTCATTATCAAGAAATTGAGAAATTTTCTCATTTGTATGTTCGTGCATCTAAAATCACCGTTAATCTAATAAGGGGGTTAACTTACTATCGATAGCTTCACGCGCTCTAAACAGGCGCGATCTTATCGTACCTACAGGACAATCCATTGCCTCAGCAATCTCTTCATAACTCATACCTTCAAATTCGCGTAGCATAAAGGCAACGCGCATTTCTTCGGGTAGTTTTTCAATCGCTGTTTTAATTGTGTCTACAATCTCTTGACTCATCAGCAAGCGTTCAGGGGTTTCTAAACCTTGTAATTGTGGCGCATTCTCAAAAGACTCCGCATCGTCGATATCCACTTCATAATCGGAGCTGCGCCGCGTGCGTGCCACTAAATAATTTTTTGCAGTATTAATAGCAATGCGGTATAGCCAAGTATAAAACGCCGATTCGCCTCTGAAACCACCGAGCGCCCTGTACGCCTTAACAAAGGTTTCTTGAGCCACATCTTGCGCTTCACTTGGATCTTTGACATAACGGTTAACCAGCTGAATAATTCTGTGCTGATATTTTATAACCAATAGGTCAAAAGATTTTTTGTCGCCCTGCTGGACTTTGGTGACTAAGTCTTCGTCGAGTTGTTCACTTTGTTTGTTATGGCTATTCACGATTTAGTTTTATGTTGAAGAGACAAAATTAACTTCTATAAGTTCTATAGTGGGTAAAAAATAATTGCTATCACCCTAAAAAGCTTTATTATCGCCGAACTAATGCGACTAAGCCACAGATGGGATGGTAATTTTCACTTTATGTCTTTATCTACAACATACGATATTCTTATCATTGGTAGCGGTGCAGCGGGTTTAAGTCTAGCGCTTAAACTGGCCGAACATTGCCCGCGCGTTGCTGTTTTATCCAAGTTTGCCCTAACCGCAGGCAGCACGCATTATGCCCAGGGTGGCATTTCAGCGGTCTTTGATGCGGATGATTCGATTGAATCGCACATAGACGATACGCTCAATGCGGGAGCTGGGCTGTGCGACCCTGAAATCGTGCGCTTAACGGTCACTGAAGGTAAAAATTCCATTGATTGGTTACGCCAGCAAGGTGTGAACTTTACCGAAGAAAAAACCAATTCGGGCGAGACAAAACTGCATTTAACACGCGAAGGCGGGCATTCGCATCGCCGTGTTGTACATGCGGCCGATGCGACTGGCAAGGCGGTGTCATTGTCGTTAATTGAACGTGCCCGTGAACACAGTAATATTGATTTATTAGAAAATCATAATGTCATTGAATTAATTACTAAAACTGTCTCCTGTACCGAAAAAACAGTGCAGGGCGCGTATGTGCTGGATAGTAAGCACCAACAAGTAAAAACCATTGCCGCACGCGTGGTGGTATTGGCTACTGGTGGGGCTAGTAAAGTGTATCTGTACAGCACTAATCCGCAAAGCTCAACCGGTGACGGCATTGCTTTGGCATGGCGGGCGGGTTGTCGGGTCAGCAATATGGAGTTTATGCAGTTTCATCCTACGTGTTTGTACGACCCCAAAGGCAGTTCGTTTCTTATTAGCGAGGCGTTAAGAGGTGAGGGCGGTAAGCTTATTTTACCGGATGGCTCAGCGTTTATGCAGCATTTTGATGCACGCGCTGAGTTAGCGCCCAGAGACATTGTTGCTCGCGCTATTGACCATGAAATGAAAAAACGTGGCCTGGATTGTGTTTATCTGGATATCAGTCATAAGTCCGAAGCTTTTATTCGCGAACATTTTCCGATGATTTACCAGCAATGTCTGGCGTTTGGTATTGATATTACCGAGCAGCCCATTCCTGTTGTTCCTGCTGCACATTATACTTGCGGTGGTGTGATGACCGACAGCTACGCCCGTACAGACATTGCTAATTTGTATGCGGTGGGTGAGGTGGCCAGTACGGGCTTACACGGTGCTAATCGTATGGCGAGTAATTCATTATTAGAATGTTTGGTGTTTGCAGACCGTGCCAGTGAAGATATTTTACGCAATATTGACACTATTCCATCGGTTGGTGCTATCGCAGATTGGGATGAATCCAAGGTCAGTGATTCTGATGAAGAAGTGGTGGTGTCGCATAATTGGAATGAGCTGCGCCATTTTATGTGGGATTATGTTGGTATTGTCAGAACCGATAAGCGCTTGTACAGAGCGATGAGCCGCATAGAATTGCTGCAAAAAGAAATTGCTGAGTATTACGGTAATTTTCGAGTGACCAGTGATTTATTGGAACTACGTAATTTGGTGATTGTGGCCGAGTTGATTGTGCGCTGTGCTTTATTACGCAAAGAAAGCCGAGGTCTGCACTATACCTTGGATTACCCTGAAACAGATGATAGCCGACCGGCACAAAATAGTATTTTGACACCCGCCATATTTGTAAAAAATTAATGCGCTGACGCGCTGTATTTTTTTAATAAAACGTCAATGGCAAGTGCGGCTTTTTCACAGCTTACCGCAGATTTTTCAACTCGCCTTCGTAATAAAAGCCCTGTGCTTAACCCGTCGATGTCACGGGATACATATTCATTTAAGTCAGCACACACCGTTTGCATCTGCTGTTCGGCATGCGATAAGGAGGGATTGCATGGCGTTGTAGCGTCATCATCAGACAATGCCATCATTTCGCTGGTCATTTTATTTTGTAAGCGAAACACTTCTTCTACATAGCGGATAAAATCTTCTTTGGATTGTCCTTTAGTGCCGTAAGTACCTAAAGATGAACACCCCGTTAAAATGGTTATCATCAGTGTGTTAATCACAAAATAACGCAAGGTGAGCAGGTGGTTAATGTGTGATTGTCTCAGCATTTTTGTCGGTATATCAGTCATGTCAAAGTCTAAACAGGCTTTACAGCGCAGTTGTGTGCATGCAAAAAAAAATCATGGTGCGGTTTACAATTCTACTCCAATAAAATACCTTTAACATTGTTCGTGTTTTTTGTATTATCGAGTTATTATCAAGCAAATAAGGCCTTTGTTCTCGGCGTTAAAAGACACTGAGGCCGCTAATGATACGAAAAATAATAATTACCGTTAAGTTAAAGCATTGGCGATGGTTGTAATATTCCCGCGCTAGGCTACGTTGAGTATAGCTATAAAAATATAACAAACAAGGATCTATCCATGACTGAAAAGACAGTGAGTAAGTACCTGCTCAATCTTGAAAAACACTTTGCTAATGACAATCCGATATTATTAAAGGCGGCAAAAATTTTTCAGGAGTTGGATCAGATTGAATTTGATTTAGGACTTATTGATAAAGACGAGACCACTGCCAGAAAAAATTCATGGTGGCCAATTGTGAGTTTAATCGGCGGTAATTCTACCGCCAAATCTCGGTTTATTAATAGCTACTTCGGTTCGGAGCAATTGTTTTCTGGCATCCAAGCCGCGCATCATAAATTTACGGTGTTATTGCATAATAATCAAGCTGCTTCAACTATTTTGCCAGGTACGGCATTAGATGTTGATCATCGCTATCCATTTTATCAAATCAGTCATAAAATTGAGGAAAAGCAAGCGGGCGAAGGCAGTCGCATTAATGCCTATTTGGAATTGCGTACCCTTAACAGTGATCGTTTAAAAGAACGATTATTTATTGATGCACCTAATATGAGTGCCGCTGCAAATAGTCCTGTTATTTCACTATTGACTCGGCATGTGGTTGAGAATTCCGATCTGGTGTTTGTCTTTACCGATATTTTTGACACCAGCACCCCGCTTATTGAAGAGTTGATAGAGCATATTAGTCAACAGCAAGATTTTAATAAATTTATTTATTTAATTGACGGGCCAGCGCCCACTTTTTATCCCACTCGACACGACGATCTGATTGCCTCTTGGCAGCGAAAATTGGCTGAGTTTGGTTTAGATACTGGCCAGTTTATCGTAGTACCCAATCATCAGGGTACTAATAGCCCAAGCAACAGAATTGATTTTGCCGCTATCGATCAGCGCATGGATAACGTGGATCATAACCGATCGTACCGTATTTTGCATGCACTTACCGCCAATATACAGGCGCTTGAAACTGTAATAATACCCGAAGTTAAGCAAAACATTGCCAGTTGGAAAGAGCGTTCAAATATGTCCAGCCTAGTGGTGCTTGGCTTTATTGCCTGCTTAGCGGTGGTAGCAGAAGTGCAAATAGGCTTTTTGGAGTTTTTGATAGATCCTGTTACAGGGCCGATAATTCTCGCTGTGGTGGTTGCAATCATGATACCGTTGCACCTGATGTTTAATAAGCTTTTTGCAAAAATTACTACGAAACACTTAGTTGAACGGCAAGCCACGCTACGGCTCATGGAAAATTTGGCAGGGCTTTTTGAAAAAAACCTGACTTTTACACGCATTATGCTGCCAAGTTCTGAACCCGTAGGCTGGAATAAAAAAATGAAACTGCGTTTGGTGCAATTATCCGATAAAACCCAAGAGTTGGTGCAATCATTGAATGATCGTTTTGGTACGTATCACGATAAGATGCAGCCGTAAGTGTCAGTAAATATGCTATTAATTAGATTCTAATATTCACACGCTCTGTTTAACCTTAAAACAGTTATGGATCTTATAAAACTCTTTTTGCCGCTGTGTTGGCTAAAAACAAATCCACTGGACTTACCTAAGTCAGCGGCATTTTTTAGACAAAATTTGCTGTTTTCTTTTGTTATAGAATATTTTATGCAAGCTAATATGTCCGATGATCCACTCGAAGCATTTTTCGAGGTTGGTATAGAAACGGTTTTAACCTTGCTGTTTTTGGGTTTTATGTTGTTTTTAAATAAAACGCTTTCTGTTTACCTGCAAATAACCACAGCGATTTTATTTTGTGCCAACGTTATTTCGGTTGCGATTGTTCCAGTAATGGTTTGGTTAACAGTGAGCGAGTCGGCGTTAAGTTATTACTTATTAGGTCTTTTGTTTCTGTGGGATTTTGCTGTGGTGGTCTATATTTTTAAACGAACCGTTATTGTTAATACGGCCGCCGGTATTGCGTTAGCATTATTCTATTTTATTTCAACTTATTTAGGTGCATTTGCCTTAGGGCAGCTTATTTAGATCAAATATAAACTGATCTAATTTTGGGCTACCATTTAAGCTAACGCTTGTAGGGTGGTTTCGCGCCAGCAAATCGCCAATCAATGCTCATATTAACATCCAGTAGACGTATTGTGGGCGGATTGCCTAGCGGCGAATCTACCCTACAATTTTGTGCTGTCGTATGTTGCAAAGACCTACGAGGTTTTTAAAACCTCGTAGGTCTCACGTTGGTCAGAACATATCCGACATATAAAGATTGGCCGAGTACTAACTATTGGCGTGGCTTTCAGTTATTAATATCTAGGTTGTTGATATTGTTGTTGCTGCTGATATTGTGGTTGTTGTGGTTGCTGCTGTTGCTGTGGCTGTTGGTATTGTTGTTGAGAGCCGCCTTGCTGAGCCCCAGCATTATTATTGGCAACAATGGCTAATTCTACACGGCGATTTTGTGCGCGATTTTCTTCACTGGTATTGGCCATTTTGGGCATTCTTTCACCCATACCTTGTTGGCTTAAGCGTGAGCCATTAACACCATGCTGAGACAGATAGCCAGAAACGCTGGATGCGCGTCTTTCAGATAAATTTTGGTTGTAATTATCGGCACCTTTATCGTCTGTATGCCCCGTTACTGTAATAGTTGAGTCAGGGTATTTGTTCAGTACGTTAGCCACCGAATCTAAAGCGCTTGTTGCCTGTGAGGTGATATTTGACGAATCAAAACCAAAGGTAATGCTGCTGGGCATATTGAGATTTAAAGTATTGTCAGACAGACGCTGTACTTCAATACCGGTGCCTTGCAAAGATGCCTGCATTTCTTTTTGTTGATGATCCATATAAGCCCCTACCGCCGCGCCTACTGCGCCACCTGCCAATGCGCCCCAGCCAGCATTTTTAAGATCGTTACCACCAAATGCTGTACCTGTCGCCGCACCGAGTACAGCCCCAATACCACCGCCTGCGGCAGTTTTACTCATTCCAGACTGTCCTGTATAAGGATCGGTAACGCACGCTGTTAATAGAAAGCTGCTGCTAATACCAACAAGCAAGATTTTTTTTATCATTGTTTTAGCCTTTTTAGTTTATAAATGGATTAACTGCGCTTTAGCTGTAATAGGCAGTTTAATACGCTACAGTTGAGATAAAGCGCCGTTTTTTACATGCCTTAGCGGCTTAAATATAACACAACTATCTTAATGGCAACTGAATCAACATTTAGTTTTACAGGATTATCAGTTAGACAATTATTTAATGGCAGACATTATCCGTGGTAATTATTCAGTTCCCTCCTTTGAAAAAGGGGGAAGTGAACACATACTATCCATGCAGGCACTGAGTTTTTTCCACACCACAGCGGCATATTATTTATAAATAACCTTGGCTTTTTTAAATGACAACACCGTGTTGTATAAAAATCAAATACAGTCTTGAAAATACGCTCAAAAAATCTCGATTTATCGGTGTGGTATTGCCGTGTTATAGCGTGCAAGATGTACAAATCAGTCTTAACCAGTTTTCAATTGATTACGCTGATGCCAGTCATATCGCGTTTGCCTACCGACTTAAAACCGACAATGGCATTATCTACCGTTTTTATGATGCAGGAGAGCCCACTGGTACCGCGGGTAAACCTATTTTTCAGCATCTTGACGGTAAAAATCTGATTAATGTGTTGGTGGTGGTGATTCGTTATTACGGCGGTATTAAGTTGGGGGCAGGGGGATTAATGCGTGCGTATGGCAATACGGCGAAAGATGTGCTGGAAGCGGCTGAAATTGTGCCTTATATTGAAATGGCAAACGTGCCACTTACTTTGGATTACCAGCAGTTGCAGCCTTTGGAGTATCTGTTAAAAAAACTTGATGGTATTGTTATAAATCAACAATTTTCTGGTCAAGTGCAGTTGCTGGTGCAATTGCCAGTGCAACATGTTGATACTTTATTGCAGTCATTTTCCCACTACAGTTAAAGACGTTTTCGTTGCTTTCTGGCATTTTTACTTACAAAACAGGCTTTACTCCGCCATATTGCGGCTAAAGCCTTTTCTACAGTACAGTAAATAATTAAGCTTTAATTTCAAAAAGATGCTTATAAGACACGTACATTAATGTCGAGGTCAGCATATACAGCACGGGTGTTAATAAAGGTGTTAATCCACCACACATCAGCGCTTCAAAAAAGATAAAACCGAGCATGTTATAGAAAGCTTTTTTGCGTGTGGCCAGCGTGCTGATACCAAGGTCTTTAGCGCGACTCAATCCGTAATCCTGAAATAACATCAGTGGATAACTGAACCAATTGGCCAGTGTACACAGCATTAGTAACGTAAACATTAAGGCAACGCTAGCGTAGTCATAAAATTGGCTAGAAATTTCCCGCACCGTTCTACGTTTAATATGCAAGTCGGAAAAATCTAATTGCAAGAAAAAATCTAAAATTTTACCGTATTCACCAGACAACAAGTTACTAAACGTCATAAAAGCAAACCAGCACGCCATAATGGCTATGCCGGCCAACAACGCTAACGGCAGACTTTTTTTAATCGCCCAAGACAGCGGTTGATTGGTTTCTTTGTTATGTCGCATGTCGATGTATTTGCACACCCCCACACCAACAAATAACGAGGCTACCGCACATACAATGCCCAAGGCTAAAGACAGCGTGCCAATTAACAAAATAAGGCCGACCGCTACAGTGTAGCCACACCATATCCACGGATCAAGTTTCACAAATAACAACGATTCTTGTAGCCACTCGCCAAATTTTTCTTTTCTTATCACAATGCTATCCTGGAAATACCCACTGCCTCACGCAGCTGTTTAATAAAAGGCACACTGATGGCGCGGGCTTTACGTGCGCCTTCTTGTAATTGTTCTTCGATATGTTGTGGCTTTTGCATCAGTTCATCGTAATGCTCCCTGGCAGGTGCAACATGGGTATTAATCAGCTCAAACAATTGCTGTTTCATGTCACCCCAGCCAATGCCATCGGCATAGCGTTGTTTTATGGCGGCAATTTCTTCGGCTGTGGCAAAAGCTTGATAAATACTGAATAGCGTACAATCGGTAGGGTCTTTGGGTTCGCCGGGTTCTTGCGAGTTGGTTTTGATTTTATTAATCAATTTTTTCAACTTTTTTTCCGGCTCAAACAAAGGGATAGTATTGTTGTAGCTTTTGCTCATCTTCCGACCATCCAAACCGGATAAAGTTGCAGTATTGGCATCAATAATGGCTTCTGGTAACACAAAATGCTCGCCGTAAATATGATTGAAGCGTGCGGCAATATCGCGTGCCATTTCAATATGCTGGATTTGATCTTTACCGACCGGTACTTTATGAGCGTTAAACATTAAAATATCGGCGGCCATTAACACAGGATAGCTGAACAAGCCCATACTGATGCCTTTGTCAGCATCATTTTCGCCGTTGTGTTCGTTATCGGCTACCGAAGCTTTGTAGGCGTGGGCTCTGTTCATTAAACCTTTAGCGGTTACGCAGGTAAGCATCCAGGTTAATTCCATAATTTCCGGTACGTCGGACTGTCTGTAAAACACCGCGTTAGAGGTATCAAGGCCTAAAGCCAGCCAGGTGGCAGCAATTTCTAAGCTAGACTGGCGCACTTTTTCGGGCTCATGGCATTTGATAAGCGCGTGATAATCGGCCAAAAAGTAAAATGGTGCGACATTGGCATCTTTACTGGCGGCAATGGCAGGGCGTATTGCGCCCACGTAGTTGCCTAAATGCGGTGTGCCAGTGGTGGTGATGCCAGTTAATACAGTCTGTTTGCTCATGCAAGGATACTCGGTTGTGGGTTTTAAGATCAGTGTATTTTCATTGTATCCAAATTTAGGTAAATATTCAGCTCTAAGCCTTATTTAGCGCTAAATGTGTTTGAAGGTACGTAAATCTGGTTCAGAATCGTTTGAGAATCAAAATTCTTAGAAGGGTGGTATTGAGCAGAGTGCGTATGGGGTCAGTGTGACTTGGCGTGCATTGCTATAAAATCAAGCGGAAATGCTCCCGTTTTTAATCTCCCTGTGGAGAAGGTGTTCCGACTTTAGCTGTTGGGCAACGTGCTGTAGGTTGGCAAGGTTTAGTGGTATAAGTACCTTGCCAAAATTTTAGCATTAAGACCCAAAGTGGTTTTATTTTTTAGTCATAAAATAATAGACATTAGTGCATTCCAATGTCATTTTCTGATCATTTTTTTCAACCGCTGTGCAGGTTTCAAATTTTGATCTGCCTGGCATAGTTTGTTTAATAAGTTTTCCATTTTCAACGGAATAGGTAATGCTCGCGCGCATTTCAGGTGATCGTGCGTTAACATCCGAATCAATGGTTATGCCTTCCATAGTGCCATCTTTAAGAAAATTCCACGTTGAATTAAGTTTTTTGGCATGAGTACCGTCGCTGCTGGTCGATTCGGAATCAATTTGCCATACACCTAAAATATCGTTTTCAGTTAATTTTACTTCGGCATGCGCCGTAAAAGTCATACCTAAAAAAAGCAGTGCTGATGTTAATCGCATAAATAACGGCCTTTATTTTAATGTGGGAACACGCAATATAGCACACCTACGCGCACTTTTTATCGCCAGCTTAAGGCGACTAATTAATTAACCACTGTTGCCGTAACGACTCTCTGTTCAGCGCCAACCACTGTATAGCAATAATGGGAATAGCGGATTCTATCGCGCCGATTTGTACCTTGTGATACGCTTCTTCAAACGGTACGGCAGTGACCAAAATATCTTCATGCTCTTCATCTAAACCATGCACACCACCAATTTTAGAGCTTTCTACTTTGCCACAAAACAAAGTAATTCGCTCCGATGCCCCGCCTGGCGTGGTGTAAAATTCGCTAATTGTGATTAATGCCTGTATTTCACAGCCCGCCTCTTCCCATGATTCTCGATACGCCACTTGTTCAGCGCTTTCTCCGGCTTCAATAGCACCGGCAACAATTTCAATTAACCAGGCTTGTTCAGGACGAATCATTGCGCCAGCGCGAAATTGTTCAATTAACACTACTTTATCCGCACTAGGATCATACAGTAAAACCGCCACACAACTGCCGCGCACAAATAACTCGCGGCTGATTTCTTCGCTCCAGCCACCGCCATACAGCGTATGCTTTAGCCGGTATTTTTCCATCCGAAAAAAACCATTATAAACAATGTCTTTGTTGATAATTTCAAACTGTTTTTTCATCGCTTTCCTGTGTATTTTACTTGATAAATAACACCCAGTTGATCGTCACTGATTAATAAGCTGCCGTCGGGCATTTCCAAAACATCAACTGGCCGACCTAAAACCTTATCGTTCTTGTCTAACCAGCCGTCAATAAAAACGTCTTCAGCAATAGGAAGATCGTGATCGAATTTAACTAAGGCAATACGATAGCCATCTGGTTTGCTACGATTCCATGAGCCATGTTGCGCTACAAATAATTGATTTTTATACGGTGGCGGAAACTGATCGCCACGGTAAAACCGTGCGCCTAAAGGCGCGACATGGGCTTTAAACTTCCAGGCGGGCGGAGTAAAGTCGGATATTTTTTTATCCGTGGTCATTATGGGATCAGCAATATCACCGGCATGAAAATACGGGAAACCAAAATGTTCACCGACAGTCAACCAACGATTCAGCTCATCGGCGGGCGCATCGTCACCTAAATAATCACGGCCATTATCAGTAAAAAACAAAGTTTTGGTACCTGGTTGCCAATCAAAACCTACGGTATTACGAATACCAATGGCAATAATTTCAAATTGACTACCATCCGGATTTAAGCGCACCAAAGATGTGTAAATGGCTTCTTTAGGTTTACAGATATTGCACGGCGCACCCACCGCAGTATAAAGCATTCCATCGGGACCAAAGCGCAAATATTTCCAGCCATGATGCGGGTCTGAAGGCAATTGGTCATAAATTACCACTGGTTTGGGCGGGTTATTTAAATGCTCTAAAATATGATCATAACGCGTGATACGATTAACCTCTGCTACAAATAAGGTACCTTCTTGGTATGCTACCCCATTAGGCATCATTAATTTTGTGGCGATAATATGACGTTTATCGGCCTTACCATCGGCGTTAGTGTCTTGGATGGCATATACCTGGCCTTCTTGCCCTGTGCCGACAAAAACGACACCGTTGTCAGCTAATGTCAAGCTACGTGCCCCCGGTAAGTTATCAGCATAAACAGATAACGAAAAGCCCTCAGGAACGTGCAACTGTTTTATCAGTGTTTGATAGGTGTCAGGTTGTGCAAAAACTAAACTTGTGTTAAATAAAAGCAAGGCAAACATTATTTTTTTCATAAAAATACACACCATGTCTTTCATAAATAAAAGATTACCCCCATTATTACGTTAAGGAGCGTTTGAATATTACCTGACTTTTATTAAGCTACCCTTTTACGATACATTAACTTAACGAGGATTTACTTATGATGCGAATCATTCTTTTTTTAGCAACCAACATTGCAATAATGATTGTTATTAGCATTGTTTTCAATGTTTTAGGTTTGGGTGGCGTACTTGATGCGCAAGGTATTAATCTTAATTTAACGTCATTATTGATGACATCGGCTATCGTAGGCGTTACCGGTTCGGTCATCTCTTTGGCAATGTCTAAGTGGTCTGCCAAAAGAGCAATGGGCGTGCAGGTTATTGATCGCGCTCAAAACCAGACCGAGCAATGGTTGCTTGAAGTCGTCACTCGGCAAGCGCAACAAGCGGGTATTGGTATGCCTGAAGTGGGTATTTTTAACACCCCAGAACCTAATGCGTTTGCAACTGGTATGAACAAAAACAGTGCTTTAGTAGCAGTAAGTACGGGGTTGTTACACAGTATGAGCCCCGATGAAGTCGAGGCTGTCATCGGCCATGAAATCACCCACGTTGCCAATGGCGATATGGTAACAATGGCGTTAATGCAGGGCGTAGTTAATACCTTTGTGTACTTTTTTGCCACCGTTATCGGCCATGTGGTTGACCGGACGGTTTTTCAAAACGAACGCGGCCAAGGCATGGGCTATTATATTGTGCAAATGGTTGCACAAATAGCACTGGGCTTTTTGGCATCTATGTTGGTGGCGTGGTTTTCACGTCGTCGTGAATTTAAAGCCGATGCCGGTGGTGCATTATTGGCGGGGCGTGACAAGATGGTGAATGCCTTACGCGCCTTACAACGCGGTCACGAAGCACCTAATTTGCCAGGACAACTGGCAGCTTTCGGCATTAATGGCAGTGGCTTTAGTAAATTATTTATGAGCCATCCGCCTTTAGAAGAGCGCATTGCCGCATTACAAAACAACGGCTAAATAATAATCTTAACCGGACAGCCGTTGCTGTCCGGTGTTTGTATAGCGCGTATTTACAAATACTGACTAGCTGCTGGTAAAACCAGAAAATATCTTACAAAAAATATAATTAGTCAACATTGCCTTTTCTATTTCGTATAGTTTGCTATATTTAATGTGTAACTATAAGACATATTAAAAGGAGCGCCGTCATTAACAAAATATCTCAAAAGCGGTTAGTTGTCCGTGACAACGGCTTTCAAGCCAATTACAGGATTGATGAGCAGCGTTTTGGGCTCAGCAATATTTTACAAACAACACTGGAGTTTAAAAAATTACTCACGCTCTTCAGTGGCAATATTCACCCTCTTATTCCGCACAATGCCTACATTTATCGCAATACACTGTTAGATTTGGAAATTAAACAAGGCGTAATGGGTAATTATTTATGCAGTTATCCGCTGAAGGTTGAGGGCGAAGATCTCGGCGAAATTACCTTAATGCGTAACCGTGAATTTACTCATGCAGAACTCGATTTATTTCAGAATTTACTGTGTACGTTACGGTATCCGCTAAAAAATGCGACGCTGTACCATAAAGCATTAAAAATGGCCGCCACTGATGAGTTAACACAAACACTTAATCGGGTTTCATTTAATGATACTGTTAAGCACGAAATGAATTGGGCAAAATTGAATAGCGCACATTTATCGGTTATTTTTTTGGACATTGATTATTTTAAAGCCATTAATGACCAATACGGACACGATTGCGGGGACAGTACACTGGTAGCTGTCGCCAAACTGATTAAAGAAAATTTACGTAAAAACGACACCGTGTTCCGCTTTGGTGGCGAAGAATTTGTTATTTTGATTAACCAGATGAGTTTAAAAAACGCTGAACTTTTGGCCAAAAGAATTCGCTCAGAGATTGAGCGTAACATTCTTGTGTACGATAAGAAACCTATAAAAGTTACCGCTAGTCTAGGCGTTAGCACGCTACGCAGTGACGACAGTTTTGATGCGTTTATCAAGCGTGCTGATCATGCCATGTATAAAGCCAAAGCCAATGGTAGAAATCAGGTGGTATTAACTGATTAAGGTTTGTGAATACGAGGCCTGATTTTATGTGGCTTGCTGGGTTTAATGCTCTGCGCTTTGTCGACAACTTCAGCATCTGTTTTGTCAAGTTTTGCAAATTCAAACAGTAAATCTAATTCTTTGTCAGTAATTTCATAAAAAGAGTGATTTTTTAAGCGCTCCGGTAACACAATCGGTCCATAACGTACCCGAATTAAACGGCTTACCACCACAGCTTGCGATTCCCATAAACGTCTCACCAAGCGATTTCGGCCTTCACTGACCGTGACGTAATACCATTTGTTAGCGCCTTCACCCGCATAGAATTTAATGTCGTCAAATTTGGCAATACCGTCTTCCAGTTCCACGCCTTTTTTCAGTTTTTCGATGATGGCATCAGATACCTCGCCTAACACGCGCACTGCGTATTCGCGCTCGATTTGTGATGACGGGTGCATTAAACGATTGGCGAGTTCGCCATTATTAGTGACCAATAACAAACCTGAGGTATTAATATCCAAGCGACCTACGGCAATCCACCGCGCGGTGGCCAATTTAGGTAATTGAGTAAATACAATCGGCCGACCTTGAGGATCACGGCGTGTTACCACTTCACCGGCAGGCTTGTGATACAGTAATACCCGCGTTGGTTGAATTGCAAATTTTTGCCAGTTAACTAAACGATCATTAAGCAGTAGATGGTCGCCGACATTTAAGCGATCACCCAATTTAACGACGCTACCATTTAGCTTTAATCGGCCTTCACTAATCCATACTTCAATCTCTCTACGCGATCCAATGCCACCTCGCGCTAAGACTTTTTGGACGCGCTCACCAACATCTTGGGTAGCATCAATATTTTTTCTTTCTGCTACCGAGCGGGGTGTTTTATCAGCTGATGGTTTCTGACGTGGACTCTCTGGTTTTGATGGCGCTTTGTTCGGTTTCCTGCTCTTCACTCTTTACCTGCATGGGTTGTGGGTCTACTGATACATCAAGATCGACTATTTGTTGTATAGTCGGCAGTTCATTTAATGACGATATGTTAAAATAATCAAGAAATTGTTTAGTTGTTCCGTATAATCCGGGTCGGCCGGGCACTTCTTTGTGAGCTACCACACGTACCCATTCACGTTCTAGCAAGGTTTGAATAATACTGGAACTGACGCTAACACCACGTATATCTTCAATATCGCCACGGGTTACCGGTTGCCGATAGGCAATAATCGCCAGTGTTTCTAACAATGCTCTGGAATAACGCGGCGGCTTTTCTTCAAACAACCGTGACACCCAATGTGATAACGCCGGTTTAACCTGAAAGCGATAACCACTGGCGACGCGTTTTAATTCAATCGGGCGGGGTTGGTATTCAATAGTAATGGCCTCTATTGCACGCTGTATGTCATCCAGTTCAGGCTGTTCAATTTCAGGAAATACCTGTTGAATCTGTTTGGCCGTCAGGGGGTTTTGAGTGGCAAATAAAATGGCTTCGACGATGTGTTTTATGTCCATGCTATTGTCTGCATTTAATTAGCGTTGCTGATCGACGGTGTTTTAACACGTAACTCGGCAAATGGCTCTGGCTGAATAATGTCAATTAGCCGCTCTTTGCTCAGTTCCAAGATGGCCAAAAACGACACCACAACACCACTTCGGCCTTCTTTTTTTAAAAATAATTGCGAAAACAGCAGGGTGTCCACGCCTCTTAAGCTGTCTAAAATACGGCTCATACGCTCACGCACCGATAATGGCTCTTTACTAATATGATGATGGCTCAGTTGATCGGCTCTTTTTAATACATCCTGAAATGCCAATAACATTTCTTTGAGCTGAATATCCGGCAAAGGCCGAACAATGGCCAGCCTAGAGGTATCAACAGTTATGGCAAATATATCACGTTCTAAGCGTGGCAATAATTCTATGTCTTCTGCTGCCTGCTTGATGCGTTCATATTCCTGCAACCTGCGGATTAAGGTGGCGCGTGGGTCATCTTCTTCACCTTCGGCATCAACTTGCCTGGGCAACAGCATTTTAGATTTTATCTCGGCCAGTAAGGCCGCCATGACCAAATACTCTGCCGCCATTTCCAGATTCAAATGCTCCATCACTTGAATATAATGGATGTATTGCTTGGTAATTTGTGCGATGGGGATATTAACAATATCGAGATTTTGCCGCTTTATCAAGTACAGCAACAAATCCAGCGGGCCTTCAAATAGCTCTAAAAACACTTCCAGCGCATTGGCCGGAATATATAAATCATCGGGGAGTTGTGCAAACGGTTCGCCGTTCACCATCGCATACGCGGGTAGTAAGACGGGTGTTGGCTCGGTAAGTGGTATTTCAAGGCTGGAATCAGTCACAATTCAAGACTTAATGCAATTTTCAATGCATTATTTAGCTCGGTAAGTTTAAAAATTGACAATACGCCTATATAATCGGTTAGCACAGATTTGGGCAAACTAATCAGCTCATCGCAATGAATACTGCTTGAATGTTTTAATCCGTCGTCAATATCAACATGAACTTGGGTAGAAAAGCCATGATATTGGGTATAAATAGGCGCACAAATGACAGTTGAAAATTGTGAATCAATCAAAATTTGACGACTAACAATAACAAAAACTCTTGAACGTTTTGGATCGCGAGTGGTAGGATGAGTCACTCGATATAAGTCACCTCTTTTCATAACTCATCTGATAAGTCAGTACATCGGCGGCTTCCTGATTCAACTCTTCCGCATGGAGGTTAATTTGTTCTAACTCATTACTAGATTCGTTATGCGTGGCGAAAAAACAGCGTAATGCTTCGGCAACAAGACCAGAACGATTTTCTGGCTGTGGCGCACGACGCTGTAATTCATTAAATATTTCGTCAGGTAAAAAAATATATGCTTGAATCGTCATAGTTATCTCCAAACAAAAATAATTTTAGTCTCTGTGTAGGGTAATTTTAACAAACTATAGCCCAGCAATGGACATAAACATATTTTGAACAATATACATGGGGTATTCCAACACCACGTTGAGGATTTTGGTATACAGCAATACTAACAAAATAATAAAACCATAACGTTCTAGCTGGTTATATTGCCAGGCCAATCGTGATGGTAACATACCGGTCAGAATACGACTGCCGTCTAAGGGTGGAATGGGTAATAAGTTAAGCACCGCCAAGGCGATATTGATAGAAATACCGGCAATGCCCATATAAATAAGTGGCATGGAGATGCTTTCCACGTTAACAATAACCCCTACGCGGGCTAATAACGCCCAGGCCAATGCCATCAATAAATTAGACACTGGTCCTGCCAGCGCTACGATAGCCATATCTTGGCGTGGATTTTTAAAATTGCGTACATCCACCGGCACGGGTTTAGCCCAGCCAAAAACAAAACCCGTACCGGTTAACAATAATAAACCAGGCAAAATAATCGTACCAACCAAATCCATGTGCTTAATAGGATTAAGTGTCAACCGACCGAGTGCGGATGCGGTATTGTCGCCGTAGCGTTGCGCCACCCAACCGTGTGCCACTTCGTGGACGGTAATAGCAAAAATAACCGGCAATATCCACACTACTATGCGCTGCAATAGCGACAGTTCATCCATCATAATAGGGTCTCTCTAATTTAGCATGGGCGCTAAGCCTATGCCTTGTCTAATAATTTCTGCGCCGGTTTTGGTAAATTCAATCATGGTGCTGGATTCAAATGGAATAATGCCGGCATCTATAATTAAATCGGCTTCATACTCTAATCTTTCCCTGATGTCATAAGGATCACTCATGGCTTCGGTGTCGCCAGGCATTACTAAAGTGGAGGTGAACAGCGGCTCGCCCAGTTCTGCAATTAATAATTGCGCAATAGGATGGCTAGGAATACGCACACCAATGGTTTTTTTATTGGGATGTTGTAAACGTCGCGGCACTTCGCGGGTGGCATCCAGAATGAAGGTAAATGGTCCAGGTGTTAACGATTTTATCAAACGATGGGCATCGTTGCCGAGTTTGACAAACATGGATATTTGCGCCAAGTCTTTGCATAACAAGGTAAAGTTATGCTTGTCACTCAACTGCCTGATACGGCGTATTTTATCCAGAGCGTTTTTGTCGTCTACCTGACACGCGAGTGCATAAGACGATTCGGTGGGGTAAACAATAACCCCGCCACTACGGAGTGTATCCACGGCGCGATGAATAAGTCGCAACTGCGGATTTTCCGGATGTATTTGAAGAATTTGAGCCATTACCGTATCCTACAGTCGCTTAAAACACGGGCATTATAGCGCATATCATTGCCGTGTCTTGTAAGCCGTCGAAATCATTTCGCGCAGCTTACCGTCGAAAGATTGATAGTATTTCTGTGAGTGGAGTTATGGGTAATCTCAGGATTACACCAAGGTAGGCTAATATAATAAAAATGCTTGCCGTTGCTCATCCCAGGCTTTTTCATCGACTTGTACTTGGGCTTCTAAATCGTCGGGTGTCGCTTGTGCATCATCTACCCATTCACGCAGTAATGGCGAGCCATTGATAACATCAATTGCCAAACGATCCAACTCGTATTCATACGGAAAATCTCGCCACAGTGGATAATCCGGCTGTAAGGTGCGTATCGCCTTAAATGCCAAGCTTTGTAAGCGCCAGGGACGGAATGCGTCATGATCGTAAGCCGCGTCTTCTACATGTATCTGCACACCGGCACACAGTTGATGGGCATGTTTGTGGAAGGTGGGTTCAAACCAGCATTCACGTAAGCGACAGCCTTGTAGCCACTGCGGTGCCATGTTTCGCATGGTTTTAATGATGCGTCCAGCATCAATATCCGGCGCACCAAATAATTCCAGTGGCCGTGTGGTGCCACGCCCTTCAGAAAGCGTCGCACCTTCTAACATTACCGTGCCGGCATAACACCGTGCCATGCCTAAATTGGGGGCATTGGGGCTAGGATTAATCCATACCCGTTCGCCCAGCGGCCAACCATGCCCTGGCGCTGTTTCAGGTTGCCAGCCTTGCATGGTGATCACTTGGCAATCGACATTCAGCGCCAACGTTTTAATAAACCACTGGGTTATTTCTCCCATTGTTAGGCCATGTCGCATGGGCATAGCGCCTGCGCCGACAAAACTTTCCCAACCAGTTCGCAAGGTAAAGCCTTCTATTGGGCGACCAACCGGATTAGGTCTATCCAATATCCATACCGTTTTATGATGCTTAGCGGCAGCTTCCAGCACGTAGCGCAACGTGGTGATAAACGTGTAGATACGGCAGCCTAAATCTTGCAAATCTACCAGCAGGACATCAAAGGTAGCCATCATGGCATCGGTAGGAAAGCGCACGTCACCGTATAAACTGAAGATGGGAATATTCAGCACTGGATCGATAAAATCCGGCGATTCCATCATATTATCTTGCTTGTCACCACGCAGCCCGTGCTGTGGGCCAAAGGCGGCGCTTAAGGTTATATCGGACAAACGTGCCAGCGCATCCAGTGTATGGGTTAAATCGTGGGTAACTGATGCAGGGTGTGCTAACAAAGCCACGCGCTTACCTTTTAAGGGTAAACGCAGGGTAGAATCTTCAAGTAATCGATCTATGCCAAATTTCATGGTGCTTATAGTGAGTGTGGTGCTAAAGAATAAATAAAACCGTCGCGCTGATGAAAGTCCGGTGTTTTTGCGGGGTGATGCAATGCCCAATATGAAAGCTCGCCGTTGGCGGTTTCCAGCACCGCCGTTATGCCAATCTGCACGGTTTTGCTGTTATCTATCAGGGCTAATTCATTTAACGGGATAATGACATTCATCTGTAAATCGGTATTGCTGCGTACAATATCAAGCGCATACACATGATCTGAATGCCAAGCGCGGCGCTGGCGGTAATCGCTGAACACATAGTTAGCCCATTGCCCAGACGGTGAAAAATTGAATTCCTGATAAGCACTATCACCTTCTGTAGCAATAAACACTTCAAAACAGGTGTGTTCCCACAAGCCATCGATCATTGCAGGCGGTTGTGTTTCAGGGATGCGCAAGTGCTGTAAATTACCTTGTAAACAGTAGTTAAGCTGTAGCCCAACACCGGATAAACACAGTATATCAACTGTAAAAACAACATTGGTTGGGCAGGTTAAATTGGGGTGGTAAGCTAGGTTATATATCATCGGACAAAAGACATGAAGTGTAGGCCAAGTAGCACGCCTTTTTTAGTGCGATGCGGGCTTTTTTGTGGAAATACGTAATCCATAAAGCAAAGATTGACAATGAATATAAAAAACAGTACAAGAAGAGCGCCCAATATTAAGAATGATGCAGTGCATTAGCTGCGTTATCATCTTGTTGTAAGATATATCAGTAGATTAGCTTATTTTGTTAAGGATCAACTATTTTTCTTATAAATCTAAACGACGATATTATCATGAAAAACAATAGTCGATATTTCAACTTGACTGTTGTACTCGTGTTAAAAAACGTCGAAAAGCATTATTTAGCCTGTAGCTTCCAGGCTTGTTCTTAACTGTTTATTGATTATAATCTTATGAAACACGCTATTGACCCTAAAATCGACTGTGTCTTCAAAGCGTTGCTGGGTAGCGAAGAAAACCAGAATTTATTGATTCATTTTCTGAATGCTTTTTTAGAGCAAGAACTGGCGGAACCTTTGGTTTCGGTGGATATTATTAATCCTTACAATGATAAAGAATTTCTGAGCGATAAGCTTAGCGTTGTTGATGTTAAAGCCAAAGACAGCCATGATCGATTCTACCAAATCGAAATCCAACTTGTTAGTTACACCGGCTTGCCAGAACGAATTCTGTATAACTGGACTGACATTTACAGCCAACAGCTTAAAAGTGGACAAAATTACAGTTTACTTAGGCCAACGTATTCGATTTGGCTGCTGGCTGAAAAGTTGTTATCTGACGATAGTGAGTATATGCATCACTATAAAATGCGTGACGAGCAGGGACGGGTATTTAGCCAGCACGGTGGTATTTGGCTGTTGGAGTTGAGCAAGTTTAATGTCAGCCAGATTGAGCGCGAAGACCAGCGTTGGCTAAAATTCTTTAAAGACGGTGAGCAATTGAATGACAGTGCCGTCTTATCTAACTGGATGAGTACACAGGAGATGCAACAAGCTATGAATACATTAACTGCTTTTTCAGAAAAAGAACACCGATACTTTCAATATCAAGCTCGTCAGGAGTATTTGCGTCAACAGCGGACTATGCAACTTGAATCCGAAGAAGCCAAGCAACGCGAAGCAGTAGCATTGCGGGAAAAGAACATTGCCTTGCAAGAAAAAGACATTGCACTGCAAGAAAAAGACACCGCATTGCAAGAAAAAGAAACTGCGCTACAGGAAAAACAAGCGGCCTTAGCTGAAATAGAACGCCTGAAAGCATTGTTAAGGCAATAAACGTGATTACAATTTTTCAAAGATGATAAGCGATTAAATGACAACACTTTATTCGATTGGATAACAACTCAGGAGATAAAACAAGCCATGAATACACTAACTTCTTTTACAGAAGAGGAGCGCGAAAAGAGCAGAAATCGTGCTCGCGAAGAATATTATCGTGAACAACTGACTATCCAGCGTCAATTGTTGCAGTCTGTACAATCATTAAGATTGGCATTAGCACAAACAATGCAACGTGAAGATGTTGCTTTAGCCGAAATAGCCCGCCTGAAAGCATTACTTGGTCAATAAAATTAGTTCAGCACTTTAACGAATACCTAACTGACGACACCTTACCCGATTAGATGATTTCTCAGGAGATAAAGCAAATCATGAATACCTTTACAGAAGAAGAGCCTAGAGAAGAATTATCCAAATATGATTTGTATAGAGCGCGACAAGAACATTTTAATGAACAGCGGACTATTTACTTTGAATTAGAAGCAACTCGGCAAATATTGATACAAGCACAGCAGCGCGAACAAGCGGCCTTAGCTGAAATAGAACGGTTGAAGACCCTGTAAACTCAATTATCATGTCCAAAACTTAATTTATGGTAACCATACGTTTATGAAACACGCTATTGATCCTAAGATTGACTGTGTCTTCAAAGCATTATTAGGTAGCGATGAAAATCGTAATCTGTTAATCCATTTTCTGAATGCTTTTTTAGGGCAAGAACTGGCGGAACCTTTGGTTTCGGTGGATATTATTAATCCTTACAATGATAAAGAATTTCTGAGCGATAAGCTTAGCGTTGTTGATGTTAAAGCCAAAGACAGCCATGATCGATTCTACCAAATCGAAATCCAACTTGTTAGTTACACCGGCTTGCCAGAACGAATTCTGTATAACTGGACTGACATTTACAGCCAACAGCTTAAAAGTGGACAAAATTACAGTTTACTTAGGCCAACGTATTCGATTTGGCTGCTGGCTGAAAAGTTGTTATCTGACGATAGTGAGTATATGCATCACTATAAAATGCGTGACGAGCAGGGACGGGTATTTAACCAGCACGGTGGTATTTGGCTGTTGGAATTGAGCAAGTTTAATGTCAGCCAGATTGAACGCGAAGACCAGCGTTGGCTAAAATTTTTTAAAGACGGTGAACAATTGAATGACAGTGCCGTCTTATCTAACTGGATGAGTACACAGGAGATGCAACAAGCCATG
>NZ_FUKI01000057.1:0-5237 GCF_900163755.1 Crenothrix polyspora | reverse complement strand
CCGATACTTTCAATATCAAGCTCGGCAAGAATATTTGCGTCAACAGCGGACTATGCAACTTGAATCCGAAGAAGCCAAGCAACGCGAAGCAGTAGCATTGCGGGAAAAGAACATTGCCTTGCAAGAAAAAGACACTGCCTTGCAAGAAAAAGACACTGCACTGCAAGAGAAAGACACTGCCTTGCAAGAAAAACGGGCTGCCCAGCAACGTGAACAGATCGCTCAACAGCGTGAACAAGCTGCCTTAGCTGAAGTAGAGCGGTTGAAGGCCTTGCTGAATAGGTAGCATTAATTAAGTATTCAAAGACGGTGGACAATTGAATGACAGTACCGTCTTATCCAGCTGGATGAGTACACAGGAGATGAAACAAGCCATGAACACATCGCGAAGCAGTGGTATTGTAAGAAAAACAAACCGTCTTAGCTGAACTTAAAAGCATTGTTCGGTCAGTAATTTTTTAGGCAGAACAGGATAAATTTAATTTTACGGCTACTCAGCAAATTTATTGTTCCCTGTGTTTTTTCATATTATTTCATACATACTATGTGACACTTTATGTCACATAGTGACATAAAATATCAATCTCACTAATATATCTCGTGCGTTCAGAATACGATCTACGCTAAAATAAAAACATTTAATCTATTGTTTTTTATTTGTATTTTTTAAATTTTACGTTATATTTCAGTAAAAATAAAAACTGGCATGACTCGTGCATTAAACACATTGAACCGCTTATTTTTTTATTACCCACACTTAGGAAAATACCATGAAAACCCAAATGCAAAAAGTACAACAAGGTTTTACCTTAATTGAATTAATGATTGTTGTTGCCATTATTGGTATTTTAGCAGCGATTGCAATACCCGCTTATCAAGATTACATTGCTAGATCGCAAATGACCGAAGCGATGAGTTTGGTTGCTGGGCCTAAAACAGCTATAGCTGAATATTGGGGGTCAAAAGGTGATTTCCCCAATGCTAATTCTGATGCACATGTTGCTACTGCCGGAGATATAAAAGGTAAATATGTGGCGACGGTAGGTATCGGTGGTGATGGCGATGCTACAGCGACCAAGAAAACCAAGGGTATAATTACAGCAAAAATGCAAGCTGGTATTTCACAAGGCATACAAGGCAAAATTTTACAGTTAAGTCCTATTACCCATGCTGGTTCAATTGAATGGTCTTGCTATTCAAATGCTGATGAAAAATATTTACCAAATAACTGTAAAAAAGGTGATCCACAATAATCTTTAATACTTAATTCTTTAAACAACAATGCCCTGTTTCTTAATGTTATAGGGCATTTTTATTATGATGACAACGTGTTAAAATCCATACCTCAATTTTTTTTGGTTGTTATTCTCTGTCTTTATGTTTGGATATATCATCCTGGTTTAACGGGTAGCTTTTTATTTGATGACTTTGCTAATATCAATAAACTCGGCAAATACAACGGCGTTAGAAACCTCGATACCTTCATTAAATTTGTCGGCAACGGCATAGCAGGCCCTACTGGGCGACCCATTAGCCTGTTAAGTTTTCTCCTTAATGGCACTAACTGGCCCACCGACCCGTACCCCTTTAAAGTTACCAACGTCATACTGCACGGCTTAAGCGGTGTGTTTTTATTTTTGTTGTGCCGGTTGCTGTTTATTAGTGTTAACCTTAAACCCCAACAAGCCTTTATTGCCGCCTTAATTACCACCAGCTTTTGGTTGCTGCACCCGTTTATGGTGTCTACCGTATTGTACGTAGTGCAACGCATGGCCATGTTAAGCGCCTTTTTTTCCATTGCTGGCTTGTGGTTGTATTGCAAAGGCCGCTTAGGTTTGGCGCATGATAGCCGTAAGGCTTATATTACTATGAGTGTGGCGCTGGGTTTGGGCACGCTGCTGGCTATTTTAAGCAAAGAAAATGGTGTGCTGCTGCCTCTGTTGGTTGCCTGCGTAGAACTGTGCATTTTCAAACACCCTAGCTCCACGGCAAAACCACTTAACCGTTATTGGGCATGGTTATTCCTAGTATTACCCAGCTTGGGTGTTATTGGCATATTAATCCATGACATTAACTCTTATACTTTTACCCACCCCTTTGGAAATCGTAACTTTAATCTGCCCGAACGCTTACTGACTGAAAGCCGGATAGTCACAGAATATTTATATTACTTGATAATTCCCAAGTTATCGTATCCCGGCATACTTAACGAGAACATCACCGTTTCCAAAAATTTGTGGAATCCACACACAACATTATTTTGCGTGCTATTTATTGTAGGCTTAATTTCGGCTGCATTGAGTTTACGTAAACGCTTGCCTTTTTTTGCACTAGCCATGTTGTTTTTCTTCGCGGGTCATGTCCTGGAATCAACAACAATAGGCTTGGAATTATATTTCGAACACCGAAATTATTTACCTGCTATTTTTCTGTTTATGCCAGCTGGGTATTTTTTCGTCACCCAAAGTAATCGTTTAATTAAAGGCGGTATTATCGCTGTGTTAGTGATATGCCCGTTGTTCACTTATCAACTCAGTACCCTGTGGGGCAACGAACTGGCCTTAACGCTGTTTTGGGCAAAACAAAACCCACATTCATCTCGCGCACAACGTACCGCTGCCCTTAGCTTAGAAAGTAAAGGTAATGATTTGGCTGCCCTGCAATTGCTCAGTCAGGCTAAACTCACAGTGACCGATAGCCTGGATTTGCACTGGCATTGGCTAGGTTTAAAATGCCGTGTAAACGGTGTGTCGGTTGCGGAATTTAACGACATTAAACAACTGTCTCAAACACTGGTGTTTAACGCTTATCACTTTAATATATTACAGGCCACTGTGGATACCTTGCTTAGCCCAGAATGTAAAGGCTTAAACGGTAACAACGCGTTAGAATTGTTAGATATTTTATTAACCAATCCTGGTGTGGTAAGCGACCAGCGTTTACTTTTTCAACCGCACCATCTTGAAGGGCAGATTTTTGCAGTCACCCATCAACCCAAAGAAGCCCTTGCCGAATACAAAACCGTATTGGATTTAACACAGAATGTGGAGCATGGCTTGGTGCAAGTAAGTGTTCTCGCATCGCAGGGTTATTATGCAGAAGCTCTACAGCATTTAAACGACATTGAAAAAATACTGGCAAACACGCCTAAAACGCCGCCTACTCAATTCAGCACAAAACTGGATTATCCTACTGAAATAGCCCGTATAAAACAGAATTTGCTGGCGGATATAAAAGCTAACTGATATTAATCAGAATTTGCTTTGCTGTTTCTTCATTCACTCAATTGATGTATGATGCGTGATGTTTGATGCAAACTTCAGGAGAACAAATATGCGAACAACCTTATCCATCGATGATGATGTACTTGCAGCCGTCAAAGCACTAGCATTTCAGCAACATAAAAGTGTTGGGGGAGTTATTTCAGCCCTCACTCGCCAAGCACTGCTGCCGCCTGTTACGCACAGTAATAATATGCGCAATGGCATTCCTCTATTGCCTATGCGTACCGGAGCCACGCCCGTAACGCCCGAATTGGTGAACCAGTTACGCGATGAATTGCCATGACCGTTTTCCTGCTTGATGTTAACGTATTAATCGCCCTGATTGATCCCGCTCATATTCAACACGATGCTGCACATGAATGGTTTTTAGTTTACGGACAGCAGGCTTGGGCAACCTGTCCGCTAACAGAGAATGGTGTACTGCGTATCGTCGGGCATTCTAGCTACCCTAATTCCCTCAGTACACCAGCGGCGGTAGTGCATTTGATGCAAGGATTATGCGCACTTCCAGGCCATAGATTCTGGGCTGACAACATCAGCCTGTTAGATAGTGAAAAAATAGATTCGGCGCGCCTACTCAGTTCCGGCCAGGTAACTGATAGTTATCTTCTAGCACTGGCGTATGCTAACAATGGGCAGCTAGCAACCTTCGACCGGCGGCTAGTAACGGATGCTGTGCGTAATGGGACACAAAGTTTACACCTTATCAATTGATATTCTGCCAATATTCCCATACATCGACCTACAAAACCCATTTACATCAATTGGTTGTTTTTTTGATGGCGTGAATTATGAGAGATTTAAAGCAATATACTTTTGAAATTAACCCCCTATCAGTTGAAGATGGCGGGGGATTCCTAATCTCTTTTACCGACTTTTCTGAGTGTATTTCGGGTAGTCCCCACAAAACAGCACAGTTATAAAAATCAATAAATTAAATACACAGCTATGTCAAAATTTTGAAAATACGAAGGACAGCAGTGACAAAAAACCCATACAAATCACCTGAATGCACGATCTCGCAACGCGAATATAGCGCATCTTGGTCTGATTACGAACTACTTGACGCAGGCAATGGCAAAAAACTAGAGCGTTGGGGACAAATCATTACCATACGTCCAGATATTCAAGCGGTTTTTAAGCCAGAATGGCCGAACAGTCACTGGCAACAGAGCGCGCATTGGGAATTTCAAGAGCATTCTTCAACACAAGGCAGTTGGTTAAATATTAAAGCAAATGCGCCTGAGCATTGGTCTATCAGCTATGATAATTTGAGTTTTAATCTGAAACTTACTAAATTTAAGCATGTAGGATTATTTCCAGAACAACACGCTAATTGGCGCTTTATTAAAAATCACACGCGTGCGGGTCAGAAAATTTTAAATTTATTTGCTTATACAGGGGCGGCTTCTTTAGTTGCTCGTAGCAATGGTGCAGACGTGGTGCATGTCGATTCGGTTAAACAAATGATTAGCTGGGCTAAAGGCAATATGGAGCATAGTCAACTTACCGATATTAAATGGGTGCTTGAGGATGCGTTAAAGTTTGCTCAGCGCGAATTAAAACGTGGTAACACCTACGATGGCATTATTATGGATCCGCCCGCATGGGGATTAGGCGCTAATGGCGAAAAATGGATATTGGAAAATCATCTGCCACGCTTGTTAGAAACCGCGCATGAACTGATGAATCAAGGCGCATTTCTAATTTTAAATACCTATTCTCCCAAGATAGCATTAACCGATTTAGCCGTCGCTGCCAATAGCTATTTTTCTGCCCCGCAGGTAGATATAAAACAACTTTGGCTGCCAGCAAAAACCGGCAAAGAATTATTTTGTGGTAATTTATTACGCGCTATTAAACGCGTTTAAAACATACAGCGTTTTCAACTTAGGAGCGTGCATGAAATAACTTGAACAACTTAAACGCCACCACCGTTCGTGCTGAGCCTGT